>JANQGJ010000071.1 GCA_028277395.1 Bacteroidales bacterium | reverse complement strand
TGCTGATTAGTGGATTCCTTTCTCTATTTATTTCGTTATCAATTAATTCCACAGCTCAAACAGCTGAAGATGAAAAGAACTTCCAGCAATGTAAAGCTTGTCACACAATTGGTGGTGGCAAATTAATTGGCCCTGATTTAAAAGGTATAACTGAAACAAGAGATGAAACCTGGTTGATAGAGTTCATTCAAAACTCTCAAGCTATGATACAGTCTGGTGACGAACTGGCTGTAAAAGTTTTTAATGAGTACAATAAGATTCCTATGCCATCACATAACCTTAGTGATGAGCAGGTAAAAGGAATACTTCTTTACATTGAAAACAATGGAAATCTTGCCGAAGGTGAATTAGCTGCTACAGAACCAACATCTGCTGAAACAACTGAAACTGTAGCTGAAGATTCGGCAATGCTGATTGCAGAAATGAAAAGAGATGGTATCAGGAATATGAGTTATGTTTTTATTATTATGATTATCTTATTTGTGGTAAGTCTTTTCGATCTGATTGTAGTCAAAGTAGTTAAAGCCAAATGGATACACTACATTATTATGATCACATCACTTGCAATTATTGGCGAAATTGTTTTTGTTGAGGCAGCAGCACTGGGAAGACAACAATATTACCAGCCTGATCAGCCGGTCTGGTTTTCACACAAAGTACATGCCGGACAAAATCAAATTGATTGCAAATACTGCCATTTTACTGCTGATAAGAGTATGCATGCAGGAATTCCACCTGTTTCCACATGTATGAATTGCCATAACCAGGTAAAAGAAGGAAAAATGACCGGTACAAAAGAGATAGAAAAGATATATGCAGCAATGGAGAATAATGAACCAATAGAATGGGTAAAGGTTTATAATTTGCCTGACCATGTTTATTTTAACCATGCTCAACACGTTAATATTGGAAAAGTGGATTGCGCGGAATGTCATGGAGAAGTTGAAAAAATGGATCAGATCATCCAGGTACCGGACTTAAGCATGGGCTGGTGCATTGAGTGCCACAGAACAGAAGCTGTACAATTTGCAACTAACAAGTTTTACGAACAATACACAGAACTTCACAAGAAGTATAAATCAGGTGAGGTGCCAAATGTTACCGTACAAAACATCGGCGGTGACGAATGTGCAAAATGTCACTACTAACAATTATTGAAATTATAATTCCATTTACTATACATCATGGAAAAATTATATTGGCAAAGTATCGAAGATTTTAAAAATCAGAAGAATACAAATATTACAGAAGATAAACCGGAACCTGAATTTTCAATTGAAGGGCTTGATGAGTCGGAAATTAATGGGAGATCATCAAGAAGGGATTTTCTTAAAATGCTTGGTTTTTCAGTTAGTGCAGTCGCACTGGTTTCAAGTTGCCAGATGCCCGTAAGAAAAGCTATTCCGTTATTGAATCAACCGGAAGATGTAACACCGGGCGTTGCTAATTACTATGCATCTACCTTTTTTGATGGAACAGACTTCTGCAGTATTCTTGTAAAGACACGCGAAAACCGACCAATTAAAATTGAGGGTAATACAATGTCACCCATAACAAAAGGTGGTACAAACGCAAGGGTTCAGGCTTCGGTTCTCAATTTATATGATGATGCGCGATTAAAAGAGCCTATGAAAAATGGTAACCCCATAACCTGGGATACCAGTGATAAAGAGATTACAGAACATATTAAAAGGTTAAGCCAGTCTGGCCAAAAAGTAGTTTTGCTAACGTCTACTGTTATAAGTCCGTCTACAAAAAAACTAATTGAAGAGTTCATTGAAGTCTACCCTAATGTTGAATGGATTTCTTACGATCCTATCAGTATGTCTGCAATGAGAAAAGCAAACGAAATGAATTTTGGTAAAGCAGTTATTCCATCGTATTCTTTTGATAAAGCTAATATTATAGTTGGTTTTAATGCTGATTACCTGGGAACATGGTTAATGCCTGTTGCTTTCTCAAAGCAATATTCGGTGAACAGAAAACTTGACAAAACTAACCCTTCTATGTCAAGAAGCTACCAGTTTGAAAGCAACATGTCGCTTACTGGTTCCAACGCTGATTACAGATATGGTATTCGACCATCGGAAGAATCAATAGTACTACTTAATTTATACAACGAAATTGCCAAAGCTACAGGACATTCATTATATAATGCACCGGATTCACCTGTTGACATAAAAATGGTAGCATCTGATCTGTTAAGTAATAAGGGAAAATCTCTTATTGTTAGCGGAACAAATGATCTTAATATTCAATTAATTGTTAATGCCATCAACAATATATTAGGAAATTATAATTCTACAATTGACATAAATACACCTGTTAATCTATATAATGGAAGTGACAAAGATATGCAGATGCTGGTACAGGAAATGAATGATGGTATAGTAGGCGGAATTTTGCTCCATAACGTAAATCCTGTTTATGATTATCACAAATCTGATGAGTTCGTTTCAGGTTTAAATAAAGTAAAAACCAGGATATCATTTGCAGATACAATGGATGAAACTGCAGGTTTATGTGAATATATCTGCCCGGATAACAATTACCTTGAATCGTGGAACGATTCAGAACCGGTATCCGGGTATTATAGTATTACACAGCCAACTATCCGTCCTATTTTTAATACAAGGCAGTTCCAGGATTGTCTCCTTAATTGGATGGAAAGAAGTGAAGATTTTTCAGACTATATGGAAAACAACTGGAAATCCATACTTTCTGAAGAAGCTAGTTTTGATGGTTCATGGAACAAGATAAAACATGATGGTGTTTACCACGCTGAATTAGCTGAGCCTGTCCCTGTTGAGTTTATGCAAAAAGGTCTGAAATCGGTAAGCAAACCTAAAACGGGGCTTGAAGTATTTGTTTATCAGAAAATCGGAATGGGTATAGGTAAATATGCCAATAATCCATGGTTACAGGAATTACCTGATCCTGTTACAACAGCTACATGGGACAATTACCTCACCGTATCTCCCTCATACGCTGAAGCTAACAATCTTAAACTGGAAGATGTAGTTAAGATCAATGACATTGAAATACCGATACTTGTACAACCCGGACAACCACAGGGAACTGTTTCAATAGCTGTTGGTTACGGACGGGTATCAGCAGGTAAAGCAGGAAACAATGTTGGTCAGAATGCCTTTGGATTTGTTTCTGGTGATGAAGTTACTATTGAAAAAACAGGAAGCTCCTACCCTCTTGCATTAACTCAAATGCATCATAACATGGAGGACAGACCTATCGTAAGGGAAACAAGCCTCACTAAATACAAGCAGGATCCTGCTTCAGGAAATGAATTACATGCATACGACGAAAAGCATAATGTATCACTTTATAGTAAAATTGACTATGACGGGCTACATTGGGGAATGTCGATAGATCTATCCAGTTGTACAGGATGTGGTAACTGTGTTATTGCATGCCAGGCAGAAAATAACGTACCGGTTATTGGTAAAGAGCAGGTAAAAAATCGCCGGATTATGCACTGGA
Organism: Bacteroidales bacterium; assembly: GCA_028277395.1. GTDB lineage: Bacteria > Bacteroidota > Bacteroidia > Bacteroidales > F082. The sequence continues at coordinate 264,197 of JANQGJ010000071.1, read as the reverse complement.
TGCGCATTGACAGATACTACTCTAAAGATGAAAACAATCCTGAAGTATTCCATATGCCGGTTATGTGTCAGCATTGTGATAATGCTCCCTGCGAAAATGTTTGTCCAGTTGCGGCTACCAACCATAGCAATGAAGGATTAAACCAGATGGCATATAACAGATGTATCGGAACCAGATACTGTATTAATAACTGTCCTTACAAAGTTCGCCGATTCAATTGGTTTGAGTTCACAAACAACAATAATTTCGATTATAACATGAATAGTGAACTTGGTAAAATGGTTCTTAATCCTGATGTAATTGTGCGTCAGCGTGGAGTCGTTGAAAAATGTTCAATGTGTGTACAAAGGATACAGGAAGGTAAGTTGAACGCAAAAATGGAGAACAGAGAGCTGAAAGACGGCGACATTAAAATGGCATGTGAGCAAAGTTGTCCCACTGACGCAATCCAGTTTGGCAACCTTCTGGATGAAAACAGTATTGTAAAAAAGGAGACAGAAAATCCAAGAATGTATCATTTACTTGAAGGCTTACATACCTTACCATCAACAAGTTACCTTACCAGAGTAAGAAACAACGACGTTTAGAAAATTTGAAATGATTAAAATCTGAAAAGATGTATAATACCAGAGTCAGAGGAATTTTAATAAAAGGAAACAAAACCTACGGACAGGTTACCCGGGATGTTCTTAGACCAATGAATGCACCCGCTCCCAAGTGGTGGTATATAACTGCATTTCTTGCCATAGCAGCCATGATATGGGGAGTATGGGGATTTTATAATACAATCAGCACAGGAATAGGAACATGGGGACTCAACAATAATGTGGCCTGGGGTTGGGCTATTATTAATTTTGTTTGGTGGATTGGAATTGGTCATGCCGGTACAGCATTCTCAATTTTCCTTCTGATACTCAGGCAAAAGTGGAGAACCTCAATCAACAGGGCTGCCGAGGCCATGACAATTTTTGCGGTTATGGCTGCAGGATTGTTCCCATTAATACATATGGGTCGTATATGGGATGGTTTTTTTATATTTCCTTACTGGAATACCAGGGGGCCATTATGGGACAACTTTAATTCACCACTGTTTTGGGATGTTGTCGCTATCAGTACTTATTTCACTGCCTCTTTTGTGTTTTGGTACATTGGAATGATTCCTGATTTTGCTACGATCAGAGAAACTGCAGCATCTAAGATCAAAAAGAAAATATATGGAATAATGAGCTTTGGCTGGATAGGTAATGCTAAGAGCTGGCTTCGTTTTGAAACAGCTGCACTTTTATTGGGTGGATTAGCAGCACCTTTGGTAGTTTCTGTTCACTCAATTGTTTCTATGGACTTTTCTGTATCAGTTATTCCAGGATGGCATACTACTATTTTTCCTCCATATTTCGTAATCGGTGCAATCTTCTCTGGCTTTGGAATGGTTCTTACCCTTATGATTGTTCTACGCAAACTATATAAATTCAATGACTATGTAACTGACGGGCACCTGGATGCTATTGCAAGAATACTTACATTTATCTCGTTGATAATGGGTTCTGCATACTTAATTGAATTATTTACTGCCTGGTATTCAGGAAACGAATATGAACTCTTTACATTCCTTAAAAACAGGGTTACAGGTGAATATACATTTGCATATTGGTCGATGTTGATCTGTAACGCAGTTATACCACAGTTTTTCTGGTTTAAAAAGATCAGAAAGAATATTACCCTGGTATTTATTATTTCAATTTTTATAAATATAGGAATGTGGTTTGAGCGTTATGTAATTGTAGTTACCTCTTTATCAAGAGATTTCCTCCCTGCAACTTGGGCAACCTACGAACCAACCTGGACTGAACTTGCTGTTTTCACAGGCACGATCGGACTTTTCGTACTTGGTGTGATTGCATTCTTCCGGTGGATTCCAACAATAGCAATAAGCGAGGTAAAAAGTGTACTAAAAGAAACAACAACTTTAAAATCATTCACTGATGAAGACTAATATATTGGGAGTTTATGATGATGAGCATGATATTATGCATGCTGTTGATAAATTAAAGGAAGAAGGTATTGAGGTTAAAGATGTATTTTCTCCTTTTCCACTTCATGGGATATGGGATAAACTTAAACAAACTACAAATCTTCCCTATGCCACCTTTATTTATGGTTTAATCGGTGGTATCGGATCATTTGCGTTGTTATACTGGACATCGGTAATAAACTATCCATTAAAATTCGGAGGAAAACCTTTGAATACTTTGTCATTTATAATCATAATGTTTGTATTAACTATACTGATAGGCACTGTATTAACTGCACTTACGTTTTTCATCCGTCAAAAGCTTTATCCTGGTAAGGAAAGTACACTACCTGACCCTCGTACCGTTGATGACAAATTTGTAATAGTTGTTGAAAAAACAGATTCCATGGATGATAATGAGGTATCCAGAATAAAAGACTTACTATCCGGTACAGGTGCAGTTGAAGTTAATGAATCTGATATTGATTACGAATAATATTCGAATAAGAAATTGCTTTTAAATGCTGAAAAACATATAATATGAACTACATAAAATATATATCATTGGTTTTTCTATCACTGGTAATTTTATCTTCGTGTAAAAAGGATAAAAATAATCCGGGTTATGATTACATGGGTGAGTACGATATGTATTACACAAAATATTACAAAGCCTATTCCCCAAATCCCGTATTCAGAGATAGCATGACAAATCAACTTCCTGTTGAGGGTACAGTATCAAGAGGTAATATGCCATTTCCATATGCAACAGCTTCTATCGGTGACAGAGCAATAAACCAGACACTTGCCGGTCAACAGATGGTAAATCCTGTTGAAAGTAATGAGAAAACCATCGCATCCGGAAAGGAGCTGTACAATATATATTGTAGTATTTGTCATGGTACTACCGGTAATGGAGACGGACATCTGTACACAAGTGGGCTATTCCCGGCAAAACCCACATCACTGGTAGAAGCATATGTGAAAAATAAGCCTGATGGTGAAATATATTATGTTATAACTGCCGGTTCGATATCAGGATTAATGGGACCACATGGTACGCAAATAACTCCTGAGGAGAGATGGAAGATTATAAACTATATAAGATCACTGTAAAATAATAATAACTCTAAACAAATCTAACATGGATAAAAAAGTACAGCTCAGTGGAAAGTTTAAAATTGCCATGATCATAATGATCGTGGTTGGGCTTATTTCAGTTGCCATCGGATTTTTTACCGAAGACGGGGAAAGAGCATGGGCAAATCTTCTGCTTAACAATTATTATTTTCTGTCGATAGCACTTGGTGCAACATTTTGGCTTGCAATACAGGCCGTTACACAATCAGGATGGTCAACAGCATATCTACGTGTTCCACAGGCAATGAGTAATTATTTCATTGTGTCGATGGTTCTGTTTGCAATTATGTTTTTAGGTATACATGATCTGTATCATTGGACGCATGCAGATGCAGTTGCAGCTGATCCGATTCTACAACACAAGGAACCTTACTTAAATGTTCCGTTTTTTGCGATTCGGTATCTGGTATTTTTTGCATTATGGATACTTCTGACACAAAGGATTAAAAAGCTATCCTTACAGGAAGACAAAATAGGCGGTACAGGTTTTTTTAGTAAAATTGAAATGACATCCAAGGTGTTTATTTTTGTATTTGCCGTGTCGTTTTCCTTATTTTCGATTGACTGGCTAATGTCGTTGGATGCGCACTGGTACAGTACAATATATGTAGTGAAGAAATTTATAATGGCATTTTTTCATGGTTCTGCTGTAATCACTGCTATTGTTATTATTCTTTATAAGCTCGGGTATTTTCCCATGCTAACAAAGAAGCATTTACATGATTTTTCAAGATATATTTGGGCGCTGAGTCTGATATGGGGATATATGTGGCTGTCGCAATACCTTTTGATATGGTATGCTAACATTCCGGAAGAAACAGTGTATTATATCCCTCGTGAAATGGGAGAGTATAAAGGACTGTTTTATACCGAGTTAATATTAAACTGGACATTCCCGTTCTTTTTCCTGATGTGGAACAGAATAGCGAAAAGTGCAAATTGGCTGTTATTCACAGTTAGTGTATTGATCATAGGACAATGGGTTGAACTGTATATGTCGATTATGCCCGGAACAGTTGATTCACATGGCATTTCCATAATTGAAATAGGCACATTTATAGGATCCCTCGGTCTGTTTGCTTTAGTTGTTGGAATTTCTCTTTCGAAAATTCCAATAATACCAATTAAGCATCCATACTTGATTGAAAGTACCACCGAAGAACACTAGTTCATTGTTTAAATACATATTTAAGCCTCCTGTTTTTATGAATCGGGAGGTTTTTTATTTCTATTAACTAAGAATTGAATAATTTTAAGGATTATTCAATTCAAACTTTTAAACCTTGTTAATTGAAACATCCTACAAAAAGCTATAAAATTATTGAAATCATACAGTTTTTAAGTCTTGATGTTGTATTAGGGTCTGTTTCAACAGGTTATTTTATTGTAAAACTATTGAATATTACCCCAAACCCAATGTGGTGGATCGTATTGCCTGTATCAGTATGGGTAATTTATTCAACTGACCATATCCTTGATAGTTTTAAAAAAAGAGGTAAAGCAATAATTGAACGCCATAACTTCTACTATCATTATAAGGACCTGCTAATTACATTTACTACCTTATCAGCTATCATTGTTTTTGTTTTATCAGTACTTTATCTTGATAAACAAATTGTAACCGGTGGAATTATTTTATTATTACTTATAATAGTTTATTTTGGAGCCATAAACATGTTCGGCAACAATATCAGAAACAATACTCCAAAGGAAATTATAATTGCAATTATTTATACAACCGGAATTATAATGGGACCTCTTATCTGGTATAATGGCATCCCTCCCTATCATATAATTTTTATTATACTGGTTATCCTTGTACTTGCCTGGGCAGAGGGTATTATGATCTCATGGTTTGATTTTGATGATGATATTTGCGACGGTTACTGCTCATTTTCAACTGCTTACGGAAAAGAAAACACAAGAAGTTTTCTGATTGGTTTACATGCAATTGTGGAAGTTTCAATATTGATTTATTTGTTTTCGATCGAGATATCAGATATAACCTTTGCATTAATCATTCTATTTATAATGAATATGTTACTTGGTCTGATCATAATGTTTCCAAACAACAACTTTTTCAAAAAAAATTATAGATTGACAGGTGAAGGTGTTTTTGTTTTACCTGCCCTGGCTATGTTCATTTAACCTTGTATATCCTTTCAACTTTCCGCTAACTATCATGATTTTTATAAACAACCAATGATCGTAATTGCAGTTAAACCAACTTCATTTAAAAAAATATTCACCTCAGGATATGTTTCGAAGAACAGGAATTATTCATCTTCCTGTTCTTCCATATCCAATCTTCTCAAATTATATAATTTCTTACCACCATAGGCAACTGCTAATCCAATTAAAATAAAAGCACCATTGCCAATCGGAGCTCCCAAAGGTGGATCCCCTCCTACTTCAGGATCACCACCAGGATCACTGGGGCCTCTCATCTGAGAGTAAGATAAACTAAATGTTAGTACAAGAATTATTGATAATATGAATCTTACTTTCTTCATTTTAATTCGATTTTTGGATTATTTTACAAATACTTTACTTACTGAAGAACTTCCATTACTCACAACTTTTACAATCAGGTATGAGCTATTTACATCAACAGGTATTTTAATGACAGATGCATTACCCATTTTTCTAACATCCAGTCGTCTGCCATACATATCAAATATTTGTACCTGAACATCTGTCAGTTCTGATCCTGATTGCATATTTTTAATATAAATGGCTTTATCCCAGGAATAGATCTTTAGTCCTATCATATCCGGGTTGTCAATTATATTTGTTATAACAGGGTTAAAGTGGAGTAAGAACCTATCATTACTATGATATGTTGCACCAGTAAATACGTAGGCAGTATCTGCTTTCATATCCTGAATATCACCGGTTTTTAAGTCTTCCAGAATTATATCCACTTCATCAAGATTTAATTGTTCATTAAGTACTAAAGCATGTTCTCCATTAGTTCTTGCTTCAAAATGCAGAGGTAGTGTTCTACTGCTGTTATTTAGCAAAGAAAATGCTGCAATACTCAACTTATTATTATTATGGTTTATATAAAGTTGAGGTGCAGTACCATCTCCAAATCTTTTATGGCTATCACGTCCATGATCATATTCATCAGATGCATCTTCACTAAATGTAACCCAAAGTTCATCATTTTGATCCTGATGAATAACATTGAATATTGCATATGGAGGATCGTTTTCTCCCGATTCGGATCCATGGTAGGCCTGTGCGTTGTGTACTCTTGCAAGTTTAGGAATAGTAACAGATGGTGATGCTGATGTTGCCTGTATAAAGAATCCCTGCCCAACAGGAATTATACCGTTGGTAAGGCTACCCTGACCATATAAGTTTCTTGTAAGATAATTACTGCCATCTTTCCATACATAAGCAGTTCCATCAATATTGGTTCTTGTCCAGCCTCCCTGATCCCAGTCAAGTGCACAGGGGAATGGATTTCCAATAAGGTTATATCCATGACTTGCATCTGTAAATGCCAATGGTGGTGTTGAAGCACTGGTAAGTGTCAGGTCAGTGGCTTTCATTGATCCTAAGAAACTTCCTGTCGCATTGTTGCCGGTTTGTACCCATGTTGCGAATCCCTGTCCTAAATACATTGATGCGGAAGCATCAGTTATATAGGTCCATGTGTCGTCATTTTCATTATAAGACTTCAAATAAACTTCGGGAGTACCGCCAAAATAGATACTAGTTGCAGTTGCACCACTAACTGGAGCAGTAATTAAGTGCCATTTTCCTCCCTCAAGATACCTTTTTACTGTGCCACTAATGCCATCGGTATCTGTCAATAATGATCCGTTTGATGATGATGTTGATTCAATAACAATACCACTTGTTCCTGCACTATTGGTAAGTGTCCCGTTTACAGTAAGATAACCGGCAACGGAAAGGGAGGCACCAGATTCGATGGTCAGGTCATAACAAGCTGCATCAGTAGTACTACTGCCAATTACAGGATATACTCCACCTGATGGCGAACCTGGTATTGTAACGTTATTAGATTCTGAAGGTACTGAATTTCCACTCCAGTTTGTTGATGTTGCCCAGTCAGTAGAAGTTGTTCCTGTCCATGTTGTGGAAGATGCAGTAATATTGACAGAATAATCTTCAACTTCACCATTTGATGTGCTACCACAACTGCTACATGTGGAGCCATAGTATTTTGACCATAATCTCATCCTGGTTGAGCCTAGTGAAGCTGTTGCCGGAACATTAATGTTGTAGGTTCCTGCTCCTCCGTTATCAATTCCACAGAGTACTTCTTCATCCGTATCATCAAAATCTCCATCCTGGTTCCAGTCGATCCATATACCCATATCCAATCCTGAGTTTGTACTCCCAAGAGTTATTGTAATAGAATTTGATGAAGATAAAGCAAGATCAGTTGAAAATGCGGTCCAATCCTCGTAATAAGTATCATTTGGATCAGAACCTCCCGTATTGGTATAAGTTGATACCTTATCAATACTTCCAAGTTGTACCCTGCTAATATAACCATAAGGGTTTGTAGAATAACCATCACAATAACCTGATGCAGATGCAACAGTTACATATCCTGTTTTTGTTTCCGTATCATTTCCATTAGCATTGGCCGCGTAAAGACTGATTTCATAGGTGCCGGCTGCAGTAAACTCTACCTCAGGGTTTTGTGAAGTAGAAGATGTTCCGTTAAGATAAGTAACAGTAGCAGGGTTAAATGACCAAAGCCAAGATGAGGGTATGTGTGCTGTAGCATCATACATATTCACCTGTTGTCCAACTCCCGGAGTAACATCATCAGCATAAAACTCAGCTTCTGGAGCAACAGCATTACTTATGTCTCCACTGATGATCATGGAAAATGCCTGTCCGCCACCACTTAAACTACCATCATGATCAACAGTTATTGTATAAGTAGTTGAATTTGATGGTGAGGAAATATAAACTACTTCTACATTATCCACATCGTTCTCTGAAGCCTGTGTAGCTGCATTTGAAGGATTATCTTTATCAAGTTTCCAGGGATAATATGTATTTGATGCCTGTGTAATTTTAAGATCAAGATCATTTACCAACATCACATCTGCAGGGTCCAGAGATGCTGAAGGTGGTGTCCCGGAAGGATCTGTCCAAACAATCGTAACCTTTATGGGGCTTGTACCTGTAGTTGTAATATCCCTTGTATAAGTCTCACCATCTTTAAGATAATGTTCCATCATTACATCGGTGGTCTGGTCTTCAGTAATTTTATCAGCAGCTGATCGTGTATTCATAAGTCCCCAGCCAAACTGGTAATCAGGGCCATCACTGGTTCCGGCTTCATCAGCAGTGTGAATAACCAGGGCTTTGGTTGTAGCTGCTTTCATCTTACTTCCCGAACCAACTGTATTTTCATAGTGCTGAATCAATAACGCTATGGATCCTGTAACTGAAGGAGCTGACATTGAGGTACCATTCAACGATGCGTAATCAGAATTTCCAGTATTATATGTTGAATAAAGGCCAACACCGTTACCCACGATATCTGGTTTTATTCTACCATCGTCGGCAGGGCCCCATGAACTGAAAGAACTCATTACTACGTCCGAAGCCTGGGTCCAGCCTCCTGTTATATCATTAACTGCTCCAACTGTAAGTATATTTTTTGCTACACCTCTCTGTCCGATACAATCATATGGTCCGTCATCCGGATATGAACCATCACCGGTATCATTTCTATCGTTTCCGGCAGATTTAACTATTAAATAATATGGGGCATTATATGCGATATCATCCCAGGCTTTTGTGTTGGAATCATAAAATCCAAATAAATAATCCTCAGCTGTACTTACAGCCGGATTTCCGTTCCATGTTCCGTCATCCCAACCTCTGACATATCCATAGGAATGGTTACTTACAAGCGCACCTGAAGATGCTTCTGAAGACATCTCAGACTGGTCATCAGTCCAGTCATATGCTTTCAATGAAGCAGCGTAAGACATTCCCTTTGCAGAAGATACAACTCCCGAAGCCATAATCGTACCTGCAACATGTGTCGCGTGGTAATGTGTAGCTGTAGCATCGCCGTTTGTAACTCTTGAATCAAACTCCTGGTGAGTACTTAATACAGTACCTCCATCCCACTCTCTGACAGTAACACCGGTTCCTGATAAGCTCAATCCTGCTCCTCCACCTGAATAAACTTTATCGGTAGAAATAGTTTTAGCAGCATTTTCATTGTGGGTGATGTAGTACTGTGGAATACCATTATCATCAATATACATTAACTCTCTTAATGTGCTGTCAGTTTCTGTTCGTTTAAGAATACCTTTATCTTTTATATACTCTTCAACTTCCAGTTTTTGGAGATCAGATTTTAGTTTATAGTCCTGACTTAACCTGTCCAAAACTTTAGTATTGGTTTCAAGCTGTGCAAAAGACAAGCCGGTAATCAATAGTAATAAAACTACTATAAGGGTCGATTTTTTCATTTAATTAATAATTTTGTTTATTAATATTATGGATAGGTATGGCAATAATTGCCAATAAATTTTTGATCAAACAAATATAATATTTTTTCAACCGTAATTTTAGATATAAACTATAAATCATCATTATAACTTTATGAATTGATAAAATAACCTAATACCAATTATAATACTTGTTTAACATATTTAAAATATCATGGACAGTTGTAAAATTAATTGGTGGCATAATGGATAAACTAAATATGTATTGAACATCAAAATGCATTAATTTTGTAATTATTCGAACCAAAATAATAATCATATGATCTGTAATAAATTATCCTTTCTAATTATTATTATCGCGATGTTTTCCATATCATCCTGTAACATCAACTGTGTAGAAGCCAAAGGTCCTGTTACGACTGAGAACAGAGATATGGAAACGTACAATGAAATATCGGTTGAAATACCTGCTAATATCAGGTTAGTCCCGGGTGATGTGTACAACCTTACAATCACTGCACCGGAATCATACCAAAGAGCAATTACTTCAGAAGTCAGGAGAAACAAACTTGTACTTAAGGGTGACGTATGTAATGCTGACAATAGCGATATTGAGATTACTTTAACTCTACCAACTATTCCATCAGTTATTATTTCAGGTAGTGCAGATTTATATTCTGATGTTTCAATGAATGCAAATGATATTGATTTAAAAATAGCCGGATCAGGCAATATTCACTTAAACCTGATTTCTAACCAAATTCAATGTAAAATTGACGGATCAGGAAACATTTTACTAAGTGGTACCTGCCAAAATCTAAAAGCTGTAATAAACGGATCGGGTAATTTCAAGGGTCTGGGACTGAACTCATTTACTGCAGATATAAAAATAAACGGCTCTGGCAATGCAAGCATATTTGCCTTAAACAAGTTAAATGCGAAAATTAACGGTAGCGGAGAAATAATCTACTCCGGTGAACCGGATATCAATATGGGAATATCGGGCAGCGGAAGAATATCCAAAGCTAACTGATGAAATAATTATTTAGGCATTTAAATCAGTATCCCGGCTTTTAGATCTTTTATTGCTTTTAGTTAATCTTCAGATATCGTTGTGAAAAGCAATCTTTATTTTGCAGTTATCATCAAGATTGTGATATTTGTAGCTTTTTTTAGAACGTATTGTAATATTTGAAGTAATAAATATTGCCCATTATCGTTTAAACAATGAATTAAACAACTACCGTAAGTGAAGAAAATATCAATACTATTAGCCGGATTTCTATTTTTTATTTCCAATATTAACTTTGCTCAGATTGGGGGAACTACTGGTTATCAATTCCTTGAACAACCTGTTTCCGCAAGAATTGCTGCTCTGGGTGGTAATGTAGCTTCAATTAACGATAATGATGTCAATATAGGTTTTGTAAATCCATCACTTATAAACCCTGGTATGGACAATAGTATGGCCCTTAACTATATCAACTTTTTTACGGGTACCAACTACAGTAGTATTCAATATGCCAATAGTTTCAATAAAGTTGGTAGTTTTATGGGAACTCTTCAATATATGGATTATGGTAAAATTGATTATGCTGATGCAAACGGCAATCTTGGAGGTACTTTTGGGGCATATGATATGGCATTTACCATCGGATGGGGACGGCAACTCGATTCATTATTCTCCATTGGTGCAGCTGCAAAACTGATTTACTCTTCCTATGAAAGTTATAATTCATTTGGAATGGCAATTGATGTTGCCGGAACATATCATACAAAATCAGGTATAACAATGTCGTTGGTTGCCAGAAACATTGGTGCCCAGATTACTACATATTATCCTGGTGCTGAGAGAAGTTCATTACCATTCAATCTGCAATACACTATTTCCAAAAGACTGGAGCATGTGCCGTTCAGGTTCTCATTGATATACGATCATATTGAGAAATGGGACCTCACTTACGAAGACCCGGCAAATCCTTCTGATGGATTTGATCCCATTACCGGTGAAGCCAAGGAAAAAAAAGGATTTGCAAAGTTTGGTGATCAGTTCATGAGACACATTATTATCGGAACAGAATTGTATTTAGGAAAAAATCTTACGCTCAGAGCCGGTTACAATTACCGTCGCCGTCAGGAAATGAAAATTGAAGACAGAATGGCTATGGTTGGATTTAGCTGGGGATTTGGAGTCAGGATTTACAAATTCAGAATAAATTATTCAAGAGTAACCTATAGTCTGGCCGGTTCTCCAAATTACTTCACTGTAGCATTCGATCTGGATTCATTTATGAAGCAATAAACCAATTCGATTTTTGATTCTTTTTTATCCGTAATTAGTTACATCTCCGGGAATTTTCTGTCAATGAATTTTTAAAGCCAGCATGTTGCTATTATTCTTATTTTAGCTTCAAAATACAGAGGCAACAGATTTCTTTGATATTCAAGTTACTACTTAATTTACATAACAATCCTGATGTTTTTACAGAAACTATCTCTAACTAATTTCAAAAATTATTATGACGCTGAGTTTGAATTTAGTGATAAGTTAAACTGTTTTGTTGGCAATAATGGTTCCGGTAAAACCAATATTCTTGATGCTATTTATTACCTTTCGTTTTGCAAAAGTTATTTCAACTCGGTAGATTCTCAAAATATAAACCACGAAAGAGATTTCTTTGCGATACATGGTAATTATAATAATCAGGAGAATACATCTGATAAGGTAAGTTGTGTTCAGAAACGGAACCATAAAAAAGTATTTAAACTAAATAGCAATAAGTACAACCGACTTGCAGATCATATCGGATTGATTCCACTTGTAATGATCTCACCTTACGATCGTGATCTGATTAATGATGGAAGCGAGTTAAGAAGAAAATACATAGATGGTGTCATATCACAGTTCGACAGAGTCTATCTTAACGATCTGCTTAGCTATAATAAATCGCTGTTGCAACGCAATACGCTACTTAAAAACATGTTTGAATCCGGAGTATATGATCAAACAGCATTAGGGATTTGGAATGAAAAGTTAGTAGTACATGGTGAAAAGATATTTAAAAAAAGACAGAAGTTTCTTGAAGAATTTAACCCGCTGTTTGAAGAGTATTACAGGTTTTTAGCCGGTACAGATGAAAAAGTAAGTATAGACTACATATCTCAACTCAAAGAAGTATCCTTTAGTGAGTTACTGGATACTTCATTTTCAAAAGACAAAATGCTCAGATACACATCAGGTGGTATACATAAAGATGATCTGATTTTTCATATAAACGGGTATCCAGTGAAAAAGTTTGGATCTCAGGGACAACAAAAGACGTTTGTAATCGCAGTTAAACTTGCACAATTTGAGTTTACACGCAGATTGGTAACTTTTAAACCAATCCTGTTGTTCGATGATATTTTCGATAAACTTGATGATAACAGGGTAACCCAGATAATTCAACTTGTTAGCGAAAATAACTTTGGTCAGGTTTTTATAACAGATACCCAGCAACAACGTATAGAGAAGATATTTAATATGGTATCGATTGATCATAATATCTTCAAAATAAATAAAGGTGTCGCAACAAGAATAATTAACGGTAAAGATTAAGGATACTGTCGTAGTCATGGTTTAATTAAAATGTACCCGTAAACGTATTTATTGATGGTAAGCAGTAATAATGACAAAACTATAAAGGATGTTCTTGAACAATTGTTTAAAGCCTTTGGCTGGACTGAAAAAATGGATGGTGTCAGAATTATAAACGCCTGGGATAAAGTTGTTGGCAGTATTATTGCAAAGCATACCCTTAATCTATTTGTAAAAAATAAAGTTTTGCATGTTGATGTTGATTCATCTGCCCTGAAAAATGAAATCTTCATGGAGCGAAGTAGTATTATTAAGAAGTTAAATAACGAAATTGGCAAAGAAGTTATTACTGATATAATTTTGAAATAAAAAGGATGAATAAATGTTTGACAAAATAAAACAAACCACTGAATATCTAACAGATAACGGAATAACAGATGTTGAAACAGGTATTATACTTGGCACCGGCCTTGGCGGCCTTATTAATTATATTGATGTAGAAAAAAGTATTGATTATAGAAATATTCCCAATTTCCCGATAGCAACTGTTGAAAGTCATTCCGGTAAATTAATTCTTGGAAAACTCCAAGGTAAATCAGTACTCGTAATGAGTGGCAGATTTCATTTTTATGAAGGATATAGCATGCAGGAAGTTACTTTCCCGATCAGGGTTATGAAGATGCTGGGAGTAGAAACACTTTTTGTATCAAATGCTGCAGGTGGCATAAATCCTGATTATGAACCTGCTTCCCTGATGATAATTGACGATCATATAAATATGCTTCCAGGTAATCCACTGGTGGGTAAAAATGAAAGTAAACTTGGACCAAGGTTTGTCGATATGAGTGAACCTTATGACAAAATACTTATTAACAAAATGGAGCAGATTGCCAACAGGTTAGACATTAAAGTAAACAAGGGTGTTTATGTATCATGGATTGGTCCGAGTCTGGAAACAAGAGCAGAGTACAGATTTATAAAACTAATGGGAGCTGATGCGGTAGGTATGTCAACCGTACCGGAGGTAATTGTTGCGAATCATATGGGCATAAAGGTTGCTGCTGTTTCAGTTATCACCGATCTTTGTGATCCGGATAATCTGGCACCAGTCTGTATCGACGATCTGCTTGCCAACGCTGCCATTGCCGAAAAAAACTTAATAAAACTTTTTAGTGAACTGGCCAAACAACTCTAATCACATAGTTATAAGATAATTACCTGACAACCAACACAAATTATTTTATCTTTGCAGACTTTCAAAAACGACATAATGAATAATTCCACCATCACTACTTTTCCTTCTTTACTCAAATACGCTGTAGAAAACTATCCTGACAGACCAGCATATGCATATGTTGGTGAAGAACCAGTTACATATTCCAATGTTAATGACAAAGTTGACGCTTTGATCAGTTTATTGGAACGATCGGGAATCGAAAAAGGAGATAAAGTTGGATTGTTAAGTGCAAATATGCCTAACTGGGGAATTACCTATTTCGCTATTACTTCAATGGGAGCAGTTGTTGTACCTATGCTTCCCGACTTTAGTTTAACTGAAATAAGTAATGTGATAGATCATAGCGATATGAAAGCATTGTTTGTATCAGAGTTATTGTACAAAAAAGTAGTTGAATCTGATGTTGCTCCTGATTTAATAATCAATATTCATGATTTCAGTTCCTTCAGAAGCGATAGTGAGATTACTTTCAATGAAGATGATGAGCCGCGTAAAAAGCATGTTGTACATGAAAATGATCTGGCTTCAATTATATATACATCAGGTACAACAGGTAAGTCAAAGGGTGTTATGTTAACCCATAAGAATATTTGTTTCACAGCTGATAAAAGCCGAACCGTACAGCCAGTTAACAGCACGGACAGGTTTCTTTCAGTTTTACCGCTGTCTCACACTTATGAAAACACATTGGGAATGATATTGCCAATGTTTGGAGGAGCATGTGTTTATTATCTGAAAAAAGCACCTACCCCTACAGTACTGCTACCTGCTTTGAAGATTGTCAGACCAACAATAATGCTGACTGTACCATTAATTATTGAAAAGATTTACAGAAACAAGGTATTACCCGCATTTAATGAAAAAAGGACAACTAAATTACTCTACAAAGTTCCTTTTATACGGAAGAAACTTAACCAGCTTGCAGGAAAGAAGTTACTGAGAACATTTGGTGGTGAACTGAAGTTTTTTGGTATTGGAGGAGCAAAATTAAATAAAGAGGTAGAGAAATTTCTGATTGAGTCAAAGTTTCCTTATGCAATTGGTTACGGGCTAACCGAAACCTCTCCATTGCTCGCGGGTGTTGCCCCTGGGAAAACCAGGCTTCAATCTACAGGACCAGTTCTGGAAGGTGTTACACTTAAGATTGATCATGCAGGAAAATTTACTGGCGAAGGGGAAATATGGGCAAAAGGGCCAAATGTAATGCTCGGGTATTACAAGGAGCCTGAATTAACAAAAGAAGTTATTACGAAAGATGGTTGGTTCAAAACCGGTGACCTTGGTCTCTTCGACGAAAGTAAATACCTGTATATCAGGGGACGGAGCAAAAATGTAATAATTGGTGCCAGCGGTGAAAATATTTTCCCTGAAGATATAGAGTCAATAATAAATAATTTTAAACATGTTGCTGAATCCTTAGTTATCCAACAAAAAGGTAAACTTGTCGCTCTGGTTCATTTCAACCATGAAGAAATTGAACAGCATTATAAACATATCAAAGAAGAAGTTTCGCATTTTGTTGATGAAAAATGTGAGGAACTAAAAAAAGAACTTCGTGAATATGTAAATGAAAAAGTGAATAAGTTCTCAAAAATTCAACTGGTTGAAACTATGCACGAAGAATTTCAGAAAACTGCAACAAAAAAGATTAAACGCTTTATTTACGCTTAAATTTAGCTGTCTCCGTCTGAATACTTAATCTAAACTATTACAACAGGTTTTCAATATCTGTTACAATTGCGGGGTTACTTGGACGTTTTGCATTTGGATCTACCACATTACCTTCTTTATCAATAAGGATATAACGAGGAATATACTTAACATCAAACAATGCATTATATTCTTTCCAGACTTTTGCACTGGTCAGGTAGTTTTCACCTTTAATATTTAATTGTGTAACACCGTTTTGCCACGCACTTTTATTACGATCTGAAGATATATACACAAAAACAACATCCTTATCTTTAAACTGCTCTTTGATCCTGGCAGAATAAGGCATCTCATTCTTGCAAGGACGGCACCAGCTTGCCCAAAAATCAAGATAAACAACTTTACCTTTGTATAATTCCAGAATATCTTCAAATGATGTATCTGCAAATTCAGGATCCTGAAGGTTTATCATTCTGTTGCCATCAGGTAGAGTTTCTTTTAACTTATTGCTTTGTGCAAATGCAGAAATTGATAGAAGTAGTATCGTTGAAAGGATTATTGTCTTAATAAAATTCATGATCTTTTATTTAATGTTCGCAAAAATAAAATTGTTTTCTAAAGTTTTAAAATCAAAATAACTAAAAACTGTTAATTATTAACTAAACTGACGTATCATATTCAATTACCTTACAATATCATTGTTCAAATGCAAACTGAACAATATTGGCACCCATTTTAAGTGCTTCGTTTCTTTTAATTTCAGAGTCATTATGAACATCCGGATCTTCCCAGCCATCTCCCAAATCACATTCATAATCATAGAAACAAACAAGACGCCCTTCATATATCAATCCAAATCCCTGGGGATCTTTATCATCATGTTCATGAATTTTGGGCAATCCGTTCTTAAAACTATATTTCTGATGATATATCGGATGACTAGCAGGCAGTTCAATAAAATCAATTCCAGGAAATACCTTCTTCATTTCCCGTCTGATATATTTATCCAGACCGTAATTGTCACTAATATGCAGAAATCCTCCCGACATTAAGTACTCTCTAAGATTCTCTGCCTCTTCAGGATTTAGTATTATATTTCCATGGCCTGTGAGATGGACAAACGGATAACTAAACAACTCAATGCTTGCAATGTTTACGGCAGGTATATCAATACTTATATCCGTTTTTAGATTTTTATTGCAAAACTTAACAAGATTAGGTACAGATGTCGGATTTGAATACCAGTCACCGCCACCATCATATTTTAAGATTGCTATCTTTAACTCCTGAGCTACTGAGAAATAAGACATCAGTACCAAACAATATACAACCAGTAATCTAATCATAGATATTTTTTCTACAAATCTATAACTTTAATATTATATGAATATTACGTATCATATGTTAATCTATCTTTATTTTCTTCGTGAAGATTAACTTTAGAATTTGGTGGTCTCATTCTCAGTTCATAGTAAAAATACTATCTTTACAGGTTGTATTATAGCACAAGATAATGAAAATCATTAAAACGGAAATACCTGACTTATACATAGTTAAGCCAATCGTGTTTGAAGATGACCGTGGTTATTTTTTTGAATCTTATAGTAAGAATGCATTTGCAAAATGTGGAATTGATCAAAATTTTGTTCAGGATAACGAATCAAAATCTGCAAAAGGTGTCCTCAGAGGGTTACATTTTCAGAAACCTCCTTATGATCAGGGAAAACTTGTGAGAGTGATGAGAGGAGCAGTTCTTGATGTTGCCGTGGATCTTAGAAAGAACTCCCCTACTTATGGGAAATGGGCATCAGTTGAACTAAACCACGACAATAAATGGATGTACTGGATACCTCCCGGTTTTGCACACGGTTTTGCAACACTTGAGGACAATACAGTTTTCTTCTACAAATGCACTAATGTTTATAACAAAGAATCTGAAGGAAGTTTAATCTGGAATGACCCTGATCTAAACATAGACTGGCAGGTTGATTCACCAATACTTTCTGAAAAAGATAAGGTTGGACCATTATTTAAGGATTTTGTAAGCCCTTTTTAATTTTCATTACATAAATCGCGATTTCCAGTATCTCCCGACTATAATACAATTATTGGAGTATTATTCCTAAGTTATGTTTTTACAGGAATTTAGAAAATATCAGAATGAATCGAATTATTTCACTAATCTTAACTATAATTATCATTGTCTTACTGATTTTTGGCTTTGATAGTTTACTAAACAGAAAAAAAGTACAATTACCTGGCACTAATGAGCAGTATTACAAGATTGTTTCTGTTCCCATACCCGATACACTTTATTTTGCCGGTGAAGAAGTTCCTCTGGATATTTTTTATGTCAGAGAAGCTCTGGACAAGGAGTTGTCGGTAAATACTTATTGGCACTCATCCACCCTGCAAATAATCAAAAAATCCAAAAGATGGTTTCCTTTGTTTGATTCTATTCTACAATCGCATGGTATTCCTTCTGACTTCAAATACCTTGCAGTTATTGAAAGCGGATTATCAAATGTTACCTCTCCGGCAGGAGCTGTTGGATACTGGCAGTTTCTTAAGGGTACGGCAAAAGATTTTGGATTGGAAGTAACCAAGGAAGTTGATGAAAGATATCACGTTGAAAAGGCCACTGAAGCTGCTTGTAGGTACTTTCTGAAAAGCTATGAAAAATTTGGTAACTGGACACTTGTTGCAGCTGCTTACAATGCCGGAAACAGAAGGATATCCAAGCAGTTGAGTCGTCAGAAATCCGGTTCATTCTATGATATGTTATTATCCGATGAAACCTCAAGATATATTTACCGGATTGTTGCCATGAAAATTATTTATGAAAACCCTGAGACTTTTGGATTTTATATCCATCCTGATGATATTTATCCGGAATTTACAACCCGTAAAGTTACTATTGATGAAAGTATTGACGATTTTGCTGATTTTGCAAAATCCGAAGGGATTAGTTATAAAGTTCTCAAGTATTTCAATCCTTGGCTTCGTCAAAACTACCTCAAAATCAAGAAAAAAAAGAAATATATTGTAACAATCCCAAATCCTCCGTTCAATCTGACTCATGAGTCCCTTATTCTGAAAGAGAATGGTATCAATCACAAAAACTAACCACTACTAATGGCAACGAACAAAAATAATAGAGAGGACGAAATGCTTGAAGTCCAGGGAACACGTGTTCATAATCTTAAAAACATCGATGTTAACATCCCACGGAACAAGTTGGTAGTAATTACAGGTTTAAGCGGAAGTGGGAAATCATCACTGGCATTCGATACAATATATGCAGAAGGGCAAAGAAGGTACATGGAGACATTCTCTGCATATGCAAGGCAGTTCATTGGTAATATGGAACGTCCTGATGTGGATAAGATATCAGGATTAAGCCCTGTTATCTCAATTGAACAAAAATCTGTAAATAAAAATCCCAGATCAACAGTTGGTACAATTACCGAAGTATATGATTTTTTAAGGCTTCTTTATGCACGAGCATCCAGGGCCTACTCTTATGAAACCATGGAAGAGATGGTTCAGTACTCTGAAAACCAAATATCTGATCTGATCATTAATGATTTTAAAGACAAAAAAATAACTGTACTTGCTCCACTTATTAAACGCAGAAAAGGACATTACAGGGAATTATTTGAACATATCAGACAGCAGGGATTCCTAAAGGTAAGGATTGATAATGAAATACGTGAGATATCATTTGGTTTGCAACTTGATCGATACAAAGTGCATGATATTGAACTTGTTATTGACAGACTACAGGTTAGATCAACCGATAATGACAGAGTAATGCGAACTGTTAAATCCGCATTACAACATGGTAAAGGATCATTAATGATAATTGATGAAGAAAACGGTAATTTGAAACATTATAGCAGCAAGCTAATGTGCCCTTCTACAGGGTTATCCTACGATGAACCTGAACCAAATACCTTTTCATTTAATTCGCCATATGGAGCCTGTGAAAAGTGCAGCGGACTTGGATATACGAAAGAAGTTGATCTAAAGAAGATAATACCAGATCCTACTTTAAGTATTAAAAGAGGAGGTATAGCTCCATTGGGAGAATACAAAAATAACTGGGTATTTAATCAGATTGAGGCAATCGGACTCAAATACGGATTCACCATGTCAACTCCTGTTGGTGAAATATCTGATGAAGCTCTCGAAACCATTCTTCATGGTTCTAATCAAACTTTCGAGGTTAAAAAAGAATATCTGGGTATTACTTCATCATATACCCTTTCATTTGAAGGATTAATTCAATACATTGAAAATTATGGGAAGGAGAATTCATCACAAACATCAAAACGGTGGGCTGATGCTTTTATGGATAAAAATATTTGCAGCGAATGCAATGGTTCCAGGTTAAAAAAAGAATCCCTGCACTTCCTGTTTGATGGTAAAAATATCGCTGACCTTTCTCAAATGGATATTTCCAAACTGCGTATCTGGCTTGATACAGCAGAGGATTCGATGGATGAGAATCAGAGAATAATTGCTCACGAAATATTACGGGAGATAAAAACCCGACTTGATTTTCTGCTTGATGTGGGGATAGGGTATCTTAATCTGTTCAGACCGTCACGAAGTTTATCAGGTGGAGAATCACAGAGAATAAGACTTGCAACACAAATAGGTTCAAAATTAACAGGAGTTTTATATATACTTGATGAACCAAGCATAGGTTTGCACCAAAGTGATAACCTTAAGTTAATTGACGCACTTAAAGACCTGAGAGATATTGGTAATTCCGTTATTGTTGTTGAACATGATAAAGATACTATTCTCTCAGCCGATCACATAATTGATATTGGGCCGGGTGCAGGTCGCCATGGTGGTGAAATAGTTGCTGAAGGTGATTCCGATACAATTAAAAATAACGGAACAATTACCGCAGCTTACTTAAATGGCACCAAACGAATTGAAATACCCGATACAAGAAGAAAGGGAAATTTAAAGAGTTTAACCCTTAAAGGTGCCAATGGTAACAACTTAAAAAATGTAGATGTATCATTTCCGCTTGGTAAACTTATTTGTGTTACCGGTGTTTCCGGAAGCGGTAAATCATCGTTAATTAACAACACCCTCTACCCTATTTTAAGCAACCATTTTTATCGTTCATTAAAGAAACCTCTGCCCTACAAATCAATTGATGGCATTTCAAATATTGATAAAGTAATTGAGATTGACCAATCCCCGATTGGAAGAACTCCACGCTCAAATCCGGCAACTTACACCAAAGTTTTTGATGAAATCCGTAAATTATATGGTAGTCTTACCGAATCAAAAATAAGAGGATATAAACCCGGACGTTTTTCATTCAATGTAAAAGGCGGAAGATGTGAAACATGCAAGGGTGCAGGAATGCAGACTATAGAAATGAATTTTCTACCAGATGTTTATATCCACTGTAATGATTGCCAGGGAAAAAGATATAACAGGGAGACTCTTGAAGTAAGATATAAGGGTAAATCAATCAATGATGTACTGAATATGACTATAAATCAGGCAATTGATTTTTTCGAAAGTATACATTTCATTGTTAATAAACTTAAGGCACTTCAGGATGTCGGTCTGGGATATCTCACTCTTGGACAATCCTCAACTACTATTTCGGGAGGAGAAGCTCAACGAGTAAAGCTTGCCGCAGAATTATCCAAAAAAGATACCGGCAATACATTATATATACTTGATGAACCGACGACAGGTCTTCATTTTGAAGATGTTAAAGTATTACTTGGTGTTATCAATAAACTCGTTGATAAAGGTAATACCATAATAATAATCGAACACAATATGGAAGTTATCAAAGTTGCAGATCATATAATTGATCTCGGGCCGGAAGGAGGAGAAAATGGCGGAAAAATTATTTGCTCAGGTACTCCTGAGGAGGTTTGTAACGTTAAACTAAGTAAAACGGCTCCATTTATCAAAAACGAATTGGAAAATAATTAATAACTACTTTATGAATAAGAAAGAAATTAACCGGTTACAAAATAAATTTAAACCTAAACCATGGACCCAGATTAAGGCAAACGACTCATGGTCAGTATTTAAGATAATGTCGGAAGTAGTTGATGGCTATGAAACATTATCACGAATAGGACCATGTGTTGCTGTATTCGGATCGGCACGTACGCAATCCGGTGATCATTGCTACCATATGGCAGAAGAAGTTGCTTATCTGCTTACCAAGAAGGGATTTGGAATAATTACAGGAGGAGGACCCGGTGTAATGGAAGCTGCAAACAAAGGTGCACATATTGCAGGAGGTAAATCAGTTGGATTGAATATCAACCTGCCTTTCGAACAGGAAGCAAATAGTTTTATTGATCCAGACAAACTCATCCAGTTCGATTATTTCTTTACCCGTAAACTCATGTTTATGAGATACTCTCAGGGTTATATCGTATTACCGGGAGGATTTGGGACAATGGATGAATTGTTTGAAGCTATAACTTTAATTCAGACTCATAAACTTGTGAAATTTCCAATTGTACTCATAGATAAAGATTACTGGTCGGGACTTTTTAACTGGATAAAAGATAAAATGCTCAATGAAGGTAATATAAGTAAATCCGATATGGAAATATTTCAACTTGTTGACACAGTTGAAGAAGCAGTTGATGTTATAGAAGATTTCTATACAAGGTATTCTCTAAAACCAAATTTCTGATATACTTTAATCAAAAATTTTAGCATTAATGTAATCTGCAAATAAGCCGTTACCGGTGCTTAATGATTACCTTCTTTGTTGCTGATATTTCACCACCTGATACATTCAGGATGTACATTCCGGAAGCTAATTCTGAGGTTGTTATCTCAATTATTCGATTATTCCTTATAGTATTTTCATATACCTTTTCACCATACAGGTCGTACATTTTGATAGTTAACTCTTCATAAGGATAAACCACATTGAGATTTATTGATTTATCAGCAGGATTAGGATTAATGGTTATAACGTCTTCAATATCTGTATCAACCAACCCAACAGTTGATGTTTCAAACGATGCTGACCATCCCTGTGCTGTTATAGAGGAATTTGTGGAAAATACAACTGTCATTACACCACTAACCGCAACAACATCAGGCGGTAATTCACTTCCCGAAAATTCACCGATTTTTTCCGAACCATCATATACTGTAACAAAATCATGATCCGCTTCTGTATCGAAATCATTGAATTTTAACGTAATTTCTCCTCCGTCAGCAGGTTGTATAAGCCAAAGACATGTTGTTTGATTTTGATAATTTGCAGGTCCGCTGCCATCAGATATGCTTCCAGACTGGGTAAATATCTGATTATTACTACAAAACACAGGTTTATCTGTTGTATATGATACTAACCAGCCTTCTGATACATCCTGAGAGTTGGAAACAAACTTTAAGAAAACTTCATCTGAAGAAGAACTGATATTATCAGGTAAACTATTACCGGAAATCTTCTCTAATATTGGAGAGTTTATTGAACCACCATCATAAACATATAAAGTATCTCCCGGCATTGTATTAAAATCAAGAAACTCAAGAATAATAAAATTAACAGAATCTGAAGGTGAAATCAGCCAGCTACACTCCTGATCGTTAATATAATCATAAACAGGTCCGCTGCCATCATCAATTGTACCCAAAGTTGATAGCAAAGTATCGGTACCAGTACAATACAGAGGATATTGGTAATTTACCGTATCAGGAAAACAGTTAATAATCAGTTCCTGGGCCAGGTTAAAATTATTTCCTCCGGGATTCAGATTGCCTGTGTAAAAATAACCATCATAAGATCCGCTCCATCCCCAGTTGAAATGAAAATAATTACCATCCTGATATCCATCACAAACAAAAGCATGCCCGTTTATATTAGGAACCGACCATCCTGCATAATACAAAGGAATCTTTCTATCCAGATGTGCAATTATAACACTGTCCCAGTTCAGATTTGTACTATCACGATACAAATATTCGGTTTCAGGTGAGTACTTGAAATGTGTGCGTAAAGCATACGCTGCTTTATGATTATACATGCCTGATCCATCAGGACCATAAACAATATCACAAGATACACCAAGATGGAATAATAATTCAGCAGTCTCAAGATTATTATCGTTTAGATTTCCTGCCATTTCATTCCAGTTATAGTCTGCAAGACTGAAATCTGCAGATAATTCTCCATAGGGCGGACAACTATAAGAATATGATCCTGTTCCGGACTGAGGAAATCTGAAATAATTACAAATCTGGCCCATACAGGTTGGCACACAACCTGTTAAACAATGTCCACCAGGACCACCCGGATCATCAGGACACATTTCATTATAGAAAAGTCCCTGGTCCCATGTAGATTTAATCATTGGTTCAACACTTCTGCCGGTTCGTTTTTGTAGAAAATCGTTTTGATCTTTTGATAGATAGTGAGCCCAGAGATCTGATGTTGTAGACGGAGGAATTTCATTATCAGCAATGGCCTCAAATATCTGTGATTTATACTGAGAAATCCACATTTTGAAATTATCAGGCTCATAATCAGGTGAATAAAAACCTTCAAATGAAT
This sequence comes from Bacteroidales bacterium, assembly GCA_028277395.1. Lineage (GTDB taxonomy): Bacteria > Bacteroidota > Bacteroidia > Bacteroidales > F082. The sequence goes on along the minus strand of JANQGJ010000071.1, from coordinate 239,540 downwards.
ACGCTATGACAGGAATAACTGCGTCAGATGCACTTACAGCAACCCATCCTCCGTCACGATAGTTAATAAAATAAAAAACGTTTTGAGAGTTTAATTCAACAGGATAAGTACTGCTAATATAATTGTCAGTAAAATCCAAATCCGATACCTTACTATTCTTTTCAAAATAAAAGTTGTTGGCAACCACTTTTGCATTTTTCAAAGACACTTCACCAGAAAATAACTGACCAGATATCATAATGCTAATTATTGTCAGCAGGAATATTCTTGTATTCATTTCAGTTGATTTGATGTAATTATTTGCTTTCAAAGATATTTAAAAATTATATTCACTTTGCTATTGTGATTAGCTTAGGTAAATTTGCGGCTAATTTTCATTGATATGTCAAAACTGCCGGCAACTTTATTATTCATTTTTGTTATAATTTCATCCAACGCACAGGAATATTATGAAGTTAATAAAGTAATACGACAGAAAATAACCCTCGACCAACTGGAATCAAATAAATATGGTCAACAGGTTTTTCGGTTACTTGGGTTGGAAAACAATGTAGATGCAGGCAGAATCTTTCTTGATCTCAAGTTCAGGTTATTATTAAAAGTCCACAGGGATAATAATAACAGGCTTGTAATGAAAACAAATTTCTCAAAGGTCAGTATTGATGGCCATATAAATATTCGGGATTTTGCAATTGACTCATTATTATGGCCTTCGGATTATGAGATTGAAGTTGAAATTAAAAATGGCAGGCATGTACGTGAAATCCTAAAAGTCTCAGGAGTAGCATTTGGTTCCTCCAATTCAATTGATTTAACTGATAACTATTCAAACGGGATAGGTGAATTCACAGTAAACATTAAGAATATTAATTTTAGTTATACAGATAATAACCTGAAAAAGCTGGAAGATATTTCTGAGAAAATCAAGTACTATTATTCCTATGGAATTTTTATTGATGATTTAATATCTGGATATGAAAAGGATGCTTTTTTAGTTGATGAAGCCACATACAAAATATTTTTAAGAAATCTGGAAATTGCAAGATTACTCTTTAATTTAAAAAAACATAATTTTAATAAAACATTAAAACTGTATAACAGAGATCCTATCGGGCTTCTGAAAAAAGAAAAAAGAATATTCAGATTTGAAAAACGATATCAAACTTTATTTAATAAAGTCGTTAAGCAAAATAAGTCTGAATCACTGGAATTATATCAGTTTTGCAGAGGCTATTGCAATTTGTCCAAAAGTTTCATATCCTCATCTCTTTCAGTTCAACCATCAGAGGCCCTTGGTTTTACAGAAATGGCCTTGATAGAAAATACTTTGGAAGCCAGGTCTGCAATCAACAATATCATTGAATATTATAACAATAATGAACCAGTCGGCAGATCATTACCTGATTGCGTATTTGAAGAGTTTGTTTCATTATCAAAACAGGAAACGATATCTGAAAATTATGCTAGTGCTTTATTACTTCTGAATAATGCTAATACGATTAAAAACTGGTACAGGCTATATCCTTCTGAACTTTATCTTAACTCATCGGCCGATGCCCTGGTGGGTCTATCCCTGTCCTACTTAAAAGTAGGAAATGTTGCCTTAAGTGCAGGTAACAATGACCTTGCATACAAGTACATTGACAAAGCTGAAAATGCAATATGGCAAAACAGGAACATTCTGGATGAATTATCCAAATCTGATACAAGTTTTAATCAGTTTTTACGCCTTGAGATCAAACTTTCAGAAAAATTTACCTCAGTTGGTGAATTCAAAAAGTCGTTGAACAACCTGAAATGTGCAAAGTTTATATGCGAAAGAAACTATAATTCTGATGTCTGTAGAAAGATTGATTCATTAATCTGTTCAATTAATAATCAAAATATATCAGTAAATATACTACAGTTAAATAAATTATTGGAACAGTTTCAGTATCCTGATGCATACAATGAACTTATGTCGGTAAAAGAAGGGATCGATTCAATTAAATGCACTAATGATGATAATAAAAAGGCTTTTAATGAGTCAGCTTATTCCCTGTTTATTGAACTGTTACAACAGGCACAAATACTAATTGACGCGAATCAGTACAAAGTTGCACTAGAAACACTATTGAAAGTAAGATCTATCAAAGTTGCAGCAAATATAGCAGGAGTTAATGTTGACAGTATAATACAAGTATCAGCTGTTCCGGTTATTATGGATGTAATAGAACAGGCAGGTTTTGAAACCTGGGCAAACCGTCTGGAAAATGCAAAACAGCTCTCTGACAGTGCTATATTGCTAAATATCAAATATTTAAATAATAATAACACTGAGATTAACGAGCTGATTACTGATCTGCAAAAAGATATGGAACTAAGAAAGTGTTTAAGACTTAAAAATGGTTACAATGATGCAATTACCAATGCCCGTATATTAATAAAGAAACAAAATTTTGAAGAAATTGAAAGGTATTTGAGTAAAGCTGAGGTTTATGCAGATAGTTTGCCCGAATGTAATATCAACAACAAAGAAGTAGTCGAACTAAGAAAAAGTTTGAGATTCGAACTTGAATTCTATAGATTATACTCAATATTACGCAGCCATCTTTTTAATAAAAATTACGATGATGTAATAATTCGTTATAATGAGTTAACCATATTCCATGATCAACATAAATTGAAAAATAAAGGTATCAATTTTCCATCTCTGGAAGAGTTTATTAAAAAACAACAGCTCCCCGTATTAACTTTGGAAACAGCAAAATATTTTCTTGCAGAATACAATGCTGATATGAGTTTGTTTTATCTTACAGAATTTAAAAATCAAGGTGGTAAACGACAGGATTGCAAGAAAACACTCTCACAAACAGCAGCTTATTTGGCTAAGAGAGATAATGACCTTGAGATTCCGGTAAGAGATGCTATAAGTAAATACACGAACGGTGATTCATGGTACAATCATTTTAAATTAGTTTATGTAAAAAACAGGTATATAAAACCCGGTAGTTAATTTAAAATCCATTAATTTAGCGATATCAAAATAAAAACACTATGAACAGAAAATTATTATTAATTAGTAATTCAACAATGGCAGGAGAAGTTTACCTTGGCTGGCCACAGAAATATATAAAAGACTTTCTTGATGCAGAGAATGTAAAAAAGGTAACATTTGTACCTTATGCGGGAGTTGGTTTATCCGAGGAAAGTTTAACCGCATCATATGATGTTTATACCGAGAGAGTTAGAACAGTCTTTAAATCTCTTGGATTTGAAATAGAATCAGTACATAATGCAAAAGATCCTGTTAAGTTAGTCAAGGAATCTGAAGCAATTGCAGTTGGAGGAGGTAATACATTCCACCTTGTATCTGAGATGCAGAAAACAGGTATTATGGATGCCATTAAAACAGCTTCTGAAAACGGAATGCCTTACATGGGATGGAGTGCCGGCTCAAATGTTGCCTGTCCTACACTAATGACTACCAACGACATGCCGATAATTGAACCACCAAGTTTTAATTGCATGGGTTTAATACCATTTCAGATAAATCCACATTATCTTGATGCAAATCCCGAGGGGCACGGAGGTGAAACACGGCAGCAACGCATTGAAGAATTTTTGGTTGTAAACCGTAATATGAAAGTTCTCGGATTAAGAGAAGCAAGTTTACTATATGTTTCCGGTGATAAAATGAAGCTACTCGGCAGCCGTGATGCCAGATTGTTTCAATATGGAAAAGATCCTGTTGAATACCCTTCAGGAGCTGATCTGAGTTTTTTATTGTAACCGTGAACTAGTTGATCTATTCAATAATTTAACATTTTAATCATAACGGTAAATTAGCCCTGGTAAGGTGGATAACCGAATTAATTAGTTTATTCTTTTTACCAGGGTTATCCATAAATTTATAAAAAAACCTGTAAAGTTGAGAAAACAGGTAAACTCCCTCAAAGTACTTAAAAAGAGCGATATTCATGTTGCAACAGGTTTTAATGTTGCTCTTATAAAGTTAATATAAACTTAAGAGAATAAATGAGGAGTTAATTATTTTTCCTAATTTGTGAAAGAATAACACCACAGAACATTAACGAAGCTCCTATTGTTTCAATAGTTGATAGTTTTTCATTTAGAATTATCCATCCTCCCAGGGCAGCGAAAACAGATTCTGTACTAAGAATAATTGCAGCATGCGCCGGATTTGCATTTTTCTGCGCTATTAATTGTAAAGTAAATGCAAGTGCAACAGACATTAATCCACCATATATTATTGGTATTAGAGCAGCATAGATATTTACAAGTGAATAACTTTCGATAAAAAACGATAAAATAAGGCTTAGTATTCCTGTAATACTAAATTGAATGGTAGCCAGTTTTATTATGTTTACACGAACTGAATAATATCCTGCAAGCAAAACCTGGATAGCCCATATAAATGCACTAAAAAGTACCAATAAATCACCCGGAGATATTTTAAAACCATCTTTTACTGACAGAAAATACAAACCAACGACAGTGATGATTGCTCCAATCCATGTTTGTTTGTTAATTCTGTGATTAAAAAACAGACCGATTACCGGCACTATTATTACATAAATACTAGTGATAAATCCGGCGTTTCCGGCTGTTGTGGTAACAATACCAAACTGTTGTATTGAAGAAGCTAAAAATAGAACAATCCCGCTTATTAAACCTGCTTTCAACAGGTTTTGTTTTTTAATGGCAGCGGATTGCTTTTTTACCGGGAAAAATAACAATACAGGTAATAGTGCTATTGAACCGATTATAAACCTTATTCCGTTGAAAGCCAATGGACCTATATCTTCCATCCCTGCTTTTTGGGCAACAAAGGCAAATCCCCAAATAATAGCCGCAAACAATAATAGTAGTTCAGATCCTATTCCTTTTTTTCCAAGCATATGAAACTAACATTACAATTATATCAATCTGGTATAAAAATATTGTTGGGCGGCAAATGTATTCAAATTATTCAGAACGGAACCTGTATTACAGGTATTTCCCCATTATATCAATAAGGTCAGTCCTGGTGATAGGTTTCGTAACATAATCATTAAACCCGGCTTTAATAGTTTTATTTCGGTCATTACTGATCGCAAATGCTGTTTGAGCAATTACTACCAGTTCCGGATTAATTTCCCGTAACAACTCCAGAGTCTTATAACCATCAATGTCAGGTAAATGAAGATCGAGTAATACTATATCAATATCATTATGTTGTTTGCAAATTTGTACAGCTTCTGTTCCATTTTTGGCATAAAACTGAACTATTTTGGTATCAAGTAAATATATAGATATTAATCTGAAAACCTCATAAACATCATCAACAATCAATACCTTTTTTGAACTCCATTTGTCCGGTAAATCCAGTGATCCAATATTCTTAAGGTCTAATATTGGTTTACCTGGCTTAACAGGTATCGAAACATGAAATTTGGTTCCAACACCAACTTCTGATTCAAACCAGATGTTGCCATTCATTAACTCAGTCAAGGATTTTGTAATTGCAAGTCCTAATCCGTTTCCTCCATATGCCGGAGTATCAGCTCCTGTTCCCCGTCTGAATTTATGAAAAATGATCTCTTTATCACAATCATGTATTCCTATGCCTGTATCATGTACAAAAAAGTCGATTGTTGTTTCTGTGGAACTATATCCAAATACAATCTTTCCTTTTGATGTAAATTTTACAGCGTTATTAAGCAGGTTTGTAAATATCTGCAGAATTTTTTCCTTATCGCCGGAGATAATGTTTTTGGAATCGATTAATTTTTTATCAAGATCCAGTTTAATATGTGACTTATTTTTAGAGATCAGTTTTGAAAAATATACTGAGTATATATCCTTTAATAACTGGTTAATACAAAATCTGGAGTTGTTTACTTTGATCTGACCGGCTTCAAGTCTTGAATATTCCAGAATATCAGTGATGATGGAAGTGAGTTGATCACTGCTATTCATTACATAGTTTGTATATTCAGTTCTTTCATCTTTAGTTAGCGAATCGCTGTTCAATATTTCCAGAAATCCGACTATTCCATTCAGGGGAGTTCGTACTTCATGGGAGATGTTTTTTATGAAAGATGTCTTCAATTCGTCAGACTCCCTTGCTTTTTCAAGAGCGAGCTTTAGGTTTTGGTTTACCTCTTTAAGTTCTATATTTTTCAACTCCAGTTCTTTTCTAAAGTCCTCCTTCTCCCGTTCTACTTTTTTTTCATAGGTAACATCTCTGGCAAATCCTACAGTGCCTGTAATTATACCTTTTTCATCAAATATTGGAGCCTTATAAACATCAAGAAACAAATACTTACCAAAGACTATTCCATGTTCATCAAATCTACCGGGTCTTTTCGACTGCAACACCATTTTATCTGTTTCTTCACAATCCTGTCCAAATGTGTACCAGCTATTATTATCCTGATGAGCCAACTGTTCTCTTTCTACAAAATGCATGATATGCTTGCCAATTGGCTCTTCAACATCTTTTGCATTTAATAATTTCCTTGTTATAGCTTCATTTGTAATGGTATATTTTCCAAAATTATCTTTAGCCCATATCATTTCAGGTGAGGTATCAATTATTTTGCGAAGAAGATTACTTAAAGATTTATGATCTCTTTCACTCTGTCTTAATTTGTGAATTGCACTTCTTCTGCTTGTAATATCATGAGATACCAGAAGTATGGTATTATCAGTTTTAGGTACAGCCCTTCCCTCCAGCCAATAAGTTTCATTATCCTTTTCAACAGGATATTCTATACTTTTCGGCTTGTTATCATCTAAACAGCTTCGTACGAAAGAAAGCAACTGATCTGCCTGCTGCTTTGGAAAGAAATCATGAAACGATTTGCCAACACTTTTCTTTGAGGGCAGAATCCTGTTTGGTCTGGTTGGTGCAATACTAATATACTTTCCATTGTAATCTATTTCAATTACAGCGTCAGACATTGAATTAAACAATAATCGTAATTGTATTTCTGACTCTTTTAACCGTTGCTCAACTTTTTTTTGATTTGAAATATCTGTAACAAAGAAAAACGTTCCCTTTGTCTCATTTAATTTGTTTATTCTTTGTGTTGAGTTAACAACAGTATGTATTATGTTACCATTTTTGTGACGAAGCTCAACTTCGAAGCTTGAAGTTCCGCTAATTGTTTGTTGAGCAATCAGTTCATGAACCTGTTGCTTACTCGTAGGTAATATATGTATAAAAGAAAGACTTCCGATAAACTCATCCATTGTGTATCCCAGCATTTCACACATTGCATTGTTTGCAAGTATTGTAATGCCTTTATTATCAACTTCCCAATATCCTTCGGATGTTGCTTCTATTAACCTTCTGTGGTGCTCTTCACTTTTATTTAGTAATTCTGTTGAATAGTAAGTATTTACAGCATCTTTCAGTCTGCTCATTACTTCAGATACAAGGGTAGTTTCATGATCATTCCAAATACGGTTCTTGTTTATACCCCTGATTAAAACAACAAGATTACTGCCAGAATTAAGTTTAAGAGAACTACTCAACAGGTTTTCTGAACCTATCTTATCCAGGATCACATCATAACCCTTATTCTTATTTCCTGAAATAAACTGTACTCCTTTTAACTTTGATAATTTTTCCAGTATTCTGGATATCGGTTTATCATTTACCAGATCATCTGAGCATATCTTTTGATTTTGTTTCGTATGAGAATGCTGATTGAGATACAGATTCCAGATGGCAGAATCATTTTTCTCAAAAACCATAATACAATCACATTTAAGAGCATCTTTTAACGATTTTAAAGCATTGGTAATAATGTCATTATCATCAGTTGACTCCTTAATTATCTCATCAATTTTCTTAAGTCTTTTAAGAAACCAGATATGGTTTGAGCGTTCTTTTTCAGACTTAATACGCTCAGAAACATCATAAAATACACCTACAATGCTACTTATGTTATTGGTTAGATCATAAACTGCCTTTAAATTTATTTCAACGGTTATAACTGAATTATCTGATCTCACCATTTCTGTCTTATAACCATCAATCTGACCTGTTTTCTTAAGTTTATCAATTAATGATACCAATTCACTGCTATCTTTAAAAAATACACTCAGGTTTCTTCCGGTATAATCGTCAGATTTTTCCAGCAGGAGAAGGTCTTTTACAGCAGGATTCAACAACATGATTTTACCATCGGTATCCATATGGTAGTAAACATCCGTCGTATTTTCGAATATGTGCCGATAATTTTCCTCTGTTTTTTTAAGTTCTTTACAGGTTTTTGCAAATTCAGTTAAATCCTCGGCAATACATATTCCGCCATATATAATATTGTCATCGTTTTTAAGTCCTTTAAAAATTACTCTAACCGGCGTTTCTTTTTCTGCAGTGATACTTTTATAAACACCTTCATACCTGCCCTCTCCTTTAATTAAAGATGAATTTATGGCTTTCTTCATCTCCATATCCTTTAAAGTTGACATCATATCAAAGCCTATCAAATCCTGCTTGGATGAACCAATGATTGTAACGAAAAAGTCATTACAATCAACTACAATGCCTTTATAATTGTAATACATTATACCAATTGGAATACTATCATATAGCTCTGAAAATTTATTTTCAACAGAAATACGAGAGTCATATTTTGCCAGTTTTTCCTTAAGCTCAATAATTTCACTTTTCAAACGGGCTATTTCCTCACTTGAATTAAGCATTACAGAATTCGTTTTGTTTAAAGAAGTATTGAATATTAAAACAATGCACCTTGATTTCCATAAAGTACCTATCAAAAATAGAAAAAAAACGCAACAGGTAAAACCGATCATCTTTTATTAAACTAAACTTAGAATAAGCATGTAAATTAATATAGAAAATTAACAGGCAATTAGTTAACAAAAAATATTATAATTTAACCTTGTAGAGATCAAATTGTTAATTTTGTCGTGGAGGGTTGCCGGAGTGGTCGAACGGGGCGGTCTCGAAAACCGTTGTCCGCTCACGCGGACCAAGGGTTCGAATCCCTTACCCTCCGCAAAAGTAAACCCACAATGATGAAATCATTGCATACTATTGCCTCTGGAAGAAATACAAACTTAAGTTTGTAATTGATGACAGAGGCAATAGTATGAAATACCCGATAGGGGATTTTGGGTTTATATGATTGCACAGGATTCCCTATACGGGATCAATGAAATTAATCCCCAGAGAATATAAAACTATGATTGAAACTATGGTTTAACATGCAGTAAAAACCAATTATAACTAAGTAAATATGCCGGATTAGTGCTTTTCAATTGCGAAAGGTATTTGTGATATACGAAAATATACGTTGTTAGAAAGATTAATGCATAAGTAGCATATATCAATTTCTTGCCAATTCACAGGGAAAGTAAATCTCAATTTAATAGTGATAATTCAATCACAAATAATGTTGTAATTTATGCTAAATATCACCCGATTTAATATCGTTTCAATTTGTACTTAAAACGATTATGTTTATTTTTACGGTAAATTTTTAATTAAAATATCTTATGGCAGGTAACACTACATTTACAATGATTAAGCCCCAGGCTGTAGCTGATGGAAATATGGGCAATATAATAGCTAAAATAATTGATGGAGGATATACCATTAAAGCGCTAAAGTTCACAAGATTAACAAAAGAACAAGCCATGAAATTTTATGCTGTTCATAAAGACAGACCTTTTTATAGCCATCTGGTTGAATTTATGACATCGGGACCTATTATTGCTGCTATACTTGAAAAGGAAAATGCTGTAGAAGAATATAGAAAATATATTGGATCAACTGATCCGGCTAATGCTGAACCAGGTACAATCCGTGCTCTTTTTGCTACTTCAATGGAGAAAAATGCTGTTCATGGTTCAGATAGTGATGAAAATGCAATAATTGAAGGTAATTTCTTCTTTTCTGAATTCGAAAGATTTTAGTTTTCTCTATTGGGTTTTAGAAAATTCTTCATATGTACCGTTAGCGTACAGTACAATCACTTTGTTTGCTTTATTAAAGATAACTTTTGAATCCTTATCAGCTACTGCTTTTGTACCATCACTCTCATTTATTTGAGGATTATCAGATAGTGGTTTATCAAATTCCAGTTCCTGCTGATGTGTAGCTTCTTGCTCCATAACTTCTGCATCCGAAACAATTCCTGCCTCCTGACTACTTTTTCGATCATTAAGATACATTTCTCCTTCTCCAAATATTAACCATTCCAGGTCAATATCATCGAATTTCTGTTTTATTTTTATGACAAAATCCAAACTTGGTTTGTTCCTTCCTGATAAAACATGTGATAAAGATGACCGTTGAACTTCAATTTCATCAGCAAATTGAGAAGGACTCATACCCTTACTGGTTAATATTTTTTTTATTCTTTCAATCATTTTTCTGTTTACAAATATAAACATTTTATTTATGACAACACACAATTGTAAACAGAAGCACCAACAATTCTCTATTTACAATTGTACACCACCTCATTATTTGAAGTAATTTATCTATTATTAGCTATATATTCTTGAAATTAAATATAATAGAGTAGCTATCTGAAATTAATTAAGTATTTGATAAATACATTAAATATTTAAATTAATATAAAGATTGATACATTTATAAGTCTGATTACATGTATATTATAATACACACATGATATAATTATAAAGTTTCAATCATATTATTTACATTTGTATACCATAATTGTTAATTTACAATTGTAACACTACCTGAATTACCTTGTTTATAAGTCATTTCAATTGCATTAATTGTTCTCATGTTTACATTTGTAATATATTTACATTTGTCAACATTACATATATTTTGTGATTTTATATCATCAATACATAGGGATTGTCTGTAACATTTCATTAAATTTTGTTTAACAAGATTCCTTCTTTATAATCATTATAGATAATATATTATTTTTGCAAAATGAAATCAACCGGATTTGACTACTGCCCTACTTCGGTTGAAGAATTTAATTTTGGTTAAAAAGATAGAAAAACATAATAATGGCAAAATTTGATATAGTAATGCCCAAATTGGGTGAAAGCATTATAGAGGCAACAATTACCCGATGGGTTAAAAATATTGGTGATCAACTTGAAGAAGATGATTCTATTGTTGAAATCGCAACGGATAAAGTTGACTCTGAAATCCCAAGTCCTGTTGAAGGAAAATTAGTCGAACTCCTTTATAACGAAGGTGATGTTGTTGCAGTTGGTGAAATTATTGCCAGAGTTGAGATGGATGGAGTTGATTCCGGTGAATCAGAAAATGATGCTGAAAAACCTGAACAACCTGAAAACATAGCTATTTCTGATAATAATATCGAAGAAGTTGTTGAAGATAAGCCAGTTGACACACCTGATGATTTTAGTAAGTCGAAGAAATTTTATTCCCCGCTGGTTAAAAGTATGGCTGCTGCCGAGAATATTTCAGTAGCAGAGCTTGATGGTATAGCTGGGAGTGGCCGAGATGGCAGAGTTACCAAAAATGATGTTCAGGCATTTCTTGCCAACCGTAATAAACCAGTGACTGCAGCTGTAAATACTGAACCTTTACAAAAAATAGCTCCCCCTCCTGTCCCTTCAATGGCTACTGACAGGGTTGTGGAGATGGACAGGATGAGGAAACTGATCGCAGACCACATGGTAATGTCAAAACAGGTTTCACCTCATGTTACATCATTTATTGATGTGGATGTAACTAATATTGTTAAATGGCGAAACAGTGTTAAAGAAAGTTTCCAAAAACGTGAAGGCGAGAAAATTACTTTCACTCCGATTTTTGTACAGGCCGCTGCGCAGGCTTTGAGAGATTATCCACAAATAAACGTATCTCTGGATGGATATAATATAATCTACAGAAAAGATATCAATATTGGTATGGCGGCAGCTTTGCCAAATGGAAATTTAATTGTACCGGTTATTAAAAAAGCAGATGAGAAAAGTTTGCTGGGAGTTGTAAAATCAGTTAATGATCTTGCAGGAAGAGCCAGGTCGAATAAGCTCCAGCCAGATGAAATTCAGGATGGTACTTTTACTATTACAAATTTTGGATCTTTTGACAGTCTCACCGGTACTCCTATTATAAATCAACCTCAGGTTGCAATACTGGGAGTAGGTGCAATAAGAAAACAACCTGCAGTAATTGAAACACCTGATGGTGACTTTATTGGAATACGTCACATTATGATTCTTTCTCTTGCATATGACCATCGTATTGTTGATGGTGCCCTGGGAGGAATGTATCTCAAAAGACTAAAGGAATTACTGGAAAATTTCAGTCCTGAGACAACCGTCTGATCAAATATTCAAAGGAAACCTCTTATCAGGTATATATTTTAAATATTTTTGTATTAAAATTACCATGCAGTTTACACATATGCATTAACAGATCATGCATTTGTTGTTTGTTTAAATGTAAATTGTCTGACAACTATTATATTTTGATTAACAAAAATTAGATATGGAACTTAATCTAAAAAAACCCATTGCCTTTTTTGACATTGAAGCAACCGGACTGAATGTTACAAAGGACAGAATTATTGAAATAAGTGTATTGAAAGTTAATCCGAATGGATTGGAAGATGCTAAAACCTGGTTGTTAAACCCGGACTATCCAATTACTGAAGAAGCCAGTAAAATTCACGGTTATTCAGATAAGGAACTGACTGATAAGCCAACCTTTAAGCAGAAAGCTAAGGAAATTGCCAATTTTTTGAAAGGCTGTGATCTGGCCGGTTATAATTCACTTAAGTTTGATATTCCTATGCTTGTTGAAGAATTTATACGGGCAGGGGTTGATTTTGATATAAAAAACCGTAAGCTAATCGATGTTCAAAATATTTTCATGAAAATGGAACAAAGAACACTTAATGCTGCCTATAGGTTCTATCTAGGCAAAGAGCTTGAAAATGCACATGCAGCGGAAGCTGATACAAAGGCAACATATGAAGTACTAAAAGCTCAGCTTGACATGTATGCAAATACAGAGTTTACTGATAAAGAAGGAAATACATCTATACCAGTTGAAAATGATATGCAGATGTTACATGATTTTTCAATGCACAACAGAAATGCAGATCTTATAGGTCAGATTGTTTATAATAAGGATGGTAAGGAAACATTTAATTTTGGAAAACATAAAGGTAAAACCGTGGTTGAGATATTTTCAAAAGACCCTTCCTATTATTCATGGATTATGAATGCAGATTTTCCACAATACACAAAGAAACTATTGACCAATATAAAACTGGATATGATATAACCAGAATATTTTTTATGTTAGTTCTGAGAAATGTGATTTCATCACAAAACTTTTAATTCAATTATTTAATTATTACCTGTTTATGAAAATCATTTGTATCGGCAGAAATTATAGAGAGCATGCAAAAGAATTGAATAATCCGATTCCGGAAAACCCTATTTTCTTTTTAAAACCAGATAGTGCCCTGGTTAGAAATAATGATCCTGTATATTATCCCGAACACACCAATGATTTGCATTATGAAGCTGAGATTGTTATAAAAATATGTAAAAAGGGAAAGTATATTCACGAAAGATTTGCTTCTTCTTATTTTCAGGAAATCGCAATTGGTATTGATTTCACCGCACGTGATGTGCAATCAGAGTGTAAAAAGAAAGGATTACCCTGGGAAATTGCTAAAGCATTTGATCAATCGGCGCCAATTAGTGCTTTTGTTAATAAGGACAAATTTTTGAATACTAACAATATAAAATTCTGTCATAAAGTAAATGGAGAAATAAAACAACTTGGGAATACAAAAGATATGATGTTCTCATTTAACAAATTAATATCCTACGTTTCTAAATTTATCACTTTAAAAGAAGGTGACCTGATATTTACAGGGACTCCGTCAGGTGTAGGATCAACATTTATTGCTGATCGTCATGAATCTTTTATAGAGGATAGTAAAATGCTTGACTTTGTGATTAAATAACATTTCTACCAATCATCTTCCAATTCTTCCAGTACAGGCATCAGGTTTAATATATCAGAAAATGATGCTTCCTTATAGTTGGATGGAGGAGAAAAAAAATCAGTAACTATGTCTGTTTGCTTAATACTTGAAACACTTACTTCTGTTGTTGTACTATCATTAATATATTCTATCGATTTCAGTAGTAAACCGCTCTTCAACAAATCAAGGTACTCCCGCGACTGTGAGATACTTTCAGAACCATAGGAAGGTACTAACTGCGACATAAATGATACCATATTATTTATATCAATTCCTGAATATGGTGTTATTTCATCTGTGTACCAAAACGATTCTGTTATTTCATTACCTATCAGTATATTGTACTTAGATGATTTATATCCAAGTATCTCCTTTTGATCATCAGTTTTAACCAGTTTAATATTCTTATCATATGTATAACTAGTTGTAGTATCCAGCATTTTATTTTTAATATCATCATAGATACTGTCAAGTTCCTTTCTGGCTGAAGCCGGCACTCCTGCCAACATCTCCTCCATTTGTTTATCATAAGCAGCAATACTTCTTTCTTTTAGTTCGTAAGTTGTACCTGACCAATAAACCTTATATTGAGAAAATACTATGGTGATTTCCAGCTTGTTTAAATCAATTATCGCTATGGATGAAGGTGTCTCATGTCTTATAAACTGATCCTGTATAAAAGTAGTCTGGTAATACTTGTTTCCATACTGATCAGTACTAACTTCATTAATGACCCAACCCGACATGACAACATTGGGGATGAAAATAGCTAACAATAAAAGTAAAACGGCAGTAACCAACATCTTATTTCTCATACAAACACCTCATTAACAATTATATACATGTGTTATTAATGCAAAATTAAAAAATATAGCAGGTGTTTTTATAATTAACAAGAAAAAATTACTTTTGCATGCTCAAATTGATAAATTATGGCTAAGAAAAAACGCGAAGAAATAACAGGAGATCAAAGATTGGAAAATATCGGTGAAACCCTTAGTAAAACTGAAGAATTTATATTCAATAATCAAAAAATCATTGGTATTGTAATTTCCGTTGTTATCATTGGTATTCTTGCATATTTTGGTTATTGCAGGTATTATCTGGAACCTAAGACTATTGAAGCTGAAGAACAAATGTTTCAGGCTCAGCAATATTTCGAATTAGACTCATTGGATCTGGCATTGTACGGAGATGGAAATAGTGATGGTTTTATTGATATTGCCAGTGATTATAGCATGACCAAACCAGGTAATCTTGCAAACTATTATGCAGGTATCTGTTTCTTAAAGAAAAAAGAGTTTGAAAATGCAATTGATTATCTTGAAGATTTCAATGCTGATGATCACCTTATAAGTCCTATGGCAACCGGAGCAATTGGTGATGCTTACCTTGAACTTGGTGAAAAAGAAAAAGCTGCAGCATACTATCTTGAGGCGGCAAATATTGACGAGAACGGGTTCACAGCACCATTGTTTTTATATAAAGCCGGCCAGGTTTATGAATTATTAGGCAAATATGACAAAGCGATCAATACTTATACTAGAATTAAAACCAAGTATTACAAAAGTAATGAAGGTAGATCAATTGATAAGAACATTTATCGTGTAAAAGAGCTTAAGAAAAGACAATAGTTAATATCAATAATATAAATTAAAACCTGGTAATTTTATTTACCAGGTTTTTTTATTTTTAAGATTACAATAATTCTTTCAAATCTGATTCGGCGTGTTATGGATAAAAGTGAACTAAAAATTGTGTTTATGGGAACTCCTGAATTTGCTGTTCCTGTATTAAAAGCATTGATTGATGAGGATTACACTATTGTTGGTGTAATTACAGCTCCCGACAGAAAGGCAGGCAGGGGTCGTAAGTTAAAGATATCTCCTGTTAAAGAATTTGCTCTTGAAAACAACCTGGATATTCTACAACCAACCAATCTTAAGGATCCTGATTTCTTGTTTGAACTTAAAAACTTAAATCCAAACCTCCAGATTGTAGTTGCTTTTAGAATGCTACCCCAAACTGTTTGGTCGCTACCGGAATACGGAACATTTAACCTTCATGCATCATTGTTACCACAGTACAGAGGAGCTTCACCTATTAACTATGTAATAATTAACGGGGAGAAAGAAACAGGATTAACTACTTTTTTTATTGATGAAAAGATAGATACCGGTAGAATTATTGACAGAGTAAAGATCAGGATTAACGAAAATGAAACCGCCGGATCATTGCATGACAGAATGATGGGTATGGGTGCAGAACTGGTATTATCTACCATTAACAAAATATTGAAGAATGAAGCTGTTACCATTGACCAAACTCGTTTACAACCTGAGAATGTCGCTTTAAAATCCGCTCCGAAACTATCAAAAGAAGATTGCCATATAAACCTAACGAAAAATCCTGATGAAATACAAAACCTTGTAAGAGGATTATGTCCCTACCCTGCTGCTTTTTTAATACTGGAATCAAAAACCGGCAAACAGGACATAGTTAAAATCTACGAAATTGAAGTTCGAAACTACAGTAGTAATAATGATGTTAACGGGACAATCCTGTCGGATAATAAAACATATATAGATGTAATTACTGAATCAGGGGTAATCAGAATTTGTGAATTACAAATTTCAGGTAAGAGGAGAATGAATACACGCGAGTTTCTTCAGGGTTTTAAAGAAATTGTGGAGTATAAGTTTATATGAGAATAAATCCCGGAGCAGATCAATAAAAAAAGCAAATTAATAAGCTAAAAGTTAGATTTTACTTAATCCTACAGACCTACATATACAAGGCTTTCTAACATTTTTTACGGCTTTTTTTTAATATTTGGGGGCAATTTTGCATGGTTTTATCAACAATTTAGCTGTTTTATTAACAAAAATGGCCTATTCTGCGCTATTGGTTTGCTTTTTCAACTAATAGCCTTACATTTGTTAACAGTAAAACCTTAATTTATAATTAAATACTTTACACAATGAACAAAGCGGAATTAATAGACGCAATGGCATCAGGAGCTGACATCAGCAAAAGTGATGCAAAAAAAGCTCTTGAAGCTTTTATTACTGCTACTGGTAGTGCATTAAATGCCGGAGACCGTGTTGCATTAGTTGGATTTGGTTCTTTCTCAGTTTCAACAAGAGCCGCCCGTAAAGGACGTAATCCTCAAACTGGAAAGGAAATAAACATTGCTGCCAAAAAAGTAGTTAAGTTTAAAGCAGGAGCAGATCTGGCGAAAATTGTAAAATAACAATTTCCGATGCCAAAATTTAAAAAAAATGCCTTGAAAGATTCAGGGCATTTTTTTTATGTACTCATTATGGTCAAGCAAAAACCTGTAAGGTAATTCTGCATCCTCTTCAGCATAATCAATGCCTATTCTTGGTCCGACCAATATATCATTATCATTGGCCTTATAGACAGCCTCTTCAATCCAAATTCGATCACTGTTATAACCTATTGCATTGTCATAAATATTGATCCCCATGGCTTTTGTTAGTTTTCCGGGACCATTGGAAAGATTATAATTTACTTTTTTTTTGTTTGTTCTTCTTAGCATTATATCTGTTCCGGTTATCGGGTAAATACCTCTTATGAGAACAGCATGTGGTACATTTACACTTCCTGTTACAACATTCAATAAATAATGAACTCCATAACATAAATAAACGTAGGTTATACCTCCATGACGATACATAACTTCTGTACGTTTGGTACGTAAACCTCCATATGCATGTGATGCTTTATCAGTAATACCCTGATATGCTTCGGTTTCTGTTATTATTCCACAGGTTAATTCATTTTCAATATTACTGCAAAGTGTACAACCCAACAATGACTTGGCAATCGAAACAACGTCATCACTATAATAAAAATCAGGAGGAAGTTTATTCATTGATATTTATGATATTTGAATTTTACCCGGCAAGTGATAACCCGTTTTCAACAAAAGTTGATATGGGTAATCAGAGACTATTATTACAGGATATAACCTATACCACCTGTAATAGTAAAATAGCTGATATTTCTACTAAATTCTGTCTGGTAAGGTTCACCGCCCCAGTCCCATCCGGTTGCATCTTTAAATTCAAGTGAAGCATTAAAATAATCTCCAAATAACAAAATGTAGTAAGAACCCATTCTGTATTTAAAACCTGTGCCAAGCATATATCCAAAATCTGAAGCTCTGGAACTTACAAGATAATATACGCTTTTATCAGTTGGATCATCTTTTTTTGTAGCGTTTATAGTACCATTTGGTGAATAGGAACCAAAATATCCACCAAGAGCGCGTATATCCCATGATAAACTGCTTGTTAGCGGGAACCTTAGATATGGTCCTATAAATATCCCTCCGCTACTCCAGTTTTTCGTACTTTCCACACTAACCCCATAATCAGGATGCTCGGCCTCAAGGGCATTTCTGTATTTGATATTATCAAGCGCATTGGAGCTGTAACTTATTACCAGTTGCATACCAAAATTATGTGTGAATCTGTAAGCGTAGTCAAATGAGAGTGCTACACCTGTTTTCGCGAATCCCGAAGTTGAATCACTAAGGACTGCCTTACTGAAATCAGATAACGGAAATGAAGGCCCGATGGACAATCCAACAAATTGCCTGTTAGTACTTTGAGAAAATGCTATTTGAGAAATAAATAAGAGTGCTATTAAGAGTTTTTTCATAATTCGTATCGCTCAAAAAAAATTAATAATAATTTCAAATGTATTAAAAAATGACTATTATTGCATTGAAGAGCAAATTCTTTTTACTATATATACTAAATTAATTAATTTAAAACTCTAAACTTTACCAAAATGAATTAGCACCGAATCTGAATTTCTACAAGCACAAAATCCCAAACCACTTTTAAAATATCAATTATCATTGCGATAATTTATTAATGTATTGAACTATAATAATTCAGTATTATGCGTTATATGTACACATTTATCATTGTTGCATTTCTAGTATCAATATCGGCATTTTCCCAAAATCAAGATGAAAATTCTCAATTCTTTAAAGCATTAAACATGCGTTATCAGAACCCTGATTCAGGAATTATGCTTGCAAAGCAACTAAAAGAAGTTGATTCAACATACTCAAAAATTGCATTGGGGTACAACTTTTTATTTAAATCTGATTATAATTCTGCTAAAATGAATTTTGAATCTGTTGTATTACACAATGACTCTACATCAATTGAATATTGTTTGGCAATGACAGGTCTGGGACTAATTCTTCAAAGATATGGCAACTACTCAGAGTCTTATGATAACTTAAAATATGTTGATAAATATTCAAATAAGAATGAATCAATAGATATTGAAAGCAAAGTTTTTAATGTTGCTAAAACTATAAACCTTATAGGTTTAGCAACACTTAACTATTACTATAATAGTAGTTATGAAAAAACCAAGGAAACAGCAAAAGATATTGAGAGAATAATCACAATTAACAATGACTCAATATGTGATGAACTTAAATTTCATGTTTATTATCTTCTGGCTGAGAATCTTCTTAATAACAGTGATACGTTTTTAACTATTGACACTCTAGCAACATACTTAAAACAATGTATTGCATATTCTAATCCACGTAACTTCTACCAGTTAGGTAATTTATTCGAGCTTCTTGGGAAACATCATAATAAGATTAACGATACTGTTTTTAAAGACATAAAAAACAATTATTCTAATACAACTGAACCAAGTAATCTCGTTAAAAAAATGATTATTGACATTTATGATTCTCCTAATAATACTAAATTACAATTCCTTAAAGCCTCAACAATAAGTTTCATAAATCATGGAGATCCTTATCAGATTGCAGCCTCCTACTATACATTAGCTAAGTACTATCACAATTCTTATTCTGATTCTTTGATTATTTCATCGAAACGAATTCCAGAATACCTCGACTCTCTTAATAAGTTTCTGAATAAAGCTGAATTAAATTACCATAGCCGAGACTCTATCTACCTTACAAAAGTTATTCAAGATCAAGAAATTACCACTGATTCAACACGAGCGTTTATTAGCAGACTATTATCACATGACTGGTATATCAAATATCTACATTTAAAGAGTTACTATTATGGATTAATAAATAATAAATCTGGTCAAATACTAAAAGAATACCTATTTAATATAAAATTAATCGAAATTCTTGAGAAAGAGAAGTATAAGGCAATTAATGATTTCTTTCTCAAAATGGAAGTTGCAAATGAAGATAAATTGAAATCTGAGGTTAAAGCAAAGAACTCAAGATATCGAACCCTGATGTATTCATCTTCTTCTATTTTGGTCTTTGTCTTGTTGTCTTCTGTTGTCATTATCTGGTATTTGAGAAAGAAACGAAATGAATTTCAAAGCAACTTTTTCATTAAAAGCAAAGAATTAAAGGAGGCTCAGGAACAATTAGTATTAACTCGAGAGAAGCAAGCAAAACTTGAGGTTAAAGATAAACTTATCGGATGGTTTGCTCATGAAACGAAAACACAACTTGAAATTGCAGTAACAGGGTTAACAACAAACAAAAAATTACTTCTCAAGTTTACTGATGATAACTCAATAGCCTATAACACAAAAGAATATTATAGAATTCAAAGGATAAATGAAAACATTGATATTATTCTTGATAACATTAAACAGACAAATCGAGTAACAAAGCAGCTTAGAGAAATATCCTTAAAACAAATACAGAGCGACCTTAGAACAATCGACTTACAGGATTTCTTATATAGTCTATTTGAAAAACTAAAATATCAACGAGATGAAAAGAATATTATTTTGCAATTAACCGGAGATATAAACATCGTTACAAAAACTTACCCAATTGCTTTAGACCAGATATTTTTTAATTTGATGGTGAATTCAATCAAACATGGATTTAGAAATAGGAAGCATGGCAGGATTCTAATAAATATTAAAAGGAAGCTTAACCACTTTGATATTGAATATACTGATAATGGAATTGGAATCGAAAAGGGAGTTCAACGTAATATTTTTAAGGAGTTTTTCTCTTCTATAAAAGGAGGAGGAGGTACAGGATTAGGAATGCCAATAACACGAACTATTATTGAACGTGATTTTAATGGCACAATCAGATTAAAGGAAAGTATTCCTAACATAAAAACAACATTTAGTTTTAACTTAAAACGATTTGATGATGACAAGATATCCGAAAACTAGCAAGAACTTCTGGAATATACTAATAGTTGATGATATAAAAGATATCCATACTATTACTAGAAATGCTTTCTTTGAAGAACAGATTCTAGGTCTAGAATTAAACTTTCTTTCAGCTACTACTGAAAAAGAGGCAATCAATATGCTCGATAAATATAATGAAGAAATCTCTGTTATAATACTTGACATGGCTTTAGAGCACAATGGAGATGAGGGTGTTAATGTATTGGATCATATGGTTAACAAGCTTAAAAACCTAAAAACTCAAGTTATTTTAAGGACTGGTTATCCGGGGAAACCAGAAGTGATAAATATCAATAAGGATTTTCCACATGTTGTTCTGCTAGAAAAAGGTGAAACCGAAAATGAGGATTTAATATTAATGGTAACAAAGGCGATTACAAGGTATAATAATATCTAATTAATAAAGAAGATGACTGACCAAAGCATTATAAAAGAGAATTATTTCAACATTCTAATTGTTGATGACATTGTTGACATTCATCCAATAACACGTAATGTTTTTTTTAATGAGAATATTTCTGGTAAACCTCTACATTTTATTTCAGCATATAATGAAGAAGAGGCACAAGGAATACTAAAGAAATATCATAGGGGTATTGCTGTTGTTATTCTTGACCTAATTATGATAGAAGAATATGGAGGACTAAAAGTAATAGAATATCTGCGTACTAAACTTAACAACTCAATATTACAAATAATCATCCGTTCAGCATATTCATCACAATTTCCTAAACGTGAGATAATGGACATGCATAGCATTCATGATTATATTGAAAAAGGTGACACCTCTGATGACAAATTATATATATCTGTAAGATCTGCCATAAGAACATTCATTGCACTTCAGGAAAATACAAATGTTATTGAGAACTTGGAGCATGAAGTAAATGAGAGAACCACTGAACTACACGAAAGAACTACTGAACTAAAACAAATATTTAATGTGTCAACACCACTAATACAAATTGATGCTCATCATAAAATACTAAATGTAAACGATTCATTTAAAGAACTTTTCCAAATACAGAATAAAGATCTGATTAATGAAACTTGTTATGAAACATTGGATTGCAAAATGAAAGGTGAAACGGGTTGTTCTCTTCATATTTTAAGAAAAGGCAAATTGATTAAAAGTACTTATGAAGACAGTAAGATACTACCGGATGGAACAGAATTATTGTATAGAGTAAATGCTACCCCGATTAAAGATGAAGATGGTAATATTACAAGTATTGTAGAAAACATAGTAGATATCACTGAATTAAAAAACTTGGCAAAACAGGCTGAAAAAGAAAACAAACTTAAAGGTGAATTTCTATCACAAGTAAGTCATGACGTTAGAACCCCTATTAATTCTATCTTGTTAAATGCTATAATAGCTAAAAATAAAAGCATTAATGATGAACTTACAATATATTTGGATTCAATATCTAAAAGCAGCAATGTGCTATTGGATTTTATAGAAGATATACTAACATATTACCGATTAGAGAAGAACAAACTGGAACTCGATATTGAACCAACTGATATTCTCACAATTAATAAAGAGATTGACTATCTTTTCAGAAGTCCAATTGAATATAGCGGAAAGAAATTTAACTGTACTATAGAAGATAACCTTCCTGATTCATTACTGTTAGATGGTAAAAGAGTTCGACAAATACTAATTAATTTGATAAGTAACGCACAAAAATATACCGACTCTGATGGTGTAATAGAATTCACCTTAAGTACCCAAAACAAAACAGATTCAACATTAGATCTAATATTCAAAATAAAGGACAATGGAATAGGTATTCCTAAAGATAAACAGGATATAATATTTAAAGAGTTCCAGGTTATTCAAAAGAAAAGGTCAAAAGGAATAGGTCTTGGGTTATCAATTGTTAAGAAATTGGTTGATAAAATGCATGGTGAAATATTACTGGAAAGTGAGAGTGGTAAAGGAAGTACTTTTATTGTTATTATAAAAAATATCGAAATTTCATCAGAAAAACCGAAAGTCCATAGAACACAAGAGTATGATAGAATAAAATTCGAAAAAGGTACTTTATTAATAGCTGATGATACATTCGACGTGAGGCAAAGTATTATTAATCTATTTATCGGAACAGATATTCATGTCATAGAGGCAGCGAATACTAATGAAACCTTTGAAAAGATAAAACACTATATGCCTAATATGGTATTAATGGATATCAAATTCCCAAATGTTAATGAGGGTGTCGAAATAACCAAAAAATTAAGGAGTGTGAATGAACTCAAGAATATTCCAATTTATGCCTATACTGCATCTGTAAGGATTAAAGAGATAAAAGAAGATATAAAATTATTCAACGGATATATTAGTAAAACTAATAGAGATATAGCTGGTAAGATATTAAATGAACTTAAGAAATATGTTCATTACAAAGTATTAGATTCAAATAAATCACTAATTAACAAAATTAGTGATATCCCTGAAAGATTGAAAGCCAATCTCCTATTCAAACAAGAAATAGAACGTTTAAAGAAAAATTGGGAACGACAAAATCTACATATTTCATTTAACAAACAAAAAGTTATAGAGTTTAGTTCCTCTGTGGTTTTAATAGGTGACAAATTTGGTTTTGAGTGTTTAAAAAGGTATGGAGGATTATTTGATTCCACTGATTCTATGAAGTCATTAGACCATTACCGGAACTTTGTAAAAGAATTTCCTGAAATTATCAATATAATTCTTTCAAAACTGAATTAATATGGATACTAAAAAATTCAAGATTCTAATTGTCGAAGATAATGTTCATGATGCTGATCCTATTATTGAAATTTTAGAGCGTGAATCATATGAAATTGATCATATACAGAATGGAACCTATGCATTAGAATTTGTTAAAACCAATTATTTCGATTTAATACTTCTTGATATTGGCTTACCTGAGGGGAATAAATATGGATTTGAAGTTCTTGTAGGTATTAAAACTATACCTAATATTGCCGATATCCCTGTTATTTTTCTTACAGGATTAAAGGATGCTGAAAATATAAAAGAAGGATTTGAGTATGGAGGAGCTGATTATATAACTAAACCTTTTCTAAGTGAAGAATTGTTAGCAAGGGTAAAAACTCAACTAGAATTAAAAAGTCAACGAGAGGAATTAAAAGTTAAGAATGCTAAACTTAAAGTAAAAGTAAATGAGAGAACTAAACAATTGGAAGAAACTCTACAAGAACTGAAACTTGCGAACAAAGAGTTGAAAGGTTTGGACATTGCTAAAAATAATTTCTTAAAAATAATAAGTCATGAGTTAAGAACTCCTTTGACTGGAATTGTTGGTGCATCAGAATTTTTAAATACCACACTTGCCGATGACAATGAATTCGGAGAATTAGTAGAAATGTTAAAAACTTCAGTTGATCGTTTAGAACGATTTTCGAAAACAGCTCTTCTAATAACTCAATTGCAAACCAATCAAATTTACCTTAAAGAAAGTGTTGAACTTGATAAACTTATAAAAGAGTGTATAACAGATAATACTGAAAGTTCACAAAAAAAGAACATTACAATAATTGAAGAAATAATTGAAAACAATGTAATTATTGAAGTAGAAAGATCTCTCATTAAATGGGCATTAAATAGTATAATTGATAATGCAATTAAATATTCCGATAATAATATTATTAAAATTAGATTAATTGTCAAGAATAATTATCCTACAATTGAATGTTATGATAACGGAATAGGATTTTCTGATAAAGCTATTCAAAACCTCTTTAAACCATTCAGTATGGGAGAATCACATTACGATAATAACTTTGGACTCAGTTTAAAAGCAGTTAAGCATATAATGGATGTTCATAATGGAGAAGTAATAATTTATAATAATATTAGAAAAGGTGCATGTGTTTCATTAGTATTTAATAATTAACTATAATGGTTTTTGATACAAATATTAGTCATAAAAAGAATAAGATACTTTTAGTTGAAGATGAAAAAAAATCTGCTGATCCAATAATTGAAATTCTCGAATCTAATTCATACTCAGTCACTCATGTAAATTCTGGAGATAACGCATTGGAAGTCACAAAATCTGAAGTTTTTGATCTTATTCTTCTGGATATTGGTTTACCAGAAAGTATTGACTTTGGATATGAAGTTTGTGAACGTTTAAAAAAAAGAAAGGAAATGAAAGATGTTCCAATTATATTTCTTACTGGAAAGACTGATCGAAAAAGCATTGAAAGAGGATTCAATGTTGGAGCTGTTGACTATATTTCAAAACCTTCTAAACATGGAGAACTTCTTGCCAGAGTAAAAACCCATTTAGATCTTAAATCTAAGACTAAATCATTTAAACAGTTAGCATCTGATTTATCAAAATTCATCGACAAAAAAAGAATTGAGATAGAACAGTTAAAGTTGGAAAGTGAAAACCAAAAACGAAATAATAATACTTTAACTAGATTAATTGAGGAAGCAGAAAAGACAAATGAAGAACTAAAACTTATTGTTGCGAGTACAAAAGTTGCTGCAGATAAAGTAATAATATTTATTCACGGATTGGGTGGAAAGAAAAGGAAAAATAGGTGGGAATTTATGGATAAAGCTATTAAAAATGATAAAAAGTTTTATGCCCAATATGATATCAAATTTCAAGAATATCCTTCCGAATATATAAAATGGCATCCTTTTGGTAAGTCACCATCTATTCAAGTTTTAGCGGACGATTTAAAAACACTTATTGAAGTTGAATGTAGAGACTTTAAAGAAATTGCTTTGGTGGCACATAGTATGGGTGGATTAATAGCTCGCCAATACATTGTTGATAGTATTATTAACCAAAAACCAACCAATGTTAACAAATTAATGCTTTACGCCACACCGAATAATGGATCACAATTAGCAAAACTTGGGATATTGCTTCAGTTTAGAAATATTCCTATCTTCCAAATGAAAAAGAAATCTAGCTTTATTAAAAATCTAAATGTACAATGGGACAAATTAAAAGTTGAAGAATTAGTAAAAGTGAAATACATATATGGAGGAAAGGATCGCATCGTTAGTAAAAAAAGTGCCATAAGAAATACTAACAACAGTGATTATTGGGTTGAAATTGATAAAAACCATTTTTCAATTGGTAAACCGAGAGATAACTCTGATCGTTCATACATCATATTAAAGAAATTTGTTTTAAACACCTCACAATCTGGCCATTATCAAAAATAAGAGTTTAAAATACCTGATTAAGAATACCGATCACTCAATAGCAACTAAATTATATTATTCAAACCCAATATCCAACTGTGCAGGTAAGGAAAGTGATTCATTTTTACGTCTCACAATCTTGTTGTTTTCAATAAGCCATCTGATAACCTGTATTATATCCTCTTCGTCATGATCGTCCAAAGATGATACCAGTTCATATAACTGCATCGACTTATTTGATAACCTTTCAATTATCAGTTTTTCTATTAATGAGAATTCCAATTCATTTAAATCAGCCTTATTCCTGAATTTACAAACATCACATATCCCGCATCTGCGTACTTTTTTCTCACCAAAATATTCAAGTAAGGTCTTGCTTCTGCACTCAAGTGAATCTGTTACAAAATCCAGTAAAGAAGCTAACCTTTTTTCTGCCGATTTCTTTTGGCTTTTGTAGTTTTCATCTGATAACTGAATATGTTTTAAACTCAATCTTTCATACGCAAATACCAATTGAGGTTTTGTTTTTATGGGTATATAGCTCAATATATTCTGCCTGCTAAAATATAAGAGCTTTTTGATAACTTCTTCCCTGGTCATTTCAGCTCTTTTACCCAATAAGGTTTCATTAATATTAACGTATTCAGTAAAGACGCCTGAATATGAGCGCATTATCTCCTTTAGTAATCTATCTGATCCGGGGTTCTCCACGACGAAATTATACAACTCTTCCTTATTCAGCGGGACAAATAATTTAGAGTATTGTCCTGCTGACTGAATATAGGAAATATACCCCTCCCTTTCCAGGAATTTTATTGAATTATACGTCTGCAGTACATTTAGATTATATTGGTTGGAAAACTCAGCAATATCAAAATCAAAAGTCATATCCTTACCACTTCCTTCGGGTATCTGAAAGTAATTACCGATCGCATTATAAACATTTTTAATTATACTCAATTCAGGATAAGATGTTTTAAACAGATCCTTAGCTCTTGCTACATCATTGTTATTATACAATAATATAGCTGCAGATGACTGCAAATCCCTGCCTGCACGACCTGCTTCCTGAAAATATGACTCAATTGAATCCGGCAGATCATAATGAATTACTAATCTAACATTGGGTTTATCAATACCCATTCCAAAAGCATTGGTGGCAACTATAACTTTTGTCCTGCCCAGACTCCATTCCTTTTGCCTTATATCTCTTGTATTGGCATCAAGACCAGCGTGGTAATAAGATGCACTTATATTATTCTTATTCAATATTTCGGCGAGCTCCCTGGTTTTCCTTCTGTTACGGACATAAACAATGGAGGTATCCGGGCTATTCTTCAGCTTTCGAATAATATAACCTGTTTTATCGAATTCCTTTGATACGTTATATGATAAGTTTCTTCTTTCAAAACTTGTTTTAAGAAGATTTGGTCGTTTAAACTTCAGTTTTTCCATTATATCGACCACAACATTCGGAGTTGCAGTTGCTGTTAACGCCAGCACAGGAGTATCCGGAACCAGTTCTTTTATATCAGCTATTTTCAGGTAAGGAGGTCTGAAATCATAACCCCACTGAGAAATACAATGAGCTTCATCAACAGCTACCAGGCTTACTTTCATTCTTGATATCACATCTCTTGTTACGTCAGTTGATAACCTTTCCGGTGATATATATAAAAACTTAAGATCGTTATATAGTGCGTTTGAATAAACAGCTTCTATTTCGTCTTTGTGCATACCCGTATAAATGGCAGCTGCTTTTATCTTTTTACTTTTAAGGTTTGCTACCTGATCTTTCATTAAGGCTATCAATGGAGAAATCACAATACAGGTACCTTCCATTATTAAAGCCGGCACCTGAAAACATACAGATTTGCCACCACCTGTGGGTAATAAAGCCAATGTATCGGTTCCCTCAAGTACAGAATCTATAATTTCCTCCTGCATTGGGCGAAAAGAATTATGTCCCCAATAATTTACAAGAGTCTTTCTGGCTTCTAAACTCATACTTATAACAGGGTATTTACAATAACCTTATTATGAGGTTATCGAAATTTGTACTAATCGAAATACTTCGAAATTACTTTGAATAATTTCTCATGATCAATAGGTTTTTTAAAGTAATGATCACAACCACTTTCAAAACATTTAGCTTCATCTTCTTTGCTCGCAAAAGCAGTTTGCGCAATAACAACAATATCCGGATTACCAGACTTTATTAACCTGGAAGCCTCAAGTCCGTTCATTACCGGCATCCTTATATCCATCAAAACAATCTCAACATTTTCATTATTACTACATATATCCACTGCTTCTTTTCCATTCTTCGCCCAGACAATATTTACTCCTGTATGCGCGAGTACACCCATAAGAAAAACATAATTTTCTTCAACATCATCAGCAATAACAATTGTATGGCCCGTCCATTTTTTGGATTCTGTTGTAAAAGAGCCATTGAAGTAATTTTCTGTATATCCTGATTTTGAATCAAATGGAATTGTAAAATAAAAAGTGGTTCCTTCGTCAACCTCTGAGTCCAGCCAGATATTTCCACCAAGTAATTCGACAAATGATTTACTTATAGCAAGTCCTAATCCTGTGCCTTCACGGTTTCGGCTGTAATTAGTTTTATCCTGTCCGAATTGCTCAAATATGGTATCCTTCTTCTCTGTATCTATTCCAACACCTGTATCCTTAACATAGAATTGAATATAACCTGGTGTTATGGTCAAATATCCAAACTCTATAAACCCATCATCAATAAATTTAAGAGAATTTGTCAACAGGTTGTTAAAAACCTGTTGTAGTCTGTGTGGATCTGTTTCAATCTTTAAGTTTGATGCCTTATCGGATAATACAAGCTTCAATTCTATATTTAACTTGTCTCTGTTTTCTTTCTCCTGCTTAAAGGTTAGCAGAATATCCTGTAGAAAAGAATTGACATTAACCATTGATTTTTCAATAGTAACCTGTCCAGCTTCAATCTTAGAAATATCAACTATATCACCAATCAGCTGCATCAAAGATTTCCCTGCAGTTTGGATTAATTTCGAAAACATTTCTTTTTCATCTTCACTGGTTTCATCATCCAGTAAAAGATCAGAAAAGCCAATAATTGAGTTTAATGGTGTACGGAGCTCATGCGACATGCTTGCAAGTGTAATTGATTTCATTCTGCTTGACTCCAGCGCTTTCTCACTGTCTTCAATCAATTTCTTTTCATACTCTTTCCTGTTGCTAATATCCCTTATTATAGCAAGCAGGTTATATTTCTCATCCTTTTCGAGTTTCGTTAAACTAATTTCGCAGAAAAACTCCGATCCGTCTTTTCTCTGGTGTAACCACTCAAACTGCTGTGGTTCGCCCTTTAGTGCTGCTTTGTTGAACTTTTCTTCCCTGAACTCAATGCTCTTGTCTCTGAAATCACCTACCGGAGTCAAATCATTGGTTGATTTACCAATAATCTCATCCTTATCATAACCAAACAGCTTGCATCCTTTACTGTTAATATCAACAATAATTGTATTTTTTAATATTAATATACAATCATTTGCATTTTCAAAAACAGCCTTATATCTGTCATCAGTTTTTTTCAACTTATTAACCGTAGTATTATGCTGCTCTTCAAGTGAAATAACCGTAGCAAGTATATTCATCGCCTCAATTGTTTCAATACTCAGCTTTCTTGGTTCATTACCGGTAATGATAAAAACCCCAAACAAGGAATTACCATATTTAACCGGGAACCCTGAGTAAGAGGTTATTCCATTTTTTATAAGGGTATCATCATTAAACTCTGTTTCACTTAAATTTTCAATAATCACAGGGGCATCAATACCGGATCTTTCAGATTTATTGAAGATACTTTCAAGTTTTAATACCAATTTTTCCTTTTCCGGATTGAGGTCATCATTATTGGTAAAGAAAAATGGCATAATTCCATTTACGAGCCTGATATAAATACAATGGTTACCATTAAACAGTTTAACGGCCTCCTGAATAATTGTAACTATATTTTCTTCAGGTAACTTTGTAAGTTTGTCTAGTATCTTGTTAACTGAGACTAACATAGATAGTAAGTTGATTCAATATCAAAAAGCAAAGTTAATAAAAAGTCTTGTTTAACAGTACCTAAACAAGACTTGAGTATTAATTACCATGAATGATAGAACTAACAGTAAATATTTTAATTTACAGACAACCCTGTAATATATCACCTGTCATATTAATAACAGAATAATTGAAATGGTTTTAGAAAACCAGATAATAGAGGGTTGTAAACGAGGTAAACGCAGGTCATTTAGTGCATTGTATAAAAGGTATGCACCTGGAATGCTCGGTGTATGCATTCGTTATTGTAAAACAAAATCAGAAGCTGAAGATGTTTTGCAGGAGGGTTTTATTAAAGTATTTCAAAAAATAAAAACCTACGAAAGACGAGGTTCTTTTGAAGGCTGGATGAGAAGAATAATGATTAATACAGCAATTAATAATTATAAACAAAACCTGAAACATTATTATCATGATGAAATTGATATGGAGCGCGATATTAATATTGTTTCGGATGATTTGGATGATGAAAAATATGAGCCTGTTAACAGGGAGATAAGTAATGAAGAGGTAATCAGGTTAATTCAGAAATTACCTGCCGGATATCAAATGGTTTTTAACTTGTTTGTTATTGATGGTTTAACTCATCTGGAGATTGCAGACGAACTGAATATTTCAGTAAATACATCTAAATCACAGCTTTCTAAAGCCAGAAGATGGTTAAGAAACAAACTGGCTGTAAAAGAGAAATTATATTCATAGTTAAAGATATTACAGTTATGAATGATTATAAAAATATTGATGATTTTTTCAGGGATAAAGGTTCCGGATTAAATGTTACTCCTTCTGATAATGTTTGGGATAATCTCGATCAGGAGTTATTTAATGCTGGTCGCAGAAGGAAAAGAATACTGTTATATACTATTCTTGCTGCAATTCTTTTAATATCTGGTTCTGTGCTGATTCTGAATTATTCTTCTATTGATAATGACACAGATATAATTTCATCCGGTTATGAGCAACAGGACAACCAATCAACGGAAAAGAACATCACAACTAGTGAATCCGATACCTACAATAATACGGGTAGCAAAATGAATGAAGAAATTACTGAAGACATAATATTACCAACCGATGATGATTTTTCAATAACCGTTAATTCAAGACGAAAAACCGAATCAAATAATAATATTGACATAACTGGTGACGAGGAAAAATATGTGGATTTTGATTTTCATCATAAAGATAAAAACAGGTCACACCTGTCATTATCAGGATTAAATAACCGAAACATAGTTTCATTGTATAACGATTACACTCATAATATTAATGACAGGCAAATAGTTACAATCGAAGAGTATATTGAACGTCGCAGGAAAATACATATGTACACCGGAGCCAGTGCTTCGTTTGGGATTATGTATTACCCCTCAACTGAAGATCAAACAACATGGACTTCAGATCTTATTTATGGTTTAAAACTAAATAAGTTTTATATTGAAACAGGTATTGGTTATCAGAAAATGAAAGAACAGGGTGCCTTCAGGATTGATTACCGTACACACGACAGCATTGGTTATTACAATAAAGTATTATCATTCGAAGTTGATCCCAATGATCCAAACGAAATTACTTATAATACCAAAACTACAACCGTTTATGACAGTATTGATCATTTTCTGCTTAAATCGCCCATTTACAAATATGACTACCTTGTATTCCCTGTAAAATTTGGATATAAGTTCTTTAACAATTCACAAATTACCATATCCGCTGAAACAGGAATTGTTTATAGTCTTCTTACAAAAACATACAGCCCTGTTGTATCATATGAAAATACGGAATCACAGCTGGTAAGTATTACAAATAATACACCCGACAGGGTTGCACATAATTTCAGGATTCATCTTGCACTCCGTTTAAATTATAAGATCACTAAAACAATATCAATAAGCACTCAACCTGAGTTTACAAGTTTTATAAACTCAATTTATACTAATAAATCAAGTGATAAGCTTGTCAAACCTTATACAATGGGAATCAGATTTGGAATTTATTTTGACTTTTAAAACTACTGACCATGAGAACTATTTTAATATTAGCATTTTTCCATCTAACATTGTTGGCAAACGCATATCAGGTAATTGTAAATGGAGTCGTAACTGATTTATTTCAGGGCAATTATGTTGCTAACCAGGAAATGATAATAGAACTTGAATCTGATTTTGGAAATGGATATTATTATATAAACACTGTAACAACTGATCAATTTGGTTTCTATGTTGATACTGTTTTCGTTGAAGATAGTATTGAAGGTACCATACGCATAAGCACATATGAATGTGGTGTGCTGAGTGCAATAGAAGACTGGTTTTCACCTACATACAGCCAGATAACAATAAACTTTGAAATTTGCACAGATAACTTTAATAGTTGTGAAGCATATTTTACATATGATACGGATCTGGAGCCGTTAACAGTTCAATTTTTTGATGAATCTGTTGGAGCTATCGGGAATTGGTTCTGGGATTTCGGTGATGATACTTACTCAGAAGAGCAAAACCCTCTTCATGTTTATCCACATGAAGGGATGTTTCATACAAGTCTTACCATAACGGGTGACAGTTGCTTCAGTGTATATGACATATGGGTAGAAGTTTATATTAACCCTGTGGATTGTGAAGCGTTCTATGAATATGAGGCGCTCCAACATCCCAATACAGTAAGCTTTTACGATACTTCTTTCGGATTAATAACAAACTGGTACTGGGATTTCGGAGATGCTACATTCTCATACGAACAAGATCCGGTTCATGAGTTCCCTGGGCCTGGTACATATTATGTTTCACTGTATATCCAGTCAGTTGATAGTTGTACAGATGTTTTTGCTGATTATGTGCAGGTTGGAAATGATACTGTTTTTTGTAACGCAGACTTTTACTACACACTTGATACACTAAATAATACACCACATACTTATTATTTTATTGATCAGTCAACCGGAGATATTGATTCATGGTACTGGGAATTTGGTGATGGTTCTTTCTCCTTTGAAAAAGATCCTGTTCATGTTTATGCTACCACAGGTAATTATGAAGTAACACTTACAGTTTCATCTCAACAAGGCATATTCCCCTGTATGTCATCAATTACAAAAAATGTGTCTACAATAAACTATTATGATTTTGGTGGACAGACATTTCTTGGTAACTATCCAATAAATGAGGATACAATTGATATTATTAATATAGCAGTAGCACATTTATATCGTAAGGTCAACAATAATTGGGAATATATGGATAGTCGCGAATTCTGGAACTATGGTTACTATTGGTTTCTGGACAAACCTGTGGGTGAATATATTATTATGACAGAGTTAAAAGAAGGATCAGCAGATTACGATCTTTATGCACCAGCATACCATACAAATTCATTATCATGGAAAGATGCAAGTGTTTTTACGCTTTCAAATGAAGAACAGTTTGCTGTAAATGTCTCTTTTAAGGAATTGGCTCAGTATAATACAGGTATCGGTAGGATTTCGGGAAATATTTCAGGTGATATATCCTGCGATACACTTAACAATATCGATTTTGAACATGTTTTAATCCAATTGTTTAATAATTCAGGACAAATTATTTCTTACACATTTACAGATAGTAATGGTTTTTTTGAAATAAACGGGTTAGGAAGCGGAGATTACAGTGTAAAAGCTGAATACCCCGGAAGGTATAGTGAACAGGTAACAATCTCATTAACTGCAAGTGAACCTAACAATGATAATATTGAAATTGTTGTTTATTGTTCACATATACTTGGGATTTCAGAAACAATATCAAACGAACCTATCAAAATTGAAAGTCTTCATCCGAACCCTGTTTCGGGATCTCTAAAACTGAAATATTTATCTGAAGTTTACACAACTGGTGAAATAAATATTTTTAATATTAACGGAGGAATTGTTTATGCTGACAAAATCTCAGTAAACAACGGAGTAACTGAGAAAGTCATAGATGTTTCTACATTACCAATTGGAATGTACTTCCTAAAATCAACTTTCAATGATCATTATTTTCAAAGAACATTAAAAATAATTGTTATTCATTAATAATTTCAGGCAACCATTTATTTATTGGCTGTCTATTAGTCAGAACACATCCGGTTAGGGATTATTAATTAAATATTAACAAAAATTTTGTGTTATGAAAAAACTGTTTTTAAGCTTAATTTTAATGACAACGGGTCTGTTTTTAATTTCACAGACTTATGATGTTACAGTTTCCGGTATCGTGACAGATATAACCACAGGTCAGCCTGTTGCAAATCAGGAAATAAACATAGTAACTGACACCCTTGCCGGAGGTAGTTATTATATGTACTATAATACTGTTTACACTGACAACAACGGTTATTACATGGATATCATGGAAATTCCGGTGGGTGACCAGGGAATTGTTGAAGTAAATACTATGAGTTGCGGGACTATGCTGTTTCAAACAGGAACATTCTCTCCCACAGCAACCCAGTTAGCATTTGATTTTCAGGTGTGTACAGATACTTTAAACGACTGTGAGGCAATGTTCTATTATTATCCGGGTACAATGCAAAATTCTATCCAGTTTACAGATGCATCAATAGGTGATCCAACCAGCTGGACATGGGATTTTGGTGATGGGAATACATCCACAGAGCAAAACCCTGAACATGTGTATTCGGAAGCTGGTGATTATCTGGTTTCACTTAGTATTTATAATAACCAGTGTTCAAGCACATATGAGTTAATGATCTTTGTTGGTGATTCAATTTGGCCTACAGGATGTGAAGCAATGTTCTATTATTATCCAGGATATACACAAAATGCCGTTCAGTTTATTGATGAGTCTTTTGGTTATCCTAACTCCTGGACATGGGATTTTGGGGATGGTAGCTTTTCTAATGAACAAAACCCTGAACATTTATATTCAATACCAGGAGAATATATAGTATCATTAACTATTGAAGGTGATAGTAATCAGTGCTATAGCATATACCAACAATTAGTTTATGTTGGAGATTCTATATGGCCCACAGATTGTGAAGCATATTTCTACTATTATCCTGATTCATCAGAACTCATGACATTTAACTTCATTGATATGAGTATCGTTGGTGGTAATCAGGGTAGTGCTGGAATTCCCGAATCATGGTATTGGGACTTTGGTGATGGTAATACATCTACTGAGCAAAACCCTGTCCACACTTATAGTGAAGTTGGTGAATACCAGGTTTGTCTAACAATCACTGACTCACTTGGATCATGTCAAAGTACTTTCTGCGATATCGTATTTACCGGAAACGGGAATTACGAATGTGAAGCTTACTTCTGGTATTACCCTGAAGGTGATACAATCTATCCGGGTGGAGGATACAATAGTTTAAGCATAAGCTTTTTAGATGCTTCGTACGGAAATCCTGACACATGGTTATGGGATTTTGGTGATGGTTCAACATCAAGCGAACAAAACCCCGTTCATTTATATTCTGAAGAAGGTATATACACTGTATGTTTAACTATATTTAATTCATTAGATTCATGCGAAAGTACCTACTGTGAAGATATATATGTATTTGACGATACAATACAGGGATGTTTTACATGGTATGAATATGAAGTTTTCAACTTAACAGTTGATTTTGAAGCATTCCTTGAAGGTGGTTCTAACTATGTTGAATATATTTGGGACTTTGGTGATGATAATGCAGCAATTGGACAGAATGTTACGCATACATATTATGAAGATGGTATTTATGAAGTTAAAGTTACTGCAATAGATTCTTCAGGGTGTTACTCAGAATATATTGATATTATCTGGGTTGGAGATAACTTCACTTTTGGAATTGATGGTTATGTTTATCTTGATGATAGCTTAATGGCAGATTATGCCTATGTACACCTGATGACCTTCGACACCTTAGGTAACGGATTGATCAATGTAGCTACAACTGAAGTTGATGAATATGGTTATTACACTTTTGAAAGTGTTGGTATTGAGAATTGTATATATTTTGTTCAGGCTGAATTAACAGATGCATCAGTATATTTTGGTTCATACATTCCAACTTATCACCTTGATGCAATTAACTGGGAAGAAGCCTGGCCGGTATTCCCTGAACCAATGGGCATGAGTTATAACATTTTCATGGTAGATGCTTCTTCATCTGGATCAGGTAATGGTGTTATTACCGGTGTTGTAACAAACGGTAGCAGCCGTGATATAATGAGTAATGTTGAAATTATCCTGCTAAATTCAGATGGCAATCCTATAGCATATGTTAAAACTGATAACCAGGGTATGTTTACTTTTGATAACCTGCCAGTAGGTACATATACTGTTTATACTGAGATCACAGGTATTGAAACTATTCCGTTCGATGTTACTCTAAGCGAAGATAATAACAACTCCACAGTTAACATATTGGTAACTAACGGACAGGCTATATTGGGTATTGATGAAATTTCGTCAGCATATATTGAATCTGTTGAAAGTATTTACCCCAACCCTGTTATCGACAATGCAAAAATAAATATCATGATTAAGGAGTCAGCAAATATAAATATTGAGATTCTTAATCACTATGGACAAGTACTGCATTCGGGAAGTCATACATTAAATATTGGTAAGCACAGTATTAGTTTGGCATCTGAGTCTCTTGCACAAGGGCTTTATTTTGTTAAAGTTACCGCAGAAGACAATAATGGAGTGGTAAGAAAGTTCATTAAAATAAGATAACCCTTTTCTGGTTGTTCTGTAAAGTCCTCGTAGCTGTTTTTTCAGCTACAGGACTTTTTTTTAATAAATAAGAGTAAAAAATATATTATCCCACCCAATAAAAAAAGCTCAAAACAAGTATATTGTCATGAGCCTTTAATCTGTTTTTATTATCTATTGGTATTGCCGGTTTTTCAAAATACAGACAAACAAGCTAAAACTGATAATAAATATATTCCGATACGGATCTTATTAATCTTCAAGATTAACTTCTTCATTTTTATAATTATGATACTTCTTAATACCATAAGCTACACCTAAACTTAATAACAATAGTGTTCCACCATCCAGAGGAGCACCCAATGGCGGATCACCACCAACTTCAGGATCTCCACCAGGGTCACCTGGTCCGTCAGCCTGTGCAAAAACAGGTAACTGCACTACTACAAAAAGAACTATGGCTATTATTGATATTATTGACTTTTTCATGTTATCGATTTAATTGATTATTACTAACTCTGACTGTAAAATGTAAGAATTACTGATTTTCACTACATAATAATTACCTCCGTTTAGATTAAACGTTTGTTTACCAGAACAACCACCTTTGCTCACAACTTTCCTCCCCATAAGGTCAAATATTTCAACTGATACATTCTCATCAGATGGGATAAATATCTCAACCCTGTCCTTTTTTGTTAATACATTGTAATGATCATTTTTTTCAGAAAACTCTTCAACGCTAACAGTACTAAAGTGAATTGTAAACCTGTTTTCGAACGAACTTTCATACTTAAAGTTATAACTTTCACTCAGGAGATTTATATATTCTCCGGTTAACTCATCAACAAGATATACTTCATCAGCACTAACATTCTCAGTAAGTGACAGGGTCATATTACTTCCATTTGCTCCAGTTACATCAACACCTACGCTTCCGGTTCCTTCCGGTAATGTGTTTATGGACATTTTCTCGTTAAGTGTAGAAAATATTTGAGGGTGTGAACTATTCAGACTAAAAAGTTTTCTTGCATCCAGTTCACTGTCGTAATCAATAGTTGCATCTTCTGACAATTTTATTACAGTTTCATCGGAGAGTTCGCCATCTGTTATATTCAATCTGATAAACTTAGAATCGTCGAAATCACGCTGTTTTTTTCTGAATGCAATACTATTATATACCTGTATATCGCTGGTCATATTTATTGTACCTGAAGTACTTCCATCATCTTTAACCTGTACAAAGAACCCCTGATTCATGGCAATATACTGTGATCCGCCATTTGTTCCGGTACCACTAACATAAGAAGCCCAGGTGCCATTATTATATACGTAAATCGCATCTTCAATATTAGTCTTTGTCCAGCCGGAAGACGCACTCCAGTCGATTGCTGATGTAAACGGATTTCCAATAAAATTAAAGCCATAATCAGAACCAGCCTGAGAACGCACAATAGTTGACGAAGGACTAACTGTACCGCTGTTCATACTACCGGTAAATGTAAACGTTTGGTTTGCTGCACCATTCTCAATCCATATCATCCATCCATTACCAGTACCCAGGGAAGTTCCCAGTTCACTGATACTGCTATAGGTATTGGTTGATTCGTTATATTGCTTCAACCAAACATTTGGAGAACCTCCAAGATAAAGAGCATTAGCCGTTTGACCTGAAACCGCCGGTGATATGCCATGCCATTGTCCTGAAGTTGTATAACATTCAACACTTACATTTCCACTTTTAGTTCCTTCACAAATAAGTGTTCCCTGTCCACCGGCATCAGATTTAACGGTGAGTGATGCTCCGGCATTCACTGTTAAACTCCAGCAATGAGCATATGATGATGAAGATATTTCCGGATCATTTGAGGTTGAAGAGACAGAAACGTTCATACTGACATCCGGAATAAAACCTAAATCCCAGTTTGATTTTGTATCCCAATTGCTATCAGTAGTTCCCTGCCATACTATACTGCCAAATGCTTTTCCCGGAGTCATATTAACAACATTAGCTGATTCGGTAATAACCCACTCTGACAATGTCCATGTTGTATTTGGGCTGGTTACCGATCTTTTTCTAACGGCTTTACTATTAGTATATTCCCAGTCTTTTCCTGAACCATCCTCATTAATTGCACCAAATATATCAACAAGTGTTCCGGTAGTATGGTCACCATCATAATAAAGAAAGTATGCATCGTCACCGTTACCTGATATAATACCGTCTTCCTGATCGGGATTAAATCCATAAGCTGTATTGAAATTAGATTGACTATAGGCAATTGTATATGTACCACCGGCATCTATTGTACCGGTAAGCTGTAGGTCTCCCCATGAACTACCATTTGCTTGTCTGGAAATATACCAGGTATCGGAGCTAAAATCAATAGCAGAACCGCTGAGATTATGAATTTCAACGAATTTGGCCTGATAGGTATCATTTGGATCAGTTACTTCTGAAATTATCAGATCAAGATTTGCTGTAACTGTGGTTCCGTTTGTTGTTGGAACTGTTCCATCAGTTTTATAATCAATACTAGTTGATGAGTTGGTATAAGGCCAAATACTAAAATAATATTGCGTTGACTGATCCAACCCTGACCATGTATAAGTTTCTGTACCATGTGATACATTTACAGATCCGCTTCCATCAGACAAATCAGTATCATCTGATACAGCTACACCATCAACAGGATCAGTAAATGAGTTGCTGGTACTTGCTTTTACCAGATACCCATCTGCTACAACAGATCCATCATTATCGCTCCATGTTAATGTTATGGTTGTTGCAGTAGTACCCGAAGTAGTAAATGATGTAACATGATTACTTGGTTCATCCTTGTAAGTAGTAGCATTATCAG
The DNA here is from genome assembly GCA_028277395.1 of Bacteroidales bacterium. Lineage (GTDB taxonomy): Bacteria > Bacteroidota > Bacteroidia > Bacteroidales > F082. The sequence continues at coordinate 199,483 of JANQGJ010000071.1, read as the reverse complement.
TAACTCCGGATGAATAATTATCAGAGCCGTCAACCGACCAGGCTTTGTAATAATAGACCGTCCCGGATGAAAGTGGAGTATGATTGTAGGATGTTAATCCTCCATTATAAATAACTGTACCTCCACCTGTTATAGGATCTCCTGCCGAATAAGAACTTCCATCAGTCGGGGTTCCAAATGTATTATCTGATGTCCATGCCACCATAACATCATTACCATTTCCATTTTGTACCCAGCTAAGATCAATCTGTGTTGTTGAATTAACAGTTGCGGTAAACGATGAAGGATTATTTACCCCACCACTTGCTAAACCTGAAACTGTAACGTCATCAAATCTGTGATACTCAGAACCTGCTCCATTGTTTACTTCAAGAATAACAACCAAGGAACTTCCACTCAATCCTGAGATTGAGAATGTTTGTGAGCTAAAATCATCATTTGCATATCCAAACTGAGTAATGGAACCACCATCAATTTGATATGATGCCTTTGCATAATCACTTGATTCCATTGTTCCGGATTCGGATGCATCAACAGAAATTGTAACATTCGTGTAACCTGAAATATCAATGGATTCAGATGTCCAGCTACCATCTCCATCAATATCTCTGGCTTCAAGCATCTGAGATACAACACGAAACCAGTCTGAACTTGCTGTCAACTCACAACTGGTAACATCAAGGGACCATTTTCCGCTAGATGGCGCTGTAACTCCTGTATTCGTACCTACCGGAATCGGGCCGGTAGCACCAACTCCGTCATCGGCAACTGCATTGAAGTCTTCACTCCAAATCGTTGTTTGCGATTGTAAACTAAATATACCTATCAGGCATACAAATAAAAATAAACATATACTTCTCATAATCAATATTTTGGATTAGTATTAAAAATATCATTCCAATTAATCTTTATTTACACTATATAAACTACAAATAGTCATATAGTCTATGTCTATAAAAACTTATAGTCAAAATAATTTAATTGATAATTATAATTTCAGAACGATTAATATGTAGATAGAAAGAATTGACGAAGATACAAATAAATGCCTGAATAAACACTAACAATAAATGAAATATTATGAACTTATTATTAAGTTATAGGCATACGAATCAATAATAAAATCGAATTTGATTTTCAGGAAGAAATAAAAAACTTCGGTATACCGAAAAAGGAACTATTACTATGGTTAATATCTACTTATTTACAGCCTCGTACCTGTTGCCATTTGGCGGATCAACTTCCTTCATAATGTTAATCATTTCAGTTTTTTCTGCCGGTGACGCTTTTGTATAAATATTTATGATCTCATCCCTTTTCGCTTCCAGTAATACCTGGAGAAGGTATAAACCTGATCTTTTATTATAGACGTTTTTATAGTATTTCAGGGTACTACCCACAGCAGCTCTTCCACCGATCAAATCATTGGCCATAACATCTAATCCTTTTAAATGATATTCATACAATAGTTTACGCATATCACTATAAGAAGGGTTTAATATATTCTCAATGAGCTGATATCGGTTCTTTGGTCCTTCAAATGCCAGCCATCCTTTTTCATTTGAATTTTGTGCGGATGTAACAACTGCCATGGCCTTTTCATAAAATTGAGTACCTCCGTAAAGGGAATAGGTGTCAAAATCAAGACCCAGCATTAAATAGGCATAATATGCAAGTATAGATGTAAGGTTACTGGAATATGTTCCATCGCTGTATATCATTGACTGATGTGGAACAAATTCGAATCTGATATCATTATCAACAAGATTGATAACAACAGAGTTATAATCTGATCCATATATCGGTCGTTGTAACACGAGGTTTAGACTCCCTTTAAAGATATCACTACCCTGGACCTCATTAATAGTAATAACCATTGTAAACTCTATCCTTTCTTCAATCTTGAAATTATAGGATGACCAAACACGGTTATTCATGAATTCAAATATTGTAGTCTCCATATTGCTAAATACAGATGGGTCAACACCATCAACTGACTGAGACTGAATTTGAATATTTCCAAGGAATTCCTGTGAAAAGCCAGGTACTAAACCTGTAATAAAAATTACACTGATAATAACCGCTCTTCTGATCATAAATTATTGATTTGATATCTTTTTAATAACTGAAATAATATCTAAAGCTACTTCAGTCTTAGGCTTTAATCCGAAAACTATTTCATCACCATTCTTTGTAAGAATAGTAACTTTATTGGTATCATACCCAAAACCGGCACCTTTATCAGATAATGAGTTAAGAACGATTACATCAAGGTTTTTATTGTTGAGTTTATTTCTTGCATTTTCCTGTTCATCGTCTGTTTCAAGTGCGAATCCGACAAGTATCTGATCATCTTTTTTAACTTCACCCATTGATGCCAGGATATCCTTTGTAGACTTAAGTCCAATTGATGTCAATCCTTCGCTTTTCTTAACTTTTTTATTATATTGTTGTAGTGGTGTGAAATCTGAAACAGCAGCTGCCATTACAGCAATATCTGATTCCGGAAATTTTGTGTTACACTCTTCATACATTTCTTCGGCACTTGTAACTCTTGATAAATTTATATTCTCTTCTTCTATACTTAATGAAGTAGGGCCGGTTACCAATTCTACCTTTGCTCCTTCCCTGGCAAATTGTCTGGCAATTTCAAATCCCATTTTACCTGAACTGTGATTACCAATATACCGGACCGGGTCTATGGCTTCATATGTTGGTCCTGCTGTTATCAATACCTTTTTCCCTGAGAAACAAGCATTTTGATCAAAATACTTTTCAATTTCAGCAACAATATTCTCCGGTTCTTCAAGTCTTCCGCACCCTCTAAGTCCGCTGGCAAGCTCTCCTTCAACAGGCTTTATTAACTTATAACCCAACGATTTCAGTTTATCTATATTTGCAGTTGTTGTAGGGTGTTTATACATATCAAGATCCATCGCCGGTGCAAAGAAAATCGGACAACGGGCAGAAAGGTATGTTGTAAGCAAAAGGTTATCGGCAACTCCCGTTGCCATTTTTGCAAGAGTATTCGCTGAAACTGGTGCCATTAACAACAGATCGGCCCATATTCCTAAATCGATATGACTTGTCCATGAACCATCTTTCTCATCAAAAAACTCAGTTAATACCGGTTTATCTGTTAATGCGGAAAGAGTTAACGGTGTTACAAAATCTTTTGTAGCAGGAGTCATAATAATCTGAACTTCAGCTCCTGCTTTTATCAACAATCTTACAACAAATGGTATTTTATATGCTGCGATACTTGCTGTTATACCTATTATTATTTTCTTCCCTTTTAGCATAAAGTTATTATTTATACTCTATTGATTCTTTATGTGGGTTTCTTATGTATATATTACCATTTAAGAATTCATTTACAGAAAGTAAGGTTGGCTTTGGTAAGCCTTCATAATAGCGTGCAATCTCAATTTGTTCCCTGTTTTCAAAAACTTCTTCCAAATTATCATTGGCCGGTGCGAATTCCTCAATTTTCTGATCAAGCTCTTTTTTTATCTCGTAACCAATCTGGTTTGCACGTTTTGATAGTACTACAATAGTTTCATAGATATTACCTGTATGCTCATAAAATCTCTCCTTTTGACGGGTAACGGCAGTAGTTTCTGTTTTAACCTTTTTATAGTCCATTTGTAATTTTATTTATTCTTTAAATTATTAAGTGCTTCTTTTTGTATTTCTTCAACTTCCGAAAGATATTCGCTATCAGGAAAAAGGAAGAGTAAATTATTATAGGATTCGATAGTTTTCTCATATCTCTCCTCTTTCTTTGAATATATACTCTTCTCAGCATAAGTAAAATATGCCTTTGTTATTGAGAACAGTACACTTTCTTTAAAATCTGTATCAGGATAATCATCCAGCAAATTTTCAAATGAAGTTATAGCTGCCTGATAATCACCCATTTTATAATAAAGCATGCCAACATTATAACTTTTCACTTCAAGTTTTCCACGCAGGTCATCCATTAATCTATGCGCTTCTTTAATTTTCGTACTTCCGGGATACATATCAATAAACGCCTGTAATTCTTTTAACGCAATATACGTATTGGTCTGGTCCAGGCTAGATCGTGGTGATTCAAGATAATTACAGTAGGCACTCAGAAATGCTGATTCCTCAGCATGTTGACCTCGGGGATACATTTGTGCGTACTGTTTGTAGTAATAACTTGCAATTTGATAATCTTTCATTTGAAAATAGCAGTTAGCAGTATAATAGGTAAGCTTCTCACCTTTCTCAGTCCCTCTATTAACAGCCCTTAATATATCAAAAAACTGCAGAGCCCTGTTAAAGTCACCCTTTTCATACAAATCTACACCTGTTTCAAATTTCAACTCGTTGTTACCACTCTTCAATATTTTTGAATAGTTATTGCAACTGCTGCCAAGTATCACTATACCAGCTACTAAAATTAAAAAAACTGTTTTTTTATGCATGGCGCAAAATTATAATAATTTATTGAAGTACAAAACGATTTTTAGTGATGTATAGTATCAAATATGGTCATAAATAACTTACTTTAACAATCATTAAGTTTATCCACAAAAAATGGCAACATTTCAGTGTATAAATTCCAATGGATTAGCTTGGTCAATAAAATGAATTCCATACTTTTGCATGAAATATAAAATTTATAATAAATGGACGTTTTTAATAAGTGTGTGGTAAATCCCGGTCCTTTGGGCAAATATGCAAAAAAATCAGAAGGTTACTTTATGTTTCCAAAACTTGAAGGTGAGATATCGAACCATATGATTTTTGAAGGAAAGAGGAGATTGGTTTGGAGTCTGAATAATTATCTGGGATTGGCGAATCTTCCGGAAATCAGAAAAGCTGATGCTGATGCGGCTACAGAATGGGGGATGGCATATCCCATGGGAGCCCGTATGATGTCAGGACAAACAAAATATCACGAACAACTTGAAAACGAACTTGCAGAATTTGTAGGCAGAGAAGCTGCATATCTGTTAAATTATGGTTATCAGGGAATGGTTTCAATAATCAATGCTATGGTTGACCGTAAAGATGTTATTGTTTATGATTCGGAAGCTCATGCCTGCATAATTGACGGAATGAGATTGCATTTTGGCAAACGTTTTGTATACCCTCACAATAACATTAAAAACCTTGAAAAAGAGCTCGAAAGAGCAACCAGGATTGTTGAAAAAACAGGAGGAGGCATCCTCGTAATTACAGAGGGTGTTTATGGAATGTCAGGTGACCTTGGAAAACTTGATGAAATTGTTGAACTAAAAAAGAAATTCCGGTTCAGATTATTTATTGATGATGCTCATGGGTTTGGTACTATGGGACCAACAGGAGCAGGAACTGATGAACATTTTGGGTTACAGGACGAAGTAGATCTGTATTTTGGAACTTTTGCAAAATCAATGGCAGGCATTGGAGGTTTTATAGCTGCTAAAAAAGAAGTTATTAAATACCTGCAATATAATATGAGATCGCAAATATTTGCAAAATCATTACCTATGCCAATGGTAATAGGAGCTCTTAAACGACTTGAACTGTTAAGAACCAGGCCTCAACTAAGAGAAAAACTGTGGACTATAGTAAATGCTCTGCAAAAAGGGTTAACAGAAAACGGACTGAATATTGGTAATACTAATTCACCTGTAACACCTGTTATTCTTAACGGAAGGGTTGCAGAAGCAACACAGATCACACATGACCTCAGAGAAAACTATGATATATTCTGTTCAATAGTTGTTTATCCTGTTATTCCCAAAGGCATGATTCTTTTAAGGTTAATTCCAACTGCTATGCATACACTGGAAGATGTGGATTATACTGTGAAAACGTTTGCTGCAATTAAGAAGAAACTGGAGAACCATGAATATTCCACTGAATTTATGGCTAAAACAGTAGAATAACCATGTACTACCTTTATTACTTATCGTAGGTATTAAAATGAAATCAAATTCTGAATTAACGAAAACTAACTTTTGGATTATTGCAACTAATTCCACATCTGCCTATGTACTTTCGTTTCTATTGGTCTTCTATATCAACCACATTATAAAAATCATTATTTGCGGAAGCTATTCCTATGATGTTGGATTTGACTGGGTTTCGGTAATGTATTATATTGAACCATATGAATGGACACACGATTCGGTCAGGTTAATTTTTAGTGCCGGCCCAATACTTATTTTAGTGACAGGAACAATCTCTTTGATTGCATTTTGGTCGCTTGTGGAAGAACATGCGCGCCTTAAAACCTTTTTCATGTGGCTTACACTTCATTCATATAATTTCTTTTTTGGAGGACTACTGATTGGTAATGTTTTCAAAAAGGGAGTAGGTCATGTTTTTAACTGGATGTACCTTACTGATACCTGGAAGATGATTGTTGCTTTGATTGGCTTTTTAGGACTACTTGGAACTGCATATTTTATGTCACGTCCTGTGGCAATTTCATCAAACTCATACTTTAATAAGCTTAATAATAAAAACTACCCTTTTTTTATAACTGCACAGGTCATAGTTCCATTTATACTGGGGACAAGTATATACTTGTTGTATTTTGTTCCAAACATAATGTTTCAGGAAGGTTATTCATGGATTAGTCTGGCCGTTCTGCTTATTTTCATATCAATGAGGGTAGGCAAAATGGATACCGTTTATTTTGATGAAGAAGAAAGGTATATAGGAGTTTCAAGGGTTATTCTGATACTGACGATCATTGCTTTACTCGGCATTAGGATCTTGTTGAGGAACGAGATATTTGTTGACTGGTAGCTTATTTTGTTACAATTACCTTTCTGGTAAGGTAGTTATCATCTATTTTTACATTTATTAGATAAATTCCGTCTCCATACTTTCTCATATCATGTATGAATATGTCAGGAACATTTTTCTCCGATAGTAGTACTCTTCCGGTTATATCCATGATTTCAAGGGTTGATATTTCCCCAATGTATGTCATTTTAATCTGAGAATTAGTTGGATTCGGAGATATCACGATCTGTGGATCATTCAACCTGCTTGAATCACTTCTTATTATTGCTTTCCAGCCTTTACTAACAACAGAATCATCAGAATGAAACAATACTGTTAAAACTCCCTTAGGGTTTGTAGCAGTGATTTTACCAGGATTATCATTGCCACACCACTTCCCTAAATATCCGGAATTCAGGTTATCGCCATCAAATATTTCCAGGTAATCATTTAAACAATCTGTTTGTGACTGGAGTTCAAAATCTATAAAATCAATTTCAACAGCATAATTAGTTACCTCAGGATAAAAAGTAATTACATAATCTTCATCATTATCATAACTTTCATTTTCTCCACCTGTATCATAAAAAACAGATTCGGAAGCCATTACAATTTTGTTTCCAATTAGTACTGGTTCCATAACATCAATATAATCTTCAATTGTTTTAGTATACGTTTCACCATCTGCCGTACCTACAGTTAATGTCACATCGTATTCACCTGTATCATTATACACTATGCCCTGTGGGTTGCTATCACTGGATTTATCAGGTATGCCACCATTAAATGTCCAATCCCATGAAATTAAGTCATTATAATGTGAATCATCAAAGAAGTCAATATATGATCCTTTTCCAATTATTGTTGCTGAAGAGCTAAAGTCAGCAATTTCTGATCCAATTGATTCCAACTCAATGTTTAGTTTGAGATTTTTATAATCTTCAACTACCACTGTTTCATTTTTGTCGTAGTATCCTGGTGCTGTAAATACCACATCATAAACACCGGCTTTTATTGGTCTGTGATAATAACCGGTTATATTGTCAGAATTAATCCAGCTATTATCTTTATCATGATTTTCAATAACCACTTTTGCATTTACAGGATCTCCGTTCCGTTTATCAGTAACGGTGCCGGAGAAACCGTATAAACATTGCTCCATATAAGCAAGTAATGACTTGTAATTATAATCCCAAAAGTTATGTAACATACTTTCGGGAGGCATTTTTGATGTTGATAGTTCAAGAGTCATTTCCCTGGCATTATGAAAATAATTCATGTAATCCTGACGGCTACCACTTATTGTGTACCAGGCAAATCCATTTGTAATCCCATTATTAAGGTCATCAAAATAGCCTGAGGGACTATTATCATGAACAATATCAGCATATTCCCGACAAACCAATTTCCACCAGTCATCATCGGCATGGAGTCGTGGCCATGTATCCCACGGGTAGTTAACAACCTCGATTCCTCCATGAAGATTGCTTGACATAATGAATTGCCTGGCTTCTGCGAAATTCATAAAAGCTATGGTTTCAACCTGATAGTCATTTCCATCAGGATTGTGGCCATCTTCAGGATCGGTATAATTTCTGTTTAAATCAACCGAATTTGCATTGAACCGGGTAGCTCCAACTACTGAACTGTTTCCACTTGCAAACGTACCATCGGGGTTTGCCAGTGGGTTGATCCATATATCAAGATTATCAACAATGTTGGTAACCTGTTGATCTTCTGAATAGTTACTTAGCAGATAATCAATTAGTCTTAATGTTAATACATATCCTGCGACTTCATCGCCATGTATAGTTGCAGTGTATAAAAACTCTGGCTCATTTTCATCTATTCCAATGTTATTGTTAATATGAATACAAAGTAAATCCCTGCCATTTGTACTGCTACCTATTTTAACCAATTCACATAAGTCAGGATAATCTTCCACAAACTGATTCATTATACTAAGATATTCATCCCAGGATGGATAGTAATCCCAGGTGTTCCCATCGCGGGATGAATTCCGGTTAATCAAATCATTACCAAATAGCAATGACGGTGGTGTTAGTACTTCGAAGTCAAGATCAAACTCCAAAAACTTATTTAAACCAATATCATTTGCATAGGCAATAACCTTATTTTCCTTTACTTCATCTACAGATATTACTTTAAGCAATTCTGCTAATTCAACTGCCGGGACAGACAGATCATGAGGGTTAAAACTAAAATATACCTCTCCCCTGTCTTCTATTGTTTTCTTGGCTAACCGGATACTGTTTTGCTGACCATATAAGCACACATTTGCAGCGATAACAAACAACACAATATTTATAAGTTTACTCATTACGAAGTACGATTTGATCATAAAAACATCTGAGAAATTAATGCCTAATCCATCTATGTATTACCAGACAGAAAATAAATATAACAGGTTGCTAAGTTAATCAATCTTTATTTGTTCCACAGCATAAGCAAGTTTCATATAGAGATCATGATTAACAGGTACCATTGGTAACCTGAGATTATTGCCCATAATTCCTAAAATCTCTAAAACAGCTTTAATACCGGCCGGATTTCCATCTTCAAATATCAGGTTTATGATACTAATCAGCTCATAATGAATATTACGTGCATCTTCAATATCTCCTATTCTGGCCAGGTTAACCATTTTCGAGAATTGCTCCGGATACCCGTTTGCAATAACAGAAATAACACCTTCAGCACCAAGTGATATCATTGGCAGTGTTAAAGCATCATCGCCTGACAACACATTAAATCCATCTGGTTTACTCTGTATTATTTTCATTATCTGATCAAAATCACCTGAAGCTTCCTTAATTGCAGCAATATTTTTGAAATCTTTGGCAAGTTTCAGAGTTGTTTCGGCCGAAATATTCGAACTTGTTCTTCCCGGAACATTATAAAGAATAATCGGCACAGGACTATGCTCTGATATTGTTTTAAAATGTTCATATATTCCTCTTTGATTTGGTTTATTGTAGTACGGAGCAACAGAAAGAATTGCAGAGATACCTGTAAAATCAGTATTATCAATCTCTTCAATAACTGATCTTGTATTATTTCCTCCTATTCCCATAACAACCGGGATCCTGCTATCAACAGTCTCAATAACATATTTCATCACTTCTTTCTTTTCCTCAGAAGTTAATGTTACGGCTTCGCTTGTTGTACCAAGTCCTACAATAAAATCCACTCCATTTTCAATAATATTATTCAAAAGTTTTCTTAAACTTCCAAAATCGGTCTCTCCTGAGAAGTGAAACGGTGTAACTATGGCCACGCCTGTTCCTGATAATGATTGATTCATATATTAATATTTAAGTTTTTCAAGTAATAAATATAGTGATCAAATTGTTTAAAATAATCACTTGTATCAAACGCAATTGTTAAATCATATTGCCGGATTTTTCTTTCATTATACTTTCCAACTTTAAAATCGGCATTTATTAAGTTTATAAGTTTATTGCAAAAAACACACTCTGAGTCGGCAAAGCTTAGTAATATATCAAATTTATTATTACCTAACCATTTTTTCAATGCAGCTTTCGGTATTCCAAGATAGCTAAAATCATCAATACTGTAAACGCTAAAAGTTGTGTCTTCATTTTCGGTTATTAACTCCGGTTTTGTTGCAAACACAACGAAATTCAAATTCCCTGACTTCGACCTAAAGTCTTTTGCCAGCCTTTTAAGAACATGATATTCCTCAACTGATGTAATACAAAATAGCAGTATTATGCTTCCTTCATCAACATTTACCGTATAACCTGGAGATGAATGCTCAGTTAATGGTCTGATTCTCTGAACCAAACCGTTTAACGTATATTTTATAGTATGTGATAACTTCAATATTTTAAAAATTCAGAAATGTAAGTGTAAAACTAAAAAGAAAATTAATGGCTTCAGATAAATTTGTATTGATTATAAATAATGCGTTACATACCTGATTTTGTACAACTTACATTTGCAATGCCTTATAAAACAAATAAACTAAAATTCCAGGAATTATTATGGTAATGGTTGTTTTGTATATTTGTGATTATACATTTAACAAAAATAAACTATGAAAAAATTATTACTTATTGCTATTGTTATTATAGTATCGTCTTCCTGGACCATTTCGAACGCACAGGTACGTGCAGGATATAAAATGGGTATTGACTTTTCCAATATGAAGATGGAAGCCTATGGTGAAAACATGAATGATATTTGGGAAACCAAAAGGTTAATCTCCCCAAGACTTGGATTTATTCTTGAGGTAGGCATTAATGATGACTTTTTCGTTCAAACAGGAATATTAGGATCTGTAAAAGGTTTCAGGTATGATGCTATAAGAGAAATCGATGGTAAATTCTTCGATTCAAAAGAGTATCAAATCATGATTGCTCTGGATATACCAGTTAACTTTGGATATAAATATGATTTGGGTGATGTAAAACTCATTGGAATGGCAGGTCCTACTATCTCTTATGGTATTTATGCTACAAAATTGTACAAAGCCGATGATGAATATGATAATGATCACCAGAGCATAGGCACCAAAGAAACTGATGATTTCAAACCACTGAACTTTGGAATTAACGTAGAAGGTGGTATTGAGCTTGACAGATTTCAGATCACTTTATTTTACAATCAGGGACTTTCAGATTTATCAAATGAATCTGATGGCAGTATAAAAACCAACGTATTTGGTTTAACAGCTGCTGTTAAATTTGGAAGCATCAGATAAAGTATAAGAAACAGAACAACCAATTAATTAATGAATAATAACGCTTCTTATTCCGGTAAGGGGCGTTTTTATTTTGCCTGCCTTTACCCTACTATGTTTCCATGAATAAGTATAGAAATATGCGTTATCGGCTGTTAAATATTTGAGTTTATAATAGCCCGTTTCACGGATACTGGTTGACAGATAATTCTCTATTAAAGATTACAGCATAATATAATATAGGGTTTAACCTCCTCTTAATTGTTAATAATTACATATTAGTCTTACTCCTGTCAATTTTTTTACTCAGCAACAATATAATGACCTTTTTTAATTCTCTACAAAAATAAAAGGGCTGCCAACCTAAGTTGACAACCCTCATACCTTGTTATTTTTCGTTTATCTGAATAGCTTATTAATACTCACTTTCCTGGTTATAACCCCCTTGTTCGTTATAAACTTAAGGTAGTAATTACCTGCAGGATTTGTACTAATATCTACATCAGCAGTATAACTTCCCAATGTATTCAGCAGCTTCAATTCTTTAATCCTTTGTCCTGTTGAGTTAATAATAACCAGATCAATATCATCTGTAGCTCCTGTTACTCTTACATTAAATCGTCCACCTGATGGATTTGGTGAAATAATAATCTCCATTTCCTGACCTTCAGCATTAAGAATACTAACCGGACTAATTCCAATTTCAAGTGTTTCTGAATAAACCGGATCACAATAATCATTTTCAACCATAACGAATATCTGAGCTATTAACCCTGTATAATCAGAATTCCAGTATGCTGTTCCTATTGTATCTGTTCCTTCAATCGTTCCTGCTTCAATAGGTGATAATTCCCAATGATAATAATCAGCATTCTCAACCGAATTAATTGTATATTCAGTTGAAGTTGTTAAATCAAGATCAATAGCAGTTGGTCCGTCAGGTAACTGAGGCTGTTCCGGCATTTTTTCTATTGTCAATACAAGGATATCGGTTGCATCACCTCCGCAATCAGGGTTACTAAATGCAGTAAGTGTCAGTTCAACCTCACCATTGGCAATATCAGTTGTTCCCGGTGTATACGTTGCACCAGGTAATGTGGCATCATCAAATGTACCGTCACCGGCTGTTGTCCATAGTTGTCCGTTATTATTTCTAACCTGTCCGTCAAGAGTATGTGTATTGTTTTCACATATAGTAGCATCTGAACCGGCATTGGCTGAAGCAATATTTAAAATAGTGAGCAACATCTCATCACCTTCTTCATAGTAACATGGTTGAATTGAATAAGCAAACATTGTAAGTGTTACGTCACCGTTTTCAACATCCTGTACACCTGGGGTATAGCTGGCATTTAGGAGGAAAGGATCATCATAAACACCATCTCCTGAAGTTGCCCAATAGACGTGTGTCTGGTTTGTGGCAGTACCGGATAATGTATATGATTCACCTTCACAAACTTCACCATCAGGTCCTGCATTTGAAGTTGCCTGATCCTGAATTAACAGTAACATTACATCGCTGGATTCAGCAACACATGGTGAAATAGCATATGCCGTAAGTGTTAAATTTACTGATCCGTTTGCGAGGTCATTAACTCCCGGTGCGTATGTAGCCCCGGGAATTGTTGGATCATCAAAACTACCATCACCACTGGTTGTCCATAATAAACTCTCTTCGTCTGTTGCAGTACCTGACAATGTATATGTATCAACTTCACAAATGGTAGCATCAGTTCCGGCATCTGCTACAGGCAGCAGCTGAATTACAATCTGCATATCATCAGATGAATTATCAGTACATGGTGCAATTGCAACAGATGTTAAGGTTAAATCTGCATAACCATTGTCAATATCATTAGTCCCAGGAGTATAAACAGCAGTTAAAGAAGTAGCATCGCTGAATGTACCATCTCCCGAAGTAGTCCACAATACAGACTCATAATTTGAAGCAATACCAGCCAGGTTGTATGTATCGGTTTCACAAATAACTGCATCAATACCGGCATCTGCTTCAGGGAGAAGTTGTACCGAAAGTGTAATATTATCCGAAGCATCAACAGTACATGGTAATGTTGCATATGCTGTCAGTGTCAGATCTACTGTTCCGGTTAAAATATCATTGCTGCCAGGTGTATAAATTGCTGTAAGCAGCGATGCATCATCAAATGTTCCGTCACCCGATGTAGTCCACAGAACATTTTGCTGATAGGTAGCAACACCCGACAACTGATATGTCCCTGACTCACAAACTACATCATCAGCTCCGGCATCAGCTTCGGGGAGGTATTGTATTGTTATAATCATTTCATCAGTATCATTATCAGCACACGGAGCCATTGCAATTGATGTGAGAGTTAGCTGTACAGAACCGGCAAGTATATCATTTGCTCCTGGTGTATAAATAGCTCCAAGGCTGGTTGCATCATCAAACGTACCGTCACCTGCTGAAGTCCATATTACTGACTCTTCATTTGAAGAGGTTCCTGAAAGAGTGTAAGTATCAGTCTCACAAATTGTAGCGTCTGCTCCGGCATTGGCAATCGGATTATACTGAATGGTTAAGGTCATGTTATCGCTTGCATCTACAGTACATGGGGAAATTGAATAAGCGGTGAGTGTTAGATCAACTGTACCATTAACAATATCATTAGCTCCCGGTGTATAAACCGGTGTAAGAAGTGTAGCATCATCAAATGATCCATCACCAGATGTTGTCCAATGAACACTTTGATAATCAGAAGCTATACCTGTAAGACTGTAACTACCGGTTTCACAAACAACAGCATCAGTACCTGCAGATGCAGTTGGCAGTGGCTGTATAGTCAGGGTCATTGTATCTACTGAGTCGTTAATACATGGTGCAATTGAATATGAAGTAAGGGTTAAGTCGACTGTTCCTGCACTAATATCATTTGCACCCGGTGTGTAGATTGCCCCCAAACTGGTTGCATCATCAAATGTTCCATCACCGGCTGTTGTCCAGATTACGTTTTGCTGATCAGAAGCAATTCCTGATAACGTATAAGTATCATTCTCACAGATTACATCATCACTTCCGGCATTTGCAACAGGCAATTGCTGAATTGTAAGGGTCATATTATCAACAGCATCTGTAGCACATGGAGAAATTGAATAAGCGGTGAGTGTTAGATCCAGTGAACCACTACCAATATCACCAACACCAGGTGTATAAATTGCATTTAATTTTGATGCATCATCAAAAACACCATCACCGCTTGTTGTCCAAAGAATAGATAATTCATTTGAAGCGCTTCCTGAAAGTACATAAGTATTATCCTCACATATTATATCATCAACACCTGCATTTGCTACAGGCGAATTTTGTATCGTTAAAACAGTATACACTGTACTGTCACAACCTGTTGAAGCACCTCCGGTAAATATGTCAGTTACTGTTTGTGATGTATTATACCAGTTTCCGTTTATCTGAGCACTATCACATGCTGCTATGCCCGGTGCATTGTAAGTAACACTATTGTTAATTGTAAGGTTAAGAGTTACTATACTATCACAACCAACAGAATTAACAAGAGTATAAGTTGCTGTATTGTTACTTGTGGTATAAGTGTTACCATCAATCCAGGTATAAGAATCACAGGCAACCTGGGTATCAATCCCAGCTGATGAGTTATTAATCGTTAAATTTAAAGTAACTATTGAATCACAACCTGCTGCATTTGTTAAGGTATGTGTTGCTGAATTATTACTGGCTGTATAAGTTATACCATCTATCCATGTGTAAGAATCACATGCAATCTGGGTGTCAATTCCCGTATTGGAGTTATTGACTGTTAGATTCAATGTAACAATTGAGTCACAGCCTGCAACATTTGTTAATGTATGTGTTGCTGTGTTGTTACTTGAGGTATATGTAATCCCATCAATCCATGTAAAAGAATCACATGCAACCTGTGTGTCAATTCCAGTATTGGAATTATTAATAGTAAGATTCAATGTAACAATTGAGTCACAGCCTGCTGCGTTTGTTAATGTATGAGTAGCTGTATTATTGCTGGCAGAATAAGTATTACCATCAATCCACACATAGGAATCGCAGGCTGTTTGTGTATCAGTACCCGAAGTAGGAGAACATGGACTAACAGTTAGTACGGCACTATCTGATCGTATTTCACAACCGGTGGTACTGTTTGTTATACGAACTGCATACTCATTACCATCCATAGATAGCGTAACCGAAGGTAAAATCAGGGTAGCATTTGTTTCTCCGCTTAATTCTGTAAAATCAGAAGATATTGACAGACCTCCAAAATTTCCAACATATATAATATCATCAACAACATCAACATTTCTACATGCGTTATGACCTAATCCATTTGAGGTATTATAATTGATGAAACTATTCCCTCCATCTTCCGAAATCGAAATACCTCCGTTTGTTGATACATAAAGCTTTCCATTTGTAAAATAAATACCTCCAAGGCACATGCTGCTACCTAAACCATCGGCAGAAGTTTTGTTTACAAAGGTATTACCACCATCACTTGTAATTGACAATCCTGCTCTTGTAGCAATATAAATTGTTCCTCCTGAGGCATATACTCCATAACATTGGTCATGAATCAATCCATCAGCAGTTGTTTTATAGGTGAAAGTTACTCCCCCATCGTTGGAGATTGAAAGTCCGTTTAAGGTTGCAACATAAACATTATTACCTTCTGCGAAAACACCATTACATAAGTTCGACCCCATACCATCAGAAGTTGATCTGTTAATAAATGTTGTACCACCATCGTTTGAGTAAGAAAATCCACCGAAATAGGCAAGATAAATATTGTTGCCATCAATATGTATATCCCTGCCATAATTAGATGGTAATCCATCTGCAGTGGTTTTATTTATGAAACTGTTGCCACCATCAGTAGAATAAGATACACCACCATGCGTTGCTATCCATATAGTATTACTTGCTGATACTTCAACATCATAACATTGGTTATGTCCAAGACCATCAGCCGTTGTTTTATTTGAAAAAGATATGCCACCATCAGATGATATGGAAAGTCCTCCATCAGTACCAGCATAAATGATCCCATTATCAAGAGTTATGCCTCTGCAAATATTAGCCCCAAGGCCATCTGTTGTTGTTTTATTGCTAAAAGTAACATCAAGCAAACCCCATTGCAGATCATAGCTTCCACCACTTGTCTGAACAGTAAATGTTGCATCATTACCAACATCCACTGCTGTGTTTTGTGGTTGTTGAGTAATAACCGGCAACGAGTTTATAGTAAGATTAAGGGTAACAACTGAGTCACATCCAACAGCATTGGTAAGTGTATGCGTTGCTGTATTATTACTTGTTGTATAGGTATTGCCATCAATCCAAGTATAGGAATCACAGGCAATTTGAGTATCAATACCTGTACTGGAATTATTAATGGTAAGATTTACAGTAATTACACTATCACAACCGGCATTATTTGGAATTGTATCCATATAGGTTCCTGATGTTGTCCAGGTATAATTTGTACTTGGAGAAACGTAAGAGTTACATGCTACAGGACTAATGGTTGAAGAAGTATTAACACATCCGCTACAACCATTATCAGCACTACCCGGACTCCCATATATCTTCTTTCCATTTACTGTCACAGATATGTCTGTTCCGGAAGCTATCCAGTTTGCTCCGTCTTTATTATCACTTGTCGGATCACACAGAACCATCGAAGGACCTGCACCATCTGCTGCTGTCGGCCAGGGAAAAACATCATCATATCTTAGTGAATCGACCATATTACCCAGGTTATCTTTTAAAGAAATTGGTTCACCACCATTCGACAAACCACCTGTTGTCCACTGACGTGCTGTTGTATAATTATATGTGTTTTTTAAAGCAACTGAATCCACTCCAATTACCAGATATTCTCCACTGTTTAAAGAAACTGAAGGAGGAAATGTATAAACCATGCCGCTGGTGAAATGGAATCCCTCAAGGTCAACAACTCCGGGTCCGGCGTTATACAACTCTATAAACTCTGTACTATCACTACCTGATTCCGGTGGATTATAACTAATTTCGGTAATTACAATATCACTTGGACTACCAGCACAGCCTATGGTTACTGTCCAGTCATCTGTTATTTTGTAATAATCTCTTGTTAATTCCAGTTTATAATTACCGGCAGTATAAGTCGTTAACTCCAATGTGTCATCGGTTGAAACAGATGTACCTCCTACAATCCAGTTTTTAGAATAATGCGGAGCAGCATTAAATCCAGGTATTATCTCCATAGTATCCGATTGTTGAATACCGGAATGGGAAGCAAAGCCACTATTATTGTTGCCACTAAAATCAACAACAACCTGGTCGTCTGCACCACAGGTCGTCATCATTGGGTAGTATGCCTGAAGATTAGCATATTTAGGATGTGAACTTTCAATTGCGCTATTCATAATTTGAGCAATTTCAGCCGAATCAAGTAACTCATTCCATATGGAAACTTCGGTTAATATTCCATCGAGTATATTGCTTACAGTTGAACCGTCAAATTCCTGCCCCAGAGACAATCTGTCGGTAGTTGAACTTATGCTTTGTCCATTCGTATAACTACTTTCCATAACTCCGTCAACATACATTTTAGTTAAGTTGGTAGATTCATCGTAAGTATAACCAACGAAATGCCATTGTCCGTCTGTTACAACTGAACTGGTATAATGATAATTTGATCCATCATATATGCCTACTTTTTCATTAGTTCCAATCAGCAGATTACATATCGTGCTTGTTCCTGAGGTATTCATACCAACCAATATCTGGCTTGAACCTGAAACAGTTGTTGATTTCTTCATCCAGCCAAAAACAGACCTGTTTGTATTTATCAATGATGGAATAGCGCTGTTACATTGAACCCAATTACTACTGCTTCTGTCTAGATCGATAAAAGAAACACGCTCCGTTTGAGCAGGTTGACGTAGTGTATCTGTAGCAGCACAAAGAGTTTCATCAGTAATAACATCCTGATCGTATGCTGTATGATTTATGCTTAGATTTGTAAAAATAAGGCTATCAAGTCCACCATTAGCTGCTCCGAAAAGTGTATCCTGATAATTTCCGGATGTAGTATATAAATTACCTGACGGGCTTAGATAACCGCCTCCCTCACAAAGTGTAACGTTCTCAAAGGAGCAACTATAGCCATCAGGACAGTAAGGGGCAAATTCAAAAGTAAAATCGGAAACTGCTCCCAGAGAAGCCTGTTGATTGTGGTTAAATAAGAGTATATAATATACCCCTGGAGGGATTACACGATTAGAATCTGATATATCAGGATTAGGATCCCATATATGTGAAGTCCAGTTATAGTCAATTCCAATTTCCATGGTATCTCTGAATCCACAAAAATTACCCCAAGATGGAAAATAAGTTAAATCAGACCAGGTCTGAGGGTTATCAATATCAGGGGTATAAGCTATGGCTGATCCGGCTAGTGGTACGAAGTTATTACTTTCAACTCTCAGGGAGCCATAAGTTGGAACTTCAACCCTGTAAACAAGTGTGGAACAACATGGTAGTGTGTTACAAGATCCGTTCATTCCAGTAGCAGTTCCACCACCGTTGGTATTAACATTCGTTTCAGTATATGGAAAAGAGTTAATAACTGTTGCTGTTGTTACCGAAACATTTGTAGGTGTCTGGGAATACAACATTCCATTAAACCCATAATTCAATAAAATTATGGATACCGTCGTAAGAAATAGTAATTGTTTTTTCATTTTGATTTTTTTTTGTCCTGCATTAAGCAGAAGTAGTGGTTTATAATTTATTTATTGCTTTATCATATTACAGTACCAGCAAAAGTAAGTTCATCAAATAGCTGATTTTGGAAAATGTTATAAACTGCACAAAAATGTTACGATCTAATTTTCAGGTTACTATTTAGTAAGGTTGTAATAACACACAATATCTTAATGCTAAAGGATTGAAATGGCTTATTAATCAAGGAATACATCACCTTCTTTGTACATTCTGTAGACTTTCCATGCACCGAGAAACATAATAATATTTAAGAGTATCATTAATGATACCATAAATATAAAACCATTTCCTTCACCGTTATTAATTAACTCCAGGCCTGATTTATAGATACCGGATAATACATCTACCATAAGCTCTATTTGAAATAACCGGAATATTACCACAGATTATATTTCTGATTTTTAAAAGAAATATGAAGGATACAAAACTATAATGTGGCTGGTAAAAAAGGCAATAAATGTTATTAACTGCATAATTATGATACAAACAACATCGATCCGATGGTACGAGGTATAGTAATTATTATGTTTAGCAATTATAGCAACAGATCAGTTGTTTTTACAATTTGAATTGGGCTCAGGTATTAAATTACAATTTATTACGGTTAACTTTTTGGTAACTTGTCTTTAAAAACTCAAAAATTCCCTTTGAAACTTCTTGACATTGGTATAGCTACATTATTAATAATAAGCTCATTACCTTGCCTTCTGCCAACTCTCTGTTTATTAACAATATAAGATCTGTGTACCTGGATAAAATTATCTGATAGTTTATCAAGTAGTGAATTAAGTGTTGACCTGACAAGATAGCTACTACCATCAGTAGTAAATAATTCCATATACACATGATCACTTTTAATATAAAGTATATCACTGAACCGGATCTTTTTATAAATATTATTTACTTTAACTACAATTGATCCATTGTCATTTATATCATCATTGTTGATGTTTTTATATTTATTGGATAATTTGAAATTATGCAATGCCAGTTCAATAGACCTGAATAGTTCATCACGTGTAAAAGGCTTTATCAGGTAAGCTGACGGATTAAACTTTTTAGCACCTGAGAATATATGTTTATCAGTTATAGAAGTAAGGAATATAAATGGTATTTCTTGATACTCATTAATATATTCGGCTACATCAATACCTGTTTTCTTTCCTTTTAATTTAATGTCAAGTATTGCGATATCCGGTCTGCATTCTTTTAAATACTGAATTGCATTTTCATAAGTAGACACACACTTTACAACCTTATAACCAAGTTGCTCCAGAGAATCTGTTATGTTGAGAGCTATGATCAACTCATCTTCAACAACAAGTATTTTAATTGGATCCATGACGCTTCTATCAGATTATTCGTTTGAAAATTCAAAAGTAAACTTTGCACCCCCATCATTTCTATATTTAATAGTACCCGAGAGTTGTTCAGCTAATGTATAAACTAATCTCAATCCCAGACTTGATGATTTAGCCGGATTAAAATCAACAGGTAAACCTGATCCGTTATCTGCAACGACTAATCTGTAATCATTATCATTAATTCGTTTTAATGAAACTTCAATTACACAATTTTCCTGATCAACAAATGCATATTTCAATGAATTAGTCAATAACTCATTTATTATCAATCCCAGGCTAATTGTTGTTTCAATACTAAAACAGACACCAGCCGACACTTCAATTGATTTTGACAGTTTATTTCGGGTTGCAAAAGATGATATATGATCGACCAACTTTATTGTAAACTCCTTAAAATCAACACTTATCAAATCATCTGTTTGATATAATAACTGGTGAATGAGTCCCACAGATTTAACCCTGTTCAAGCTATCAATAAGTGCTTCTCGTGTTTCAGTATTTTCTGTCGTATTCATTTGAAGGTCAAACAAACTGGTAATTATCTGAAGATTATTTTTAACACGGTGGTGGATTTCTCTTACCAATAGTTCTTTTTCCTCTTTTTGCCGAAGTATGATATTATTTTGTTCAATCAGCTTACGATTTGCTGCTTTCTTCTGCAGAAAACTACGTAATATTACAATTGCCAGTAACAGAACGAGTATAAAACCTGTTATAAACGTATTTCTCATTAATTTTTGTCGCTGCAATTCCTGGATCCGTAAAGCATCCTTTCTTTGTTGTTCTGCTTCTATCGCCTGTTTTTCTTTTTCGAACTTATATTTGTATTCCAGTCCGGTAATTTTCTTTACGTTTTCTTCATTATATAAGCTATCATAAATCAACTTATAATTAACATAATGATTTAATGCATTTTTATAATCCTTATTGGCAATACAAATCTCATAGAGTAACTCATGCGTTGCTTCCTGTTTTCTTAGTAAATCAAACTCTTTTACAAGTATTAAAGCTTTTTCAGCATAAGTTTTTGCTATTTGAAGTTCGTTTTTATCAAAATAAATCAAAGCCATTTTAAGATAAACACTCCCTTCTCCTTCCTTATTGGAAATTTCTTTAAACAGTATTAAAGCTTTTTCACAATTTTCCATTGCTTTTTCATAATTTCCCTGATCCCTGTATAATACACTCTGATTCAATAATACACTTCCCAACTCATTTTTATGACCAAGTCTTTCCAGTATTTCAGCAGCCTGACTATAATACAATAAAGCCTGTTTATAATTTCTTTCTTCATTGGACATATTTGCCAGATTACTTAAACAATAAGCAATTGACTCGTCTTCATCTAATTGTTTATAATAATCCAATGACCTCAAAAAATAATCTGTTGCCAGTTTTAAATCTCCAATACCCTGATAAACTGTTCCAATACCATTTAATGCCATTGCAATTCTTTCTTCAATACCCAATTCTTCATAGATTATCAATGCATCCAAATAATGATCAAGTGCTTCATAATGTCTATCCAGTACCATAAACATGTAGCCAAGATTATTATTCATATCAGCTATTTCCTTCTTGTCGCCAATCTCTTTCCATATTTCAAGTGAACTATTGTAGTTATAAAAAGCAGAATCTATTTCACCGGTCATTTGATATACATTACCAATATTATTATAAGTATCAGCAATGTCTTTTTTGCTATTCTCCTTCCTGTTGATTTCGAGTAAACGATTAAAAGATGCTAATCCGCTGGATACATCACCGATCATACAATATGAATATCCGATATTCTTTAATGCATTTTTCAGTAATTTTCTATTACTACCAACGGGATATAAGCTAATAAGCTCACTATATTTATCAATTGCAGTTTTAAAATCGCCACTTTTCCTGTAAAAATTTCCCAGTAGATATAAACTTCTTACTTTTCCATGGTTGTAATTCAATGAGTCCGACAGATTATACGCTTTGTCTGCATATTCCATTGACCTGGGTATATCACTATAAAATATTTCATTTGCTACCTTTATAAGTAGTTTGACCTTTGTCGAATCTCTTCCAATATAATTATTTGCATCAACTACCAGACTATCAACTAATGATGAATTACCATGTAAAACTGTTAATAAACTCATAAAGGTAATCAACAGAAACAAATTTGCTTTTATCATAAAAACACATCTTAAAGCTTTGATTACTATAAATTAAAATAGAATTTACCCCTCTTATTTCATATCAAAAATACGCAAATTAGTTACTTACGACTCATTAACCAAAATAAAATTTACAATGTAAAGCGAAGAAAAACTAATCGTCAATTATAATTTACAACATGTAACGCCAAAAGACACCCTAAAAGCCTGATTACTTAATAATAATAAACAATGCCAATAGAGCCGATTAATCCTCCAGGTTTATGGTATCAGGAAATTCTATGGTAAATTTAGCACCACTATCAAATATATAATTTATCTTTCCCGATAGCTGCTCAATCAGCACATTTACAAGTCGTAATCCCAAACTATCCGCTGAATCAATATCAAACCCTTGTGGTAATCCATCACCATTATCAGAAAACTCAAGCATTATATCATTCTTATTTAATCGTGTAATAGTAATTTTAATGATACTTGTAACTTCCTCACTACAGGCGTATTTTATTGAGTTTGTCAGTAATTCATTTATTATCAGTCCCAGTGATATGGTTTTTTTTATATCAAAAAGAAGATCATCACCAACTTCAGTGCTCAATGATATTTTTTTATTCCCACTTAAAGAGTAACATATGCTTTCCGTAAGTTCATTTATAAAAGATTTAAAAGAAATTACATTTTTATTCTCATTTTGGTTAAGAATCTCATGAATTATTGCAATTGATTTTAATCTACTCTGTGCATCGGTAAATACAGATCTGACTTTTATGTTATCCGATTTATCCATTTGTAAATCAAATAAACTGGATATCAGTTGCAGGTTATTTTTAACTCTGTGGTGAATCTCCTTTAACAGTATTTCTTTTTCTTCATTCTGCTTCGAAATGATATCATTCTTTTGATATAAAACATTATTAACCCTCTTTGTCTGCCGATAGAACTTGTAAATTACAAAAATGAATACGCAAACCATTAAAAATCCAAGTGTCAGAAGATAAATAACCATTTTCTGATTTTTTCTTGCTGTGTTACTATTGTCCAGTTTTGCAGATATCAGGTCATTTTCACTATTTAGCAACTCTATTTCCAGTTCCTTTTTTTCGGTTTCGTACTTGATCTGAATATCTGTAATTGTTTTTTGTTTTTGTTCGGAATAGAGTGAATCTATAGCAACTATGTAACGATCAGCGTATTTTATTGCTTCCTGCGAGTTACCAATTTTCATATATGCTTTGTAAAGCATTTCAAGGCTTTCTGTTTCCTTTGAAAGGGATTGTAATTCTTTGGAAATATCATACATATTGCTGGCATAATTAACAGCCTTTTTGAGGTATTTTAATCTATTTCCGGCAACTGAATCAGCAAAAATAAAATTCAAACCTGCCAGGTTTGAGTTTATTGCAAATACTAATCTACGACTTCCATTTTCCGGTACAGAGTTTAATGCTTCATAGTATTTTAACTCTGCTATTTCAAGATTACCATTTTTTTGATTTAAAATTCCCATGAGCATCTGATGCCTGGCTATTGACTCTTTATCATCTAATTCTTTATAAATTGCAAATGATTTATTATAATAATACTCGGCACTATCTAGCTGATATAAATCTGAAAAATTATCACCAATATTTTTAAGAACATGTGCTACATACGACTTATTACCCTCTTCCAGGAATAGTTCCAGTGCAATCTTATTATGTTCAAGGCTCTTTCGATATTTCTTTTGTTGATTATAATTGAGTCCTATATTTACATGGGTAAAACCAACAGATTTGTTCCCAATACGTTCGCTTATGTGCAATGATTTAAAATGGAGAGCATTAGCTTTATCATAATGACCAATATAATGATATATCAGACCAAGGTTATTGTATATTCCGGTTAATCTTTTTTCATTATTTAACTCCTCTCCCAATCTTGCTGCCTTATTAAAATACTCTATTGACCTGGAAAAGTTTTCAAAATTGGCATAAAAATACCCCAGGTTATAATAAGTGTCGAGCTGTTCCTTTTTATTGCCTGTACTTATGTATATATCTAGTCCCTGTTTAAGCTTTTCAATTGACTTCTTGGAGTTTTTACTATAAAGGTAGGCAAAACCAATATTTATATGAGTTTTAGCTTCCTCCTCAGACCAGTTGTTCTTTGCAGCCAGGGATATTGCTTTGTTAAAGTAATACATGGCTGTATCAAAATCTTTCATTTCCAATACCCTGCCAAGTTCTCGGTAAACTTTCAGATTTACCGAGTCATTTTGTGATATTGCCAAAACTGATTTCAATGAATCAATTTTATTCAGCTGCTCATCTGATGTCAGGCTATGAGAAACTAATAATAACAAGACAAAGATATTTACGCTACATATGGTAGTAAAACGAAATAATGCTCTCAAGACTTTGCTTTTAGTTTGATATTCCCTAATAATTATTCATATCAAATATATGATAATTCTGACGTACAATCTCTGTTAATTTTGTGTTTTTCCTGACTTCCGCGTTTTAACACCCAAAATTAAAAATTGAAGCTAAGTATTTTTGTTCATCAGAAAGGAGTAGTATTTTTTTAATTGTTTTACCATCTTGTGGCATTTTCAATTGTATTTGGAATATGTTTTGAGCTATTTCAATAGCTTTATTTGGGCTGATTTTAGCTTCCATTTCATATAATCTTCGTTCAAGCTCTTTGTAAACTTTGTATGCAACAAAGGAAATACAGATATGAGCTTCTATTCTTCTTTGTAAACGGTGATATATCGGTCTTATTTTTAAGTCAGATTTGGCTACTCTAAATGCTTTTTCTATTTGCCACAAATGTTTGTAATTCTCAATAATCACATTTTTATTCATTGTTGAATTTGTAATGTACCCTTTTAATCCATCCCATCGGCTATCTTGCTCTATTTTTTGCCGATCCATTGTCACTTGAATTTCTCCATTTAACTTTAAAAATTTATTGTAGCCTCGGTTATTTATGCTTGATTTTGTTAGCCGGCCTGACTTTACTTTTTTCTCAAGTTTTTGTATTCCTCTCTCTCGATTATACCTGTCTTTTTTTGCTCTTGTCTCTGAATAGTTAATAATAAGCTTTAAGTCTCCCTTTTTTATTATTGTGCTGTTTCCGTTTTTCAAATCTAAAGCCAAAATCTTTTTCTTTACTGAAGCTGATTCGTTTTTGATTCTTGCACCCAGGATAAACTCATATTTTTTTTCTTTTAGGTGTTCTATGTTTGCATTGGAGAGTAAGCCTGAATCAGCAATAATTACTAATTTTTTCAGCTTATACTTATGTTTAAATGCTTCAAGAACAGGAAGCATTGTATAGCCTTCAAACTTGTTTCCTGCAAAAATTTCATATGCTAAAGGATAACCATTTTTACTTACTAACAACCCTAAAACTATTTGTGGATTTTGATGTTTTCCCTCTTTTGAAAATCCTGTTTTTCGTAGATCATCCTCAGTGTCGATTTCAAAATACAATGTGGTTACATCATAAAAAACCACACTGATATCATTATTCAGTATCTTTCGTGTATGCTCATAGCTTAGCTTTTGTACCTGTTCCTTTTGAGAAGTATAAAGCTTGTCAAGATAACGATAAACCCGATCTTCGCTCCAGCTTATTTGCTTATATCGATAAAGATATTCTGTTGTCTTTAATTTGCTCTTAGGATAAGCAATACGGCATAATACCAATTGCTTGAAAATATCATCATCTATTTTGTTAAAACCAATTTCATCAAATAATTTACCTAACAATAAATCAAAACCTACTTGATGTAACTGATTGATACTTTCAAAAAACTGCTCAATTTGTTCATTTGTATTTATAAAATCAATTTCTTGACTTCCTGTAAATTTATTTATCCACTCTTGAGCTTTATTTATAAGAATAGTTAGTTCAGTTTGAGAGGATGCCCCTCCAAAACTTTTTAAAACTTTGTACTTCCCAGAACTTTTGTCTACAACCTGAATATATGTTTTACCGTTATTTGATTTTAGGGGACGAATAAACATAAAAACAAAGATAACCAATGATTTTAACACCCAAATCAAGCACCTCAAAATCTTATTTCATTGATTTATCGAAACTTATAAAAAGCCGTGTTTTTAAATGCGGAAGTCAGGATAATTCTGACGTACAATCTCTGTTAATTTTGTGTTTTTTAATTAAATCATAAATGCTTAACACAGCTTATAAATACTTAAAAAAATAACAATTAGCTACCGAAACGACTATTAAGCTATTTTTGCACTGATCTATATCTGATTAAAAATGAGAATTACGTTTCTTGGAACCGGAACATCACAGGGAGTACCAGTACCAGCATGCAATTGCGATGTTTGCAAAATCGGTAGTTCAAAAGATAAACGTCTCAGAACGTCAGCTCTGGTTGAAACTGAGAAAACTACTATTAGTATTGATGCTGGTCCTGATTTCAGATATCAAATGTTACGGGAAAATGTTAAAAAACTGGATGCAATAATTATAACCCACTCACATAGAGATCATATAGCAGGATTAGATGATGTCCGGTCATTCAATTACCTGACCAAAAAACCAATGGATATTTATTCTACTGCATATGATCAAAAAGAAATAAGACAGGAGTTTTCATATGCTTTTAATAATAATTACCCGGGATTACCAAAATACAGGCTGATCGAAGTAGATGATAATCCTTTCAAAATAAATGAAGTACAAATTATCCCAATCCCTGCATTGCATTACAATACAATTGTTTTTGGGTATCGCATTAATGATTTTGCCTACATAACTGATACTAATTACATACCACCTTCATCACTTGCCAGGCTGGATAATTGTAAAACAATTGTTTTGAATGCATTACGACATGAAAAGCATGCCTCTCATTACAACCTTGAGGAAGCTTTGAAAGTTATTGAGTTTCTAAATCCCGAAAAAGCATATTTAACACATATTAGTCATTTAATGGGATTACATAGAGAAGTAGAAAAAGAATTACCTGATAATGTAGAACTTGCATATGACAGATTGCAGATTGAATTGTAAGTTATTTTCTTAATGTAATGATTTGGTTTAAGCTAAATCAGTTAAAATTAATATCTCCATATTCGACAATACGAAACTCAGGTTTTTTTGCAACTGACCAGTAAATCTTTATATTACAGTTAACAAATCAGTAAGCAAGCTCTGGATCAAGGAACCTGGCAATATTATTTAACAGATCAGTAAGTTGAACCGGTTTTGGTATAAAACCATTTGCTCCCATTGACAAACTTGTTTTCCTTTCTCCGGAGAAAAGATAAGCTGTTTGAACAATCACAGGTAATTCAGGATCAAGTTTCCTTAAATATTTCAGAACCTCAAACCCATTCACTCCAGGTAAATTTAAGTCAAGGAGTACAAGATCAATTTTACCTTTATTCTTGTCCAGTATTTCAATTGCATCCTCTCCATTTTCAGCCCAAAGTATTGTTGCCTGTGATTTTCTGAGAGCAGCATCAAAAAACTTAATGCTAGTATCCACATCCTCTACTACTAAAATCGTTTTATCAGAGAACTGATAATCAGCCCACTCCATCATAACACCAACAATTAATTTTGCAAATCAGCATTGTCTGATTTTCAACAGGTAAAACTAATATATATTTTCAAATTATTGAAAATATTGATAAAAATTGCTCAGGCCGGATTAATTAATTTATTTTTGCCGATCAATTAATAACAGTCAATACGAATACGAACAACAGTATGTTATATCGCAGACACTTAAGAATCAAGGTCCTCCAATCTCTTTATTCATGGTACACAGGAGGAGTTAACGATATCATTAAAGGAGAAAAACTATTGCTTGAAAGTATCGACAAGCTGCATGATCTTTTTATTTACCAACTTTCGTTTTTGGTGGAGATCAAAAGATTTGCAGAAATAAGAATTGAGGAAAACAAAAGAAAATTTTATCCAACAGAAGAGGACCTGAATCCTAATATGCGTTTCGTTCGAAACAAAGTCTTATGCGAGATAGAACAAAATAATGAGTTTATACTCAAAGAAAACAAGCTGAAAATTAACTGGACTGAGCAATCAGACATCATATTGAAATTCTATAACCTGCTCAAATCCAAAGATTTTTACAAGAAATACATGGATTCTGAAGCCCCCTCACTAGATTCAGATAAAAAATTATTAATAAAGATTACAGATCAGTTGCTGCCTGATTTTGAAATACTGAAGTACTTTTATGAAGAGAAAAGTGTATATTTCACCGATGGCTATGACCTTGTAATACTATTAATTATCAAATTCTTTGAAAATTTTTCCGGAAAGTTTCATTCAGGCACTTCATTACCGGGAATATATAAACAAACTATCGGTGGCAAAAATGAGGATCGTGAATTTGTTAGAAACCTGTACAAATTCGTTCTTAGAGATGACGATGGAATTGAAGAAGAGCTAAAATTAAGGACGAAAAACTGGGAATTTGAAAGAATTCCTTTAATGGATGTCATTTTACTAAAAATGGCAATAATTGAGCTCAAAAAAATGAATACAGTACCGGTTAAAGTTACTCTGAACGAATATATTGAACTTGCTAAGTACTTCTCAACCAATAATAGCAAAGTGTTTGTTAATGGTGTGCTGGACAGACTCATAAGAGAATACCGTGAAGAAGGAAAAATCAATAAAACAGGTCGTGGATTAGTTGACTAGTTATTTTTTTGAGTTTTTATTATTTTTGCACCACTCAAAACTTGAGGTTACGAAAATTATTTTTACTCTAAAATTACTTTAATATGGCTTTCGATTTGGAAATGATAAGGGAACTTTACAAAAAGTTTCCTGCTAGGGTTATTGCTGCCCGTAAACTTTTAAATAAACCACTTACACTTACCGAGAAAATTCTTTATACTCACCTTGATTCAGGTGATCCAACTCATATCTTTGAAAGAGGTGTTGATTATGTTGATTTCCGTCCTGATCGTGTAGCTATGCAGGATGCAACAGCCCAAATGGCGTTGCTTCAGTTCATGCAGGCAGGTAAGAATAATACTGCCGTTCCTTCAAGTGTACATTGCGACCACCTTATCCTGGCGAAAGATGGTGCTGATAAAGACCTTGAAAAAGCAAATTATACAAATCAGGAAGTTTATGACTTTCTTTCATCTGTATCAAATAAATATGGTATTGGTTTCTGGAAACCCGGAGCTGGTATTATACACCAGGTAGTTCTTGAAAATTATGCTTTTCCCGGTGGTATGATGATTGGAACTGATTCACATACACCAAACGCCGGTGGTCTGGGAATGGTAGCTGTTGGGGTTGGTGGCGCAGATGCAGTTGATGTTATGGCTGATATGCCATGGGAACTGAAATTTCCAAAAATAATAGGTGTGAAGCTTACAGGCAGACTTAGTGGTTGGACATCTCCCAAAGATGTAATTCTTAAAGTGGCAGATATATTAACTGTTAAGGGTGGAACCGGTTCAATTGTTGAATATTTTGGTGATGGAGCAAAAAGCCTGAGTGCAACCGGCAGGGCCACAATTTGCAATATGGGTGCTGAGATAGGTGCAACAACATCAACTTTTGGTTATGATGATAAAACCGCTGAATACCTTATTCAGACAGATAGAAGTGATGTTGCTGAACTTGCAAATTCCATTTCTGAATATCTAACCGGCGACATTGAAGTTTATGATAGTCCTGAGTTGTATTTTGATCAGGTAATTGAAATTAATTTAAATGAACTTGAACCTGCTCTGAATGGACCTTTTACACCTGACCTCAGAACCAGTGTATCTAATATGGCTGAAACAGCCAGACAGAATAACTGGCCGCTGAAGCTGGATGCCGGACTAATTGGATCATGTACCAATTCTTCATATGAAGATATTACAAGGGCTGCTTCAATTGCCCGTCAGGCACTAGCAAATAATATCAGGGTAAAATCAAAACTATTTATCACTCCAGGATCCGAACTTGTTAGATATACGATTGAACGTGATGGATTAATAGAAGAATTTGAGAAACTGGGAGCTACTGTTCTCGCTAATGCATGTGGACAATGTATTGGTCAGTGGGATCGTGAGGATGTTGCTGATCAACGTAAAAACTCGATAATAACATCTTTCAACAGGAATTTTGCCAAGAGAAATGACGGTAATCCCAATACCCATGCATTTGTAAGCTCACCTGACATGGTTATGGCCTATGCAATCGCAGGTAAACTTGACTTCAACCCACTTACAGATAAGGTACAAA
This sequence comes from Bacteroidales bacterium, assembly GCA_028277395.1. Taxonomy (GTDB): domain Bacteria; phylum Bacteroidota; class Bacteroidia; order Bacteroidales; family F082. The sequence goes on along the minus strand of JANQGJ010000071.1, from coordinate 168,442 downwards.
ATGAGGATGGTGACCTAGTAAAGCTTGATGAGCCATCAGGTGTTGTTTACCCTTCTTTGGGATTTGAAGTAGAAGATCCTGGATATCAGAAACCGGCTGATGACGGAAGTGAGGTTGAAGTAATTGTTAACCCAGAATCAAAACGATTACAATTGTTAACCCCGTTTAAGGCTTGGGATGGAAATGACTTTACTGACCTTAAGTTACTGATAAAAGCAAAGGGTAAGTGTACCACGGATCATATTTCGATGGCCGGGCCATGGTTAAGATTCAGGGGTCATCTTGAGAATATTTCTCAAAACCTGTTAATTGGTGCTGTAAATTATTTTAACGACAAAACCAATGATGTGAAAAATCAGGTCACAGGTAAGTATGAACCTGTTCCGGATGCAGCAGCAGGAATGCGCGACGCCGGTATTGGAACCATTGTAATTGGTGATGAAAATTACGGCGAAGGTTCATCAAGAGAACACGCCGCAATGGAACCCAGGTTTATGGGTGTGAAAGTAGTTATGGTAAGGTCATTTGCCAGAATTCATGAAACCAATCTTAAAAAACAGGGAGTACTTGCTCTTACTTTCAATAACAAAAATGATTATGACAAAGTCAGAGAAGATGATTCTTTTGATATAATCGGATTAACAGATTTTGCTCCCGGAAAACAGCTGACCGTTGTCCTCAGACACAGCGATGGCACCACTGATGAAATTAAGGCTAATCATACATATAATTCAAACCAAATTGAATGGTTCAGAGCCGGAAGTGCTCTTAACCTGATCAAAAAGCGTAATAAATAACACTGTTTAACCGATTTATATGTTGATCAAATCAGACAGTATTGCCGGAATTTCCTATGTTCTTACCAGTGCTAAAAATGGAGAGATACTTGAAAAAACTCCTACTGATAGGATTATGAAATTCAAATTTGGAATTGGAGAACTTCTTCCAAAATTTGAAGAAAATATCATCGGGTTGGGTGAGGGTGATAGATTTGATTTCGTGATATCCTCCGAAGATGCTTACGGTCCTGTTGATCCTTATGCAATTTTTGATATTCCCATCGATACTTTTGAAGTTGATGGACAGGTTGATCATGAAATGTTACAGTCCGGCAACCAAATACCTATGACTGATAACCAGGGCAATAAACATCTGGGACTTATTACACATGTTATGGATAAAGCAGTTACAATGAACTTCAATCATCCGTTAGCCGGTGTGGATTTAAGATTTACAGGTGAGGTGATTGAAATTATTGAACAGTAAGTTTAATTCGAAAACTACTTCTGTTGTCTTTTATTTGGTAACATTAATAGTTGACTATTCACGATGATTTGTACTTTTGTTAAAATAAAAAAATGCAGAAATGAAGAATTATATGGCGACGTTAGTAATTCCATTAATAATTATTGTTAGCGGATGTTTACCTAACGGATCGAAAGATATAAATAATGACAAGGGAAAATCTAAAGACAAGGATGTAAAAGTTGCATATATTCATCAAAACGATGAACAATTTAAAGCCCTGAAAGATAAGGGAGCGAAGATTGCAAAAGTTACACAGGTAACACTCGGTAAAGCATTAAACAGTGCTATTACTGAAGGAGGCCATGAGTATGCCATTGATTTTTGTAATGAAAAAGCCTTAAGTATAACCGATTCAGTATCAGATTCGGAACAGGTAAGCATCAGAAGGATAGCTAAAAAATACCGAAATCCGCAAAATGCTACCGATGACATTGAATCCAAGATATTTAAGCAGTATATAATGGAGTATTTATCAGGGGCGCCGCTTAAAGCAAAACTTGCCATTAATCAAAATGGCAATCCTGTTTATTATAAACCCATTATAACTAATAGTATGTGCTTATCATGTCATGGAACACCGGGAGAAACAATGACTTTTGATATTGCTGAAACCATTAGGGAAAAATACCCTGCTGATAAAGCGATTAATTTTAAAGCCGGGCATCCAAGAGGTATGTGGGCCATTACATTTGAGGGAATAAATGTTGCAACAAGCAGACAGTAAGTACAATCCTTTAATATATTAAGAAAAATGGGAATGTCTTGTGTACATTGTGGTGAAGATTGCGGAAAACATCCGGTAATGTGGGAAGACAAACCATTTTGTTGTAATGGATGCTCAACAGTATATCAGATATTAAATGAGAATAAGCTTCAAAAATATTACGACATACAGCCAATGTCCGGTATAAAAGTGGAACAGGCAGATGTTGGCAATAAATACTCATATATCGACAACAAAGAAATTCAGGATCAGCTACTTGATTTTTCTGATGGTGGAATAAGTAAAGTAACCCTTTTTATACCATCTATACATTGTGCATCCTGTATATGGCTCCTTGAGAACCTTTATATAATGCATAAGGGAATTATAGCATCATCTGTTAATTTTCCAAAAAAGACAGTAAACATAACCTTTAATGACAATATTGTTACACTACGTCAGGTTGTAGAACTTCTTGTTTCAATACATTATATCCCTGAAATAACACTTGACCATCTTGAGAAAAAAGAATCAGGCAAAAGTGAAAAAAGTTTACTTCTCAAAATAGGCATCTCTGGATTTAGTTTCATGAATGTTATGCTTTACAATTTCCCGGAATATTTACCCGGAGGAGACGAGCTAAGCAGTATGTTTACAAGATTTTTCGGAATAATGAGTTTTATTCTGGCTTTACCCGTGGTTATATATTGTGCTAAAGACTATTACCTAAGCGCATTTAAAGGGTTAAAACATAAAATGATAAACATTGATGTTCCAATTACCCTTGGTATTATTACTCTTTTTATACAAAGTTCATATGAAGTAATTACCGGAGATGGTATCGGCTATATGGATTCACTAATAGGATTAATATTTTTCCTGTTGATTGGAAAATGGTATCAGGGTAAAACTTACAGTGCACTTTCGTTTGAAAGGGACTATAAATCCTATTTTCCGGTTGCAGTAACAAAAATAAACGATGGAAAAGAAGAAACTGTTCCATTAAGTGAACTAAGGGTACCTGACAGAATTCTGATCCGTAACCAGGAAATCATTCCTGCAGATTCAATATTAATAACAGGTGAAGCAAACATTGATTATTCATTTGTAACAGGTGAATCAATCCCGGTAACCAAAAAATCCGGAGACAATATATTTGCCGGTGGAAGACAAATGGGAAGCTCAATTGAAATTGAGGTAGTAAAAGAAGTTGAACAGAGTTATCTTACTCAGTTATGGAATCAGGAGAACAAAAAGGACAACAAAGTTCAATTAAACACCTTAATTAATAAAGTTAGTGAATATTTTACAGTAATAATACTGCTTATTGCATTAGTGTCTGCCGTTTACTGGATGTTTAACGATCCCAAACTGGCATTGTTTGCATTCACTTCGGTTCTTATAATTGCCTGTCCTTGTGCGCTCGCATTAACCGTACCTTTTACATTTGGAAGTACAATGAGGCAATTTGGACGGAAAGGATTCTACATTAAGAATACTGATGTTATTGAGAACCTTCGTGGTATAAATTCAATAATATTTGACAAAACCGGTACGATTACAATAAACAGTACAATGAAAGCACAGTTTATAGGAAAGGAACTTGATGACGAACAGCTTTCGATTGTCAAGTCACTTGCATCTAATTCAAGCCATCCGCTGAGTGCAACTGTTAAGGATTCGATAAAAAACAGGAATACTTTTATTGTAGAAAATTACCGGGAATTTCCTTCGCTCGGAATCAGTGGAGTTGTAAACGGGAAACGGGTGAATATGGGTTCTTGTAAATTTGTAACCGGAAAAGATGACCCGAATCCTGAAAGTACAAATGTTTACGTATTTATTGATGACAAGGTTCATGGTTACTTTAAAATAGAAAATAGTTACCGACCGGGTCTTAAGTCTGTTATAAACAAATTAAAAAAAGTGTATCAATTATTTCTTCTTTCAGGTGATAACCAGGCTGAAAAGAAAAACCTGTCACCATTGTTTGGTTCTGAATCAAATTTGTTGTTTAATCAAAGTCCTGCCGACAAAATGAAGTTTGTTGAAGAAAGGAAAAAGAAAGGAGAAAAAGTTTTGATGATTGGTGACGGGCTTAATGATGCCGGTGCATTAATTGAAAGTGATGTAGGACTGACAATAGCTGATGATATTTACAGCTTCTCCCCTGCTTGTGATGGAATTATTGAATCATCCAGATTTAAACAATTACCTGAATTTATAAGATTCACAAATACATCAATATTGATCGTAATAATAAGCTTTATTATCTCATTTCTTTATAATTTCGTTGGTTTGTATTTTGCAGTTCAGGGTAACCTTTCACCAATAATTGCTGCTATTTTAATGCCCATAAGTTCTGTTAGTGTTGTCGCTTTTGCGACCTTCTCAATTAACTATTTAGCTGGCAGATTAATTCCTGACTTTTAGCCAAATTATTTTAAATCGATCTAAATAATATTTTTATATTTGTAGTAAGGATAATATTTATATTTTTGATCTAATTTATTAATTAAGCACCTGAATACTTAAATGTCGGTAATAATAATACTCGTTATTGTTGGGATCGTAGTTGCAAGCCTCTTCCTGATAGGTTTTATATGGGCAGTGAAATCAGGTCAATACGAGGATATGTATTCCCCTTCCGTCAGAATTCTTTTCGATGACTACAAAGAATCAGCTAATAATGATGATGGTGATATGTTAGCAGATAACAACATACCTGAAAACAAATACAAAAACGATAAAATTTCAAACCAATAACTAAGCTTATGGAGTTACAAAAATTTACTTACGACAACAAGCTAACTAATTATTTTATTTGGGCCACTGTTGGTTGGGGACTTGTTGGAATGCTGGTTGGGTTAACACTGGCACTCGAACTTATATTCCCTAATTTAAGTGGTGAAATATCATGGTTAGTTTTTAGCCGAATCCGTCCGGTACATACGAATGCTGCAATATTTGCATTTGTTGGGAACGGCTTTTTTGCTGCAATCTATTATTCTATGCCCAGATTGCTTAAAACACCTATGTACAGCAAAGCATTGGGTAATATTCATTTTTGGGGATGGCAACTTATAATAGTGCTTGCAGCCCTTACATATCCTTTCGGATTTACACAATCCAAAGAATATGCAGAATTAATATGGCCAATAGATGTATTGGTAGTTGTAATATGGGTAGTTTTTGGACTTAACATGTTTATTACAATCATAAACAGGCGTGTTAAGCATATTTATGTAGCAATATGGTTTTATATAGCTACATGGGTAACAATCGCTGTACTTTATATTGTAAACAACCTCGCCTTACCTGTAACACTTACTCTCAGTTATCCTATTTATGCTGGTATTCAGGATGCACTTGTACAATGGTGGTATGGACACAATGCTGTTGCATTTTTCCTTACAACACCTATACTGGGAATGATGTACTATTTTATACCTAAGGCAGCAAACAGGCCAATCTATTCCTATAAGTTATCCATTATCCACTTTTGGGCACTCATATTTTTATACATATGGGCTGGTCCCCACCACCTGCTCTACTCAGCTTTACCTGATTGGGCACAGGCACTTGGAGTAGTTTTTTCAGTTATGCTGATTGCTCCATCATGGGGAGGTATGATAAACGGATTGTTAACACTAAGAGGTGCCTGGGATAAGGTAAGAGAAGATCCTGTACTTAAAATGTTTGTTGTTGGTGTAACTGCCTATGGTATGGCAACATTTGAAGGTCCGATGTTATCGCTAAAAACAGTTAATGCGTTGAGCCATTTCACTGACTGGACCATTGCTCATGTTCATATCGGTACTTTGGGATGGAATTCAATGATGAACTTCGGAATGATTTACTGGCTTGTACCAAAATTATTCAAAACGAAGCTTTACTCTGCCAAACTAGCAAATGCCCATTTCTGGATTGCTACACTGGGAATGCTGTTTTTCTCAATCCCGTTATATTTTGCCGGGTTCACTCAGGCTCTCATGTGGAAAGAATTCACCGCTGAAGGTTTTCTTGCATATCCAAATTTCCTTGAAACAGTAACCCAGATTCTGCCTATGTATTATCTTCGTGCCTTCGGAGGAACATTGTATGTAATTGGAGCTGTTCTATTTATTTATAACGTGTGGAAAACTGCTGCTCAAGGTAGTTTTGTTAGATATGAGAATGATGAAGCTGCAGCTAAAGCACCTGCCAAACCCAAAGAATCTTTCCACAGAAGACTTGAAGGAAGACCATTGCAATTTACTGTATTTGCACTTGTTGCAATCCTGATAGGCGGACTGGTAGAGATTATTCCAATGTATCTCGTTAAATCCAACATACCAACAATAGCAGCCGTGAAGCCCTATACTCCACTCGAACTTGAAGGGAGAGACGTTTATATTGCTGAAGGATGTTATCTGTGTCACTCGCAAATGATCCGACCGTTTAGAAACGAAACTGAAAGATATGGTGAATACACAAAAGCAGGTGAAACAGTTTATGATCATCCGTTCTTGTTTGGTTCAAAACGAACAGGACCTGACCTCGCCAGAGCGGGAGTTAAATCATTACCGAATTATAAGCCTGATTCATGGCATTTTAACCATATGATCAACCCGCAAAAGGTTAGTCCCGAATCAATCATGCCTGCCTACCCATGGTTAGCTGATAACGAGATCGACCTTTCTGTTACTCCTGATAAGATCAAAGCTATGAGAACGCTGGGAGTTCCGTACGCCGAAGGTTTTGAAGATATAGCTGTTGATGACCTGAAAGCTCAATATGCTGAAATCGCAAAAGGATTACGCAGTAGTGGAATTGAGGTTGGTGACAATAAGGAGATTGTTGCACTTATTGCTTATTTACAGCGATTAGGAACTGATGTTTATAATAATAAGTAATTTGATAATTTTTGATTTATGAAGATTGTTATTAATCAATTGGAACAGATAGCAGGTGTTGAAATATATCCCATTATTTCATTACTAATATTCTTTTCATTTTTCCTGCTTGTAACTTTTATGGTTTTTAAAACAGATAAAAATGAAATAGAAGAATTTAGCAGAATGCCGCTGGATAAGAATAATGACCTTCATGATGAAAAAAGTCATCATAACTAAAATGAATAACTATGGCTACAGATAATATAAATAAGTCTCACGACAACGAAGAATACGAAATAGACACCCTGACAAATGACCGTCTTATTAAAGATCACAACTACGACGGAATCAAGGAACTTGATAACGACCTTCCTCCCTGGTGGAAATGGCTCTTCTATCTGACAATTGTTTTTTCAATTGTATATATGATCAGATTGTTTGTATTTCAGGCGGATGATCTTATTCAGGAACGCGAATACCAGCTGGTAATTGACAAATCAGCGAAAGAAAATCCGAATACAAAATCAACCGGTACCTTTGAAATAGTTTTATTAACAGACAAGTCCGATATTGAAGCAGGTAAAGAAACCTGGATCAAAATCTGTGCAGCATGTCACCTGGTTGATGGAGGTGGTATCGTTGGACCAAATATGACCGATAACTATTGGATACATGGTAACAGTGTTGAAGATTTATATAAAATCGTAACTAATGGTGTTATTGAAAAAGGAATGATCCCTTACAATACCCAGCTAAGTGAAGAAGCAAGATTACAGGTGGTCAGCTATATACTCACTGAATTAGTTGGATCCACTCCTGCTACTCCTAAAGCACCGGAAGGAAATGAATACTAATATTTCTATTAAATAATTAATGTGAAAGAAGCCGGATATAATATCCGGCTTCTTGCTTTTGATTAAAGCAATATGAATTAATGAAATTATCCACTTATACTCCCCTGAATTTCAGGGGTTAAATTGATTACTTATCATTATTTTATGATATATTTCACAAAATACATAACTTTATAAACTTTTTACTAAACTGGTTCTTTAGTAGTAAATAATTATAACATCTGGTATAGGTTATGGAAACCAAAAAAACTAAAAATACTCCTGATTATTTCAGGGATAAACTTTCCACAGTAGCAAACGATGGAAAAAGAATATGGATATATGCTAAAAAAGCAAGTGGTAAACTATTCAATCAAAGGAAGATACTTGCAATAATACTTCTTGCGATTTTTTATATTGGCCCATTTATAAAAATTGGAAATGAACCGATTATGCTTTTTGATGTATTACAACGTAAATTTGTAATCTTTGGAATAGTATTCTGGCCACAAGACTTTCATCTGATCCTTCTTTCGTTTATAACTTTGATAGTTTTCATAGTTCTGTTTACAGTTATTTATGGAAGGTTATTCTGTGGTTGGGTGTGTCCACAAACAATTTTTATGGAGTTTGTATTCAGGCAAATTGAATATTTGATAGAAGGTGGTCCTGCAAATCAGCGGAGGCTGGATAGTCAACCAATGAACTTTGAGAAATTTATTAAAAAATCAACCAAACACACAGTATTTTTTATTATTGCCCTGATTACATCAGCTACTTTCCTGGCATACATAATTGGAATTGATAATGTAATAGACTTTTTGTCAGAAGGTCCGTTCAATAATACAGCCGGTTATATTGGCTTAATAATTTTTTCAGGTGTTTTTTACTTCGTTTTCGCATTTTTTCGGGAGCAGGTTTGTACAATTGCATGTCCATATGGTAGATTACAGGGTGTCCTGGTTGACGATAAATCTATTATTGTGGGCTATGACTACAAACGCGGAGAACCACGCGGGCCTTTAGATAAAAGTGGGTTATCGAAAAACGGTGACTGTATTGATTGTAATGCATGTGTGGTAGTCTGTCCTACAGGGATTGATATCAGAAACGGAACACAACTGGAATGTATTAATTGTACTGCATGTATTGATGCTTGTAATTCGGTGATGGACAGAGTTAAGAAACCAAGGGGATTGATAAGATACGATTCTGAAAAAGGAATTGAAACGGGAAAGAAGTCAATCTTTAATACCAGATCAGTAGCATATTCTGTTGTGCTTGTATTACTACTCTTTTTTGTTGGTTATTTGTTTATGTTAAGAGGTGATTTTGAATCGACTATATTAAGAGCAAGGGGTTCTTTATATCAGAATTACGGAGCTGATAGTTTAAGTAATATTTATAATTTTAATCTTGTAAACAAATCGTCTCAACCACTTAAAATTGAGTATAAACTTGAATCACAGAACGGAAGAGTAAAACATATTCAGGAAAACATTCCTGTTGAAGTTGGTGAAGTTGGTAAGGGTACTTTCCTGATCATAATAGATAAGAATGATTTGAATTCATCAAACACACCTATTGTGATTGGGTTATACAAAGATGATATTAAGGTTGATACTTATGAGAGTACATTTGTCGGGCCAGGATCGCTTGATAAATAATTAACGAATTATTTTTGTCTAAAAAATTGTGGAATGAAAATTAAATGGAACTGGGGTACTAAACTGGCAATCTGGATAATAGCATTTATTCTTTTCATATTGAGTTTTGTTTATATAAGTTTTAACTATGATGTCGGACTGGTAGAAAAAGACTATTACCCGAAGGGATTGGTTTATCAACAGCGTATTGATGCTATTGCAAATGCACAGAAAATAAATGCAGATTTTGAAATAAACCAGAATATTGAGAGTGTAGTTATAAAAACACCGGATATAGTTGTAGATAGCGGAACAATAACATTTTTCAGACCATCAGATAATGATCTGGACCGTGTTTATGATCTGATAATAAATGATCTTCATGAGATAATTATACCAAAATCAGAGTTTGTTTTGGGAAAATATAAGATAAAGTTCAACTGGAAGCATCTTCAGAATGAGTATTATGTTGAGAAAACCTTCTATATAAAATAATTATGTATGAGTTATACATATTTGCCTTAATTACAGGATTAATAGGCAGTTTGCATTGCATAGGAATGTGTGGTCCCATTGCCATTGCCTTACCACTTGGGAATAAAGGAATACTATCCAGAATTACAGGTGGAGTGATTTACAACATTGGAAGAATAATTACTTATGCTATCCTGGGAGCCATATTCGGTCTTATGGGGCAGGGAATAGAAATGGCCGGATTACAACAGTGGGCATCCATAATACTTGGTATAGTCATGATACTATCAATCATTACTCCTGCCCTGTTCAGAGGTAAAATACGTATTGAACAATTCTTTTTTGGTTTTGCAGGAAAACTAATAAGGAGCTTCCGGCGACTGTTTGCGATTAGTTCCATACCCTCTTTATTCCTGATAGGGTTGTTAAATGGTTTACTTCCATGTGGCCTGGTGTATGTAGCAATTGCAGGAGCTATAAACACAAACGATCTTTTAAGCGGAGTTTTATATATGGCAATTTTCGGATTGGGTACTATACCTGTAATGCTTGCAATACCATTAATTGGAAACCTGATTGGTAATGCATTTAGAAAAAGATATTCCAGGATACTTTCTGCTTTTATTATATTACTTGGAGTAATATTTATACTCCGCGGATTATCTCTTGGTATTCCTTATATAAGTCCCCCGAAAAAAAAGCTTACTCCTCATGAAAAAAGGATGAATATGAACAACAAAGGTGAAGATGATGGTACCACGAAAAGGATGAGTTGCTGTGGAAGTAATTAAACATTGATTGTTTTAACACAACCAAGCAACCTATGTGCCTGACATCAAACTACTTAAAAATCTCAAAGTAAATAATTAAAATAGTTCAAATTTATTGTATAGACTACTTCTAAATAAAATATCTTTAGTAATTTTGCGTTTAATAATTCTAACTAATTAATCATGAAAAGAACAATAACATTTAGTTTAATATTTACATTAATTTCAACATTATCATTTGGAAATATGCAGGGAGATGATCCTGCTGCAGCGAAATTTCCTAACGGGGCAAAAATATATACCGCTAAATGCGTCGCATGTCATCAGGTAACAGGCCTGGGAATTCCAAATGCTTTCCCTCCTCTTAAGGATTCAGATTATCTTTTTGCAGATAAAAAACGTGCTGTTGAGCAGGTTCTGAATGGTTCACATGAAGAAATGGTTGTTAACGGTGTAACATATAATATGCCGATGCCATTTCAGGTAGATACGCACCAGGATGCTGTTGATGTAATTAATTACATACTAAATGCATGGGGCAACGACGGGGGAACTATAACACTTGAAGAAGTTAAAGACATTAAAATCGTTAGATAACAAATAGTCATATCGCTTTTGAAATGCAGATTATTTATTATAGTCTGCATTTTTTTTAAAATCCAGCTATGAAAAAAATAATAGCTATCATTATTACACTCAGCATTTTAGCATCATGTGAGAACAGGAGCAATACTACCAACAAGGAAACTAACTCTGAACAAACAGAAAATACAAACCCGGATGTGTTTGGTAAAGAGATTGATTTGGCAGATGCAACCGACTCATACGAACTCCCCTCACTCATGAAATCAAACGATAAAATAATAACGAAACTTACAGGTACTGTAACCGATGTTTGTCAGTACTCAGGTTGCTGGTTGGAAATAGATATCGGAAATGATAACACTGTACATGTTACTTTTAAAGATGATGCATTTGTTGTACCAAAAGAACTGGCAGGTAAGAGAGTTATAATTGAAGGAACTGCTTATAAAGAGGTCATACCTGTTGAAATGCTAAAGAAAATGGCTCAGGATGAAGGTTACCCACAAAGTGAAATAGATACCATTGTTTCACCCAAAGCCGAATATTCGTTTGAAACTATCGGGGTAGTTATTATTGAATAATCCTAACCCATTTGCTTTCTTAATTATAATCACCTGTCGCTTTATTAGCGGCATATCTGATATTTAGCATTGATCAACGAAATAGCTAAAGAAAACAAGCTATTACCACAATCCGAATGATCCCCTGGTGAAGTATATTTATCCAACTATGCTAAATATCATACTTGGTACTTCTGTTTTTATTTAGATTTATTCTAAATTAGCCGCCATAAAAATACATACTATATCATACTATAAATGAAACCAACAACAAACTGGAAAAGCATTGGTTTACTGCTAGTTCTGATCTTTGGTATCTCTTTCTTTATAATGGCTCAGGATGAGCTTGGTGTTTACGAACATCTGGACGAATACCTTAGTGACGACCTTATTTTTACTGATGAACTCTACAATAAGGTAAACCTAAAAGAATCGATTGATAAACCTACCGTAATTTCTCTTGTTTATTATGAGTGTCCCGGAATTTGCAGTCCTTTGTTAAATGGATTTGCAGAAGCTATGGATAAAACAAACATAGAACTTGGTAAAGATTATCAGGCTTATACTATAAGCTTTTCCCATACAGAAAAGCCTCCACTTGCCAGAAAGAAAAAGAAAACTTACCAAAAACTGGTTAGCCACGGAAATACAGAAGATTCATGGAAATTTTTTACAGGTGATAGTACAACCATTAATAAGCTTCTTGACCAGGTTGGATTTAAAGTTAAAAAAGAAGGTAAAGAGTACATCCATCCCGGAACATTAATAGTTATTAGTCCTAAAGGTAAAATAACCAGGTATTTATATGGTAGTACTTATTTTTTACCATTTGATCTGAAAATGGCAGTGGTTGAGGCAGCCGATGAAAAATCGGGGCCAACCATAAATAAAATGTTGAAATACTGTTTCAGCTATGATCCCGAAGGAAAAAAATATGTTTTGAACTTTACAAAAATATCTGGAACGATAATCGTGGCAGCTGCAATTATATTACTGAGCACTCTGATATTCAGAGGAAGAAGAAAAATAAAATCACAATAACATGACAGAATCTGAAATATCACAGCCCAACTATTTACAGGTAAAAAAAGGGCTGTTCTCATGGATATTTACATTAGATCATAAGAGAATCGGCTTATTATATTTATATTCCGTAGGGGCATTTTTTCTGGTCGGGGTTGCCCTGGGAGTACTAATGAGATTAGAGTTACTAAACCCTGGAAGAGATATAATTGAAGCACAAACGTATAACCAGGTGTTTACACTTCATGGTGTAATAATGATCTTCCTGTTCATAATTCCAAGTATTCCAGCAGTTTTCGGGAACTTCTTTTTACCAATAATGCTTGGAACGGATGATGTTGCTTTTCCAAAGCTTAACTTAATGTCATGGTGGCTTTATGTGGTCGGTGCACTTTTTGCCTTATCCACACTCGTATTTGGAGATGGTCCTGCAGACACAGGTTGGACATTTTATGCTCCCTACAGTGTAAAAACAGGTACTAATGTATCGCTATCGGTATTGGCAGCCTTCATTCTGGGTTTTTCGTCAATACTAACCGGACTAAACTTCATTGTAACTATACACCGGTTACGTGCTCCCGGCATGGGATTTAATGATATGCCACTGTTTTCATGGGCTCTTTATGCTACATCGTGGATACAACTTCTGGCAACTCCTATTATAGGCATTACTCTGTTGATGATAGTTGCCGAACGAATTCTTGGGATCGGTCTTTTTGATCCTTCCATTGGAGGTGATCCAATACTTTATCAGCATTTATTCTGGATATATTCTCATCCGGCAGTATACATTATGGCACTTCCTGCAATGGGTATTGTGAGTGAAATAATCCCCACGTTTGCACAAAGAACAATTTTTGGATATAAGGCTATTGCTTACTCAAGTATGGCGATTGCATTTGTAGGTTATTTCGTATGGGGACACCACATGTTTACATCTGGAATGAGTGGTCCGGCAGCATATATTTTCTCAATCCTTACCTTTTTTGTGGCAATACCAACATCCATAAAAGTATTCAACTGGCTTGCAACATTGTACAAAGGTTCCATTAACATACAGGTACCGTTGCTGTTTGCAGTAGGATTCATATTTAATTTCCTGATTGGTGGGTTAACAGGACTTGTAAATGGAGCTCTTGCTGCTGATGTACACCTCCATGACACTTATTTTGTAGTCGGACATTTCCATTACGTTATGTTTGGTGGTACCGGCTTCGCATTTTTTGGAGCATTACATTACTGGTATCCTAAAATGTGGGGTAAAATGTACAACAGAACAGTAGCAAATCTGGCTTTTGCAATATTGTTCATCGGATTCAATATGCTGTATTTCCCAATGTTTATCTTAGGGATTATGGGAATGCCACGTAGATATTATGACTACCTGCCCGAGTTTCACACATTTAACCAGATTTCAACATACGGGTCATGGATTCTTGTGACAGGCTTACTATTAATGGTTTACAATCTCATTAAGGGATATTTTTCCAAACCTGTATCAGAGCCTAATCCATGGAACGGAATTACACTTGAATGGCAAACAAAATCACCTCCCCCACTACATAACTTTGATAAGGCTCCTGAACTAGTTAAAGGAGGACCTTATAATTACCCAAATGCAATTAATGGATAATCTTAGTTTTCAATTAGCCAAAAGATAAAACATGGAACATACCTTTTCATTACCAAATTCAGGTCACAATTACGACGCAAAAGCTTCTAAACTGGGCATGTGGCTGTTTTTATACACTGAGTTATTGTTGTTTGGAGGATTATTCATGGTTTACATGGTTTACAGGTCATTAAACTCTGATGATTTTCTTATCGCATCTTTTAACCTAGATGTCTGGCTTGGTGCAATTAACACAGTTGTACTACTAACAAGTAGTATGACAATTGCAATGTCCATAACAGCTATTCAGTTAGGTAATACGAAGTTATCGCTCAGATTACAGTTTCTTACGGTACTTGCAGCAGTTATCTTTTTGGTAATAAAGTATTTTGAATGGGGAGCTAAAATTGAACACGGATTATGGCCTGGTATGGAACACTTTATTTCTATGCCACACGGTCAGCAACTTTATTTTTACCTGTACTTTTTCATGACCGGATTACATGGTCTGCATGTTGTTGTAGGTATGATATTTATATTAATAGTAATGAACAAGATCAGGAAAGGATCAATACATAAAAATAAACATCAACTCCTTGAAAATTCCGGATTATACTGGCATCTTGTGGATTTGATATGGATTTATCTGTTCCCGTTATTCTATCTAATACATTAAAAATGAGTAATCACAATAAAACTGATCATCATAAGGATGATGAATTGCATATTACCAGTTATTCTGAGCATTTTGGAACCTGGGTAAGCCTGATACTGTTAACTTTTATGACCGTGTTTATTTCTGTTTATGGTGCAGATCTCAATACACTCACAGTTGCTACGGCATTATTTATTGCCAGTGTTAAAGCACTTGTTGTGGCATATTATTTTATGCATCTTAAGTATGATCCCAGGATTTACAGAGTGATGCTTCTTGTGGTGATGGCACTCTTCGTTGTCTTTCTTATAATGCTGATATTCGACTATTTAACAAGATAAAAACAATTACATGAACGCATCAAATTTTGTAGAAGGAGTAGATTTTTCGTTATACCTGATTTTAGGCATATCGGTTTTCTTTCTTGTGGGCATTACTGTAGTGATGATCTATTTTCTTTTTCGGTATCGCAAAAAAAACAATCCTGTAGCTACAAACATACCACACAATACATATCTTGAAATAATATGGACAGTTATCCCGACAATTCTTGTTTTAATTATGTTCTGGTATGGCTGGATGGGATATAAACCAATGTTAACCGCACCTGATGATGCTATGGAAATAGAGGCGATCGGTCAAATGTGGAAATGGTCATTTAAATATCCTGATGGCAAAACCTCCGACTCACTCGTTATTCCCATAAATAAACCGATAAAGCTAAAGCTGATATCAAAAGATGTATTACATGCATTGTATATTCCAGCTTTCAGAGTAAAACAGGATGTAGTACCGGGAAAAGACTACATGATGTGGTTTACCGGTCAGAAACTGGGGACGTATGACATATTATGTGCAGAATACTGCGGACAATTACATTCATATATGCTTAGTACTGTTAGTGTTGTTGAATCAAATGATTTTGATAAGTGGCTTGTGAGTACTCCTGATACATCATCAGAACATCCAGGTTTAACTCTTTTGAAAAAAAATGCCTGTTTGTCATGCCATACCAGGGATGGAAGTAAACTGGTTGGTCCATCTTTTAAAAACCTGCTGGGCAAAACTGAAATTGTAATTAAAGATGGTAAAGAAGAGGAAATAACGGTTGACAGAGAATATATAATTACTAAAATTAAAAACCCCAAATCCTCTGTTGTTGATGGTTATCAGGCAGGTTTAATGACACCATATGATGGAATATTATCTGATGAGGACATTAATAATATTATTGAATACATTGAGTCACTAAAATAAGTAGCAGGATATGAGAACATTGAGAAAGTGGTTTATAATTCTGGCAGAACTTAATAAGATAAAGATAACATTTGCTGTAACCCTAACAACAGTAGCAGGTTATGTTCTGGCTAAGGGTGGAATTGATACCGGGATCATGATGCCTGTAGTAGGGATTTTCATCCTGGCCTGTGGTTCTGCTGCGTTAAATCATATTCAGGACAGGGACAGGGATGCTATAATGAACAGGACAAGTAAACGCCCAATACCATCAGGTAAACTCTCTGCTTCATCAGCAATAATAATATCCATAACAGAAATTATAACAGGCTCTTTTTTAATCTATTACGGAAGTGGTTTTTTGGCCATGCAACTAGGGATACTTGCCTTGATCTGGTACAATGGGATTTATACTCCTCTAAAGCGAAGAACAGCTTTTGCAGTAATCCCGGGAAGCGTCATAGGGTCAATCCCACCACTTGTTGGATGGGTAGCTGCAGGAGGAAGCCTTGTTGATCCCAAAGCAATGGTTCTGGGTTTGTTCTTTTTTATGTGGCAGGTTCCACATTTCTGGCTTCTTATGCTAAAATATGGTGAGGAGTATACAAAAGCAGGTTATCCCTCAATAACAGCTAAGATCAGTACACAGCAGGTAAAAAACTCAACTTTTCTATGGACTGTTGCCACAGCAGTTTCCGCTTTAATGGTTGCTATGTCCGGTTTAATATCACTAATTATTTTTAAACTGATGATCCTCATTGCATCAATCTGGCTGATTGTAGTATTTTCCAGTCTGTTACGCCGCAAAACCATTGAGTTCAGGCCTTTTTATTATTTCATGCGCATTAACTACTTTGTGTTAATAATGATACTTGTACTAAGCATTGAACCATTGATAAACTAAAGGAATACCTGGAAGTGGTTACTCAGGTTGATCAATCCAAAATAAAAATTCCAAAATCATCAAACATGACTTTCCAATCTAATTTTTTACTATAAAATATCATATTTTCGAATAAAGTGTTTGTATATATGTTATACCTTTGCCAAGTGTCCTGCACTTAGCATTAGTATGAATATTTTCAGGAAAATACTACAATTCTACATTGATGGCTTTCGTGATATGAAAGTGGGTAAAAAGCTATGGTTGATTATTTTGATCAAACTTTTCATCATGTTTGCCATTCTAAAAGTTTTTTTCTTTCCCAATTTTCTACAAACAAACTTCGATACTGATGAAGAGCGTGGCGATTACGTATTAGAGCAAATTACAAAAACAAATAAAGAAGAATAGAACTACTTTATTGATAATATCAAACTGAATTATTATGGAGAATTTTGACATGGCTCTGGTTGACTGGTCGAGGGCACAATTTGGCCTTACCGCTATGTATCACTGGATATTTGTTCCGTTAACTTTGGGCTTATCGTTTATCATCGCCATTATGATGAGCATTTACGTTCGTACAGGTGATGAATTATGGAAGAAGATCACAAAATTCTGGATGACATTGTTTGGGATTAACTTTGCCATAGGAGTTGCAACCGGGATTATTCTTGAATTTGAATTTGGAACTAACTGGTCAAACTATTCATGGTTTGTTGGCGATATTTTCGGCGCCCCGCTTGCTATTGAAGGAATCCTGGCTTTTTTTCTGGAATCAACATTCATTGCTATTCTGTTTTTTGGATGGGGACGGGTTAGTAAGAAGTTTCACTTAGTTTCAGCCTGGCTGGTAGCAATTGGTTCAAATTTGTCTGCCCTCTGGATACTGGTTGCGAATGCATGGATGCAAAATCCGGTTGGTATGACATTCAACCCCGATACTGCCAGAAATGAGATGACTAACTTTTGGGACGTATTGCTATCACCAACTGCTGTGAACAAATTTCTTCACACAATTACATCAGCATATGTACTGTCGGCAATTTTTGTGATTGGGATAAGTGCATGGTTTATTCTAAAGAAACGCAGAATAATTTTTGCTAAGAGAAGCATGCTCATTGGTGCAGTTTTTGGGTTATTATCAACATTATTCATGTTGATGACAGGAGACGAATCTGCAAGGCAGGTTTTCAGGGATCAACCAATGAAATTTGCAGCAATGGAAGGGTTATACGATGGGGAAGCTAATGCTCCTCTGGTGGTAATTGGTTTTATGCAGAAAAAGCCAACATCAGAGAATCCAAAGAATGCTGATTTTGCTTTTAAACTGGAAATTCCTAATCTCCTTTCTTATATGGCAGCTCTTGACCCAAATGCTTTTGTCCCTGGTATTCATGATCTTATTCGTGGAAATGAGGAATACGGAATTATATCTTATTATGAAAAAATAAACATGGGTAAAATTGCGATTACTGCACTCAGTAATTATAAGGAAGCAAAAGAAAACGGGGATAAAGCTCTGGCATCAATTGAACTACAGAAGTTTAGAGATAACTATAAATATTTTGGTTATGGTTATTATAATGATCCATACAATATGGTACCAAACGTTCCTCTGACATTTTACGCTTTTCACACAATGGTTGGAATCGGGGTTTTATTTCTGCTTGTTTTTATTTTTGTTATCTACTTCTTATTCAAAAAAGACATTGTTAGGGCCCGATGGTTAAATTACATAGCACTTTGGTCAATTCCACTGGCATATATAGCATCACAGGCCGGCTGGATGGTCGCAGAATTCGGACGACAGCCCTGGGTAGTACAGGATTTAATGCCTACGCTAAGTGCCGTTTCAAATATAGATCATAAGAGTGTTATCATAACATTTGTAATTTTCGCCATAACCTTTACTACACTGCTTATTGCTGAAATTAAAATTATGTTGACACAAATTGTTAAACATTCAAAAATTGAGGAGGATTAGGAAATGTTTGAAAATTTATCATATCTAATTCTGCAACAGTACTGGTGGGCTGTTGTATCATTATTGGGAGCCATTCTTGTATTTATGCTTTTCGTACAAGGTGGTCAAACACTTATTTACAAATTGGGAAAAACAGATATACAGCGTAAGGTGATTGTAAATGCACTGGGTCGTAAATGGGACCTTACTTTTACAACTTTAGTAACTTTTGGCGGCGCTGCATTTGCCTCATTCCCCCTTTTCTACTCAACCAGTTTTGGTGGTGCATACTGGGTATGGATGCTGATATTATTTGCTTTTGTTTTTCAGGCAGTATCATACGAATACAGAACAAAACCAAACAATTTTCTGGGAGAAAAGACCTATGAAATCTTTCTTTTCATAAATGGTTTATTTGGTACCATACTGTTAGGTACTGCTGTTGCTACATTTTTTACTGGATCAGACTTTTTTATAAACAATTTAAAAAACTCAATATGGCAATCACCATTTTTAGGTCTTGAACTGGCTTTTGATTTTAAAAATTATAATACGTTTATAAACTTATCACTGGGATTTACAGTATTTTTCTTATCAAGAGTACTTGCTTCTTTGTATATTATGAATAGTGTTGATGATATATCGATACTTAACAGAGCCGAGAAGGTATTGTTGGTAAATGCTATCCCATTCCTGGTATTTTTCATTTTCTTTGTTGTTAATATTTTTATTATTGATGGATTTGCTTATGATCCTGCAACCGGAATAGTGAGTATGGAGGAACATAAGTACTTAAGAAATTTCGTTGAAATGCCCTTAGTCGGAATAATGTTTGTTATGGGTATTCTGGCTGTTCTTTTTGGAATAATAAGAGGGTATTTCTTTAGTACTATTTGTGGTTCGAAAGCAATATGGTTTGCCGGATCAGGTACTATATTGACTGTTTTTTCCCTGTTGTTATCCGTGGGTTTAAATAATACTTGTTTCTATCCGTCGTCGTATGATTTGCAAAGCTCGTTAACTATTGAGAATGCATCATCATCAGAATATACCTTAACAGCGATGTCTTATGTTTCACTGCTAGTTCCATTCGTAATTGCGTATATATGGTATGCCTGGTCATCATTAAATAAAAATAAAATTACTGTTGAGGAGATGGAGAATGATTCTCATGCCTATTAATTCTAAAATTTTAAATTATGTACATTAAAGAAATACTTTGGTTGATCAGTTGGCCGGTTTTTATTTTCGTAAGTTACAGGATAGTATTATTTGCATTGAAAAAATTCAATAAATTACAGGAGTAATTCATTTGATATTCACATGAAACTATTTCATGACTTTGTTCAGATTACAATCTATCTATAATGAATTAACCAGTTTTAAATAAAAGTAGTATTCAATCTCTTAACAGCTAATTAACAACCTTTACTATGTTATTGTTGTCAGGATTATTGTAATTTGAATTACATTTGTCAATTAGTAGGAATTGGAGGGGTATCGCAACCATATCTTTCTCGAAATCAAAATCATTAAAACGAATTATGAGATTTTTAACTATTACTTTATCAGTGATATTTATGTTATCATTGACATCCGGGGTTGCATTCTCGCAGGTACTTCATCCCAAAAAAATTACAAAGGCAGTACATTTTGATGTTTCAAAACCATTGAGATCTGTCAAAGAAGTACCATATGGAGTACGAAAACGAAACTGGAAAGATAAGCTTGTACCAAATAAGCTGGAAATTGATGATGAACTAAAGAACCAGGAACCACTTAACGGCCCTGATCCCATATTACAGGATAAAATAATGTATGGAGGAAGAAATCAGGGAACTGTTGGCGCAAATTTTGGTGGAGTTACAAATACCTATGGCGTTGCACCACCTGATACTGATGGTGATGTAGGCCACGATCACTATTTTCAAATGGTAAATCAGGGATTTGCCATTTGGGATAAAGAAGGAAACCTGTTGTATGGACCTGTCGATAACATCACATTATGGGATGGTTTTAACGGACCATGGTCTTCAACTAATGACGGTGATCCAATAATTTTATATGACGAATATGCTGACAGATGGATAGCAACACAGTTTTCTCTCCCTCAGGATCCATATTTTTATGAACTAATTGCGGTATCAGTAACCAGTGATCCTCTTGGAGAATGGTACAGATATGCATTTCAATTTGATGACATGCCTGATTATCCGAAATTTGGCGTCTGGCCTGATGGTTATTATTTCTCAACACACCAGTTTGGCAGCGGGTTTACTGCAGGCATGAGTATTTGCGACAGAGATGCGATGATAAATGGTGACCCCGATGCAGAAATGATCTATTTCGATATTGGTCAGAACCATTATGGCTTGCTTCCTGCAGATGTTGACGGAGCAATGCTTCCACCTGAAGGTTCTCCAAACTATATTGTTGATGTTGGTAATAACAGACTTAAAATGTGGGAGGTCGACATTGACTGGGATAATACTTCCAATAGTACAGTAACAAGACTTGATGATTTACCAACGGAACCTTTCTCTGCGCAAAATATTTATATACAGCAACCGCAAACAGGACAGGACCTTGATGCCCTTAGCGGTATGACAATGGTAAGACTGCAGTATCGCAATTTTGGAGATTATGAGGTAATGCTTACGAATCATACAGTAAATGCCGGAGGTGGAAGAGCAGGTGTTAGATGGTATGAATTAAGAAATTATGGTGCAGGATGGGATATTTATCAGCAAAGTACATATGCTCCCGATGATGGTGAAAATCGCTGGATGGGAAGCATTTCAATGAATCAAAACGGTGATATTGCAGTGGGGTATTCTGTGTCCAGCTCAAACACTTATCCATCTATCAGGGTAGCAGGTCAGTCTGCAGGTGCACCTCTGGGATTAGGAGTGTTTGACATTGATGAAACAAGTATACTTGAGGGAACAAAATCCCAAACAGGAGTCAGCAGATGGGGTGATTACGCCTCTATGAGAGTTGATCCAAGTGATGGAAATACTTTTTGGTTTACAACAGAATATTCTAACGGAGGATGGGGCTGGAAAACACAGATAGCATCATTTAGCTTTGTTGCTGAACCGGTAGCAGATTTTACCTCCGATGAAGTATTAATTCCTGTAGGAGAGACTATTAACTTTACAGACCTGTCCTCAGGTATTCCATCTGAATGGACATGGACTTTTGATGGAGGTACTCCCGAAACATCTAATGAACAGAACCCTGAAGATATTCTTTACAATACAGAGGGTGTTTACAGCGTAAAACTTGTTAGTTCCAACTACCTTGGTATTGATTCCCTTGTGAAAGAAACCTATATTACAGTTAGCTCAACGGTATTACCTGATGTAGATTTCACATCAGATGTAAGCATTTTCTGTTTTGGGGAAACTGTTAAATTCACTGACCTTACAGAACTTAGTCCTGTTCAGTGGTTATGGGAATTTGAACCAAATGATGTTGAGTTTGTAAATGGAACTGGTGAAACATCACAAAATCCCGAGGTTAAATTTAACTCAAGGGCAAACTATTCAGTAAAACTTACTGCATGGAATTTAAACGGACCATCAGAACTTACGAAAACGGATATGATAAAATCAAGTGGTTACACACCATATTTCCTTGAAACATTTGAAGACGATGGTTTGGATGCAAATGACTGGAGCATAGAAAATCCAGATGGTGATGTTACCTGGGAATTGTTTGAAATAGGAGGAACAACACCAGGTAATCGTGCTCCCGGTGTGAATTTCAGAGAATATTTCGCTATTGCGCAACGAGACAGACTAATATCCGCTCCTTTTAATCTGGAAGGACTTTCCTCAGCACATCTGGAGTTTCAGCATGCCTATGCACAGCACACTGATGTAATTGACCATACTGATTCGTTAATCGTATATATTTCTGATGACTGCGGTGATACATGGAATCGCATATGGGCAGGAGGAGAAGATGGCACAGGTAACTTTGCTACCCACGAACCAACTGATTATGATTTCTTCCCGGAAGTAGCATCAGACTGGTGTATGGAAGGCTGGGGTGCCGGTTGTGTTATGCTGAATATTTCACAATGGGCAGGTGCCGGAGATGTAAGAATCGCTTTTGAAACATATAGTTATTTTGGAAATCCAATACTTATTGATAATATTGCTGTGTCTCAAACTGTTGACTTTAACGAATTGTCATCAAACAAGGAAAAGTTCAGGATTTACCCTAATCCAAGTAATGGTTCATTCACTGTTAACATACCTTCCGGGTTAAAATATAGTGAACTTACCGTAAATAATTATATCGGACAGGAAATAATGAGTCATTCTATTGATAACCAATCTAACAGAATAACTATCAGTGAGTCGGTTAACTGGAAGCCGGGTGTATATTTTGTTATCCTGGAAGGAAATTCCGGATCAGACATTCAAAAACTTATAATTAAATAATCATTAAATTTGAAGTAATTATTGTTCATTGAAAGAAGCCCGATCTGATACACAGGTTGGGCTTTTTGCTAAACACAAACTATGAATCTTTTTTATTATCCTGAAATTAGTGAGCCGGAAACAATACTTTCAGTAGAAGAATCAAAACATATGATCCGTGTTTTGAGAAAATCAATTGGTGACATTGTTTATTTCACTGACGGGTGTGGGGCTAACTTTAAATGTGAGATAGTTGACCCTGATCCTAAAAAGTGTTGTATTAGGATAATTGAAAAAACTGAGGGCAGGGATAGAAGAAACATAAAGCTACACATCGGTATTGCTCCCACAAAGAACATAACCAGATTTGAATGGTTTCTTGAAAAGGCTACAGAGATTGGTATTGAAGAGGTTACACCAGTAATTAGCTTTCACTCAGAGAGAAAAGAGATTAAACCTGAAAGACTTATTAAAGTGATAATATCAGCAATGAAACAATCACTGAAATCATATTTACCAAAACTTAATAATAAACTACAGTTTGAAGAAATTATATCAAAACCATTCGAAGGACAAAAGTTCATTGCATATATCAGTGATGATGTTACTAAAGAATTAAAAGATGTTTATATCCCCGGTCAGGATGTACTAATTTTAATTGGTCCCGAAGGCGATTATAGTCCGGAGGAGGTTAAAAAAGCTACTGATAATGGATTTATACCGGTTAGTCTTGGGACTTCGAGGCTACGTACTGAGACTGCCGGGATAGTGGCTTGTCATACTATAAGTTTGACAAATCTTTAAGTTACTTCAGGATAATCTGTATATCCCTCAGCACCGGGAGTATAATATTTCTCCCTTTTGGGCTCTGCCAAAGGTGTACCGGCTTTCATCCTGTTAACAAGATCAGGATTGGCAATGAAAGGAACACCAAATGCTACAAGATCGGCAAACCCGTCATCGATTATTTTATTCCCTGAATCGAAAGAGAACCCATTGTTTATCATCAGGTTCCCTTTATAAATACCTCTATATCGTTTAGCAATATTTGGTTCCGAGTACGGAACATCCGAAACATCTGTAAATGGCTCACTAAGATGTAAATATGCAAGATCATATTCATTTAGCTTATTGATAAGGTAGTCAAATGTGGGAATTGTTTCTTCGTCAATAGTCATAGCATGATAATTGTGTGATGATGGATTCAACCTCACTCCTATCCTGTTCACCGGAATTACCTTTACCATTTCATCAATCAGTTCAAACATAATTCTGCACCTGTTCTCCTTTGATCCTCCGTAATTATCGGTTCTGAAATTCGAACATGGAGCAAAAAACTGATGCAACAGATAACCGTTTGAAGAATGTATTTCAACTCCGTCGAAACCGGCCTCCATAGCATTTGACGCAGCTACTACAAACTCATCAATTACCTTTTTTATATCACTTAATGACATCTCCTTTGGAGTAACCGAACTTTTTTCTCCTTCGGGGGTACGTATTGTATGATTTGGATTTATTGCTGAAGGTGCAAGCGGTAATTCCCCATTGAGATAATATGGGTGTGATAATCTGCCTACGTGCCACAATTGAATAAAAATCCTGCCTCCTTCATCATGAACGGCTTTTGTAACGAGTTTCCAGGCCTCTGTTTGCTCTTTCGAGTAAATACCGGGAGTATTGGCATACCCAACACCCATTTTTGATACCTGTGATCCTTCGGTAATTATTAATCCGGCACCTGACCTTTGCCTGTAGTATTCAGCGATCAGATCAGTTACCTTATTTTCAGTATTGTCAGCTCTTCCACGTGTTAACGGAGCCATTATTATCCTGTTGGATAACTCAATATCCCTAAGATTAAACTTTGTTAATAGTTTTTCAGGCATAGTATTCTATGTTAGTTCCTGCATTGACAACACAATGCGATTAGTAATTTATAGTTGTGAATATGGGTATTATCCTAAATATGGATAACTTCATCATAAGCAGCTGCGACGGCTTCCATAACAGCTTCTGACATTGTTGGATGCGGATGAACCGTCTTGATAATTTCATGCCCCGTAGTTTCAAGCTTTCTTGCAGCGACAACCTCAGCTATCATTTCGGTTACATTTTCTCCAATCATCTGGCATCCGAGCCATTCGCCATACTTAGCATCAAAAACAACTTTTATAAAACCATCTTTCTTTCCGGCGGCACTTGCTTTCCCTGATGCGGTAAATGGAAACTTTCCTACTTTAATCTCAAAGCCGGCTTCTGTTGCCTGTTTTTCTGTCATTCCAACTGAAGCAACCTCAGGACTGGTATAAGTACATGCAGGGATATTACCATAATCAATTGGTTCTACATCCATTCCGGCAATCTTTTCAACACAGGTAATTCCTTCATGTGACGCCACATGAGCTAATGCAGGCCCATGTACAATATCTCCAATAGCATAATACCCTGGGATATTGGTCTGATAGAAATCGTCAACCTTAATTTTACCATTCCCGAGTTCAATACCAACATCTTCAAGTCCGATACCTTCTACATTAGTAGTAATACCAACCGCTGAAAGAACAATATCAGCTTCTACTTCAACCTGCCCTTTTTTTGTCTTTATGGTAACTTTGCAATTATCACCTGAAGTATCAACAGATTCTACTGTTGAGTCAACCATTACCTTCATTTTAGACTTTTTAAAAGACCTGGCCAATGCCTTCGAAACTTCAACATCTTCCAATGGGACAATGTTAGGCAAAAATTCTACCAAAGTAACCTCAACCCCAATACTGTTGAAGAAGTAGGCAAATTCCGAACCTATTGCACCTGATCCTACAACTACCATACTTCTTGGCATTTTATCAAGCACGAGAGCTTCACGGTACCCAATTATTTTCTTTCCATCCTGGGGTAGATTGGGTAACTCCCTTGAACGGGCACCGGAGGCAATTATGATACTATCAGCCTCATAAACAGCTGTTTCACCGTTGTCACCGGTAACTTCAACCTGTTTGTCCTGTTTAATCTTGCCAAATCCATTGATTACATCTACTTTATTCTTTTTCAATAGAAACTGTACTCCTTTACTCATGCCATCTGCTACTCCTCTGCTTCGCTTAACCATCTCTGCCAGGTCAGGGTTAACATTTCCATCAATTTTAACTCCATAATCTGCTGCATGTTTGGCGTAATTAAATACCTGAGCACTTTTCAGCAACGATTTTGTTGGGATACAACCCCAATTCAGGCAAATTCCTCCAAGTTCGGCTTTTTCAACAATAGCAACCTTCTTATTAAGTTGAGATGCCCTAATAGCAGCTACATATCCTCCCGGACCGCTTCCAATTATGATGATATCGTATTTCATCCAGATAGTTTTTAATGTTTTATTCGTTAATGAAATATCTATGATAATTGAAGTACTCTTAAATTAATTGTATTTCCGATGATAAATATTTCAAATTGTTTTCTTTTTATAAATCTTTTGCAAAAATAATCATTCAGGTAGTATGGAGGCATTTTTTACCAAATAATATTATAATCATTCTAAATAAGAGGCTTAAACAGGATATTAAGAATTCTGAACTAGAAACTAAATCTATAGGAAAGTTTTAGAAGAAACACATTATGAGCTGTTAAAGATGACAATCTGTCAATATTCTCACTTAGGCTGAATGACCCGTCAGGATGGTCACCGGTTCTTCCCTGCGACCAAACAAGGTAAGCGGCAGAACCCGGAATGTATTCCCATCTTACTACCAGGTTAGACCTGAATTCATAGAAACTAAAGTCGGGATTCTCAAAAGAGAAATTATCAACACCATCGTCAACCGTATAGGTATCATCATCAGCATTAAATGATATTTCATCATGAGAAAATATGTAATACTGATCTTTAAAGTATGATGTCATGGGATCAGTTACTTTTTTATACTCGGTGTAATCGCCTGAAAACAAAAATGGCTGACCCCAGAATTGTATGCTCAAATCAGGGGTAATTCCAATATCCACTCTAATATCCATACTAACATATTCTCTTTCAATTGAAGAAACCAGGTATATTTCTTTATCATCCTGTTCAATTGTTTCTACATAGATCATAAAATTATCTGACCTGGTATAGGCAGGATCAACTGAGAGTTGTATAAAATCAAGAGGCCGATAATCTACTCCAAATCTAATACGTCTTGTCTTTCGATAATCATCATCACCCCAAATACCATATGTTGAAAATGACAATTTTAATTTCTTCCTGTCATCTGTACTAACATAAAACCAGTTACCCCATGAACCGGGAGTACGTAAAGCAGGCCCTCCACGTAATTCATGTCGGTTAATATCAAATATTTCACGATTCATACCTGTACCTAATCTCCAGTAATTTGTAAACTGCATATTTGCACTGAATTCATATCCATTATAGAGATATAAACCGGAAAAGTCCCACCCCGACCAGCTAGATACATCAAAATTAATCCTTCTAAATATTCCTACAGGTTCCCATATTCTGTAACCTGCCCACAATACCTGGTTAAAAAAATCTGAGATTCGCATGTATCCCATATCATTAAGTTCCAACCCCGGTGATCTCCATGTTGTCCATCCTCCAAATGACCAGTGACCACCTCCTATTTTACCCCCACCAATTGTTCCTCCGTTACCACTAAGAGTTGTAAGAGTTGTATCTAATTCCAGATGATCTGCATCAGGTCTCTGAAAATAATGTTGCGATGATTCCTGTATATCCGTAATAGCTTCTTCAGATCCGTTAATTACACTAAAAACCGTTTTCCCGCTTATATAATACGCTTTTTCATCCCAAAACTTAACGAAATCAGCTCCGGCTGTATATGCAGATGTTGGTAAAAACTCCAGTGTAGTGTCAGAAATAAACCTGTTTGTGGCTGTAAACATACCTCCAATCTGAGTATTACCTTCATTAAAATCTTTTTGTAACCTTGCGTTAAAATAGTTTGTTGTGGGTTCAACTGCAATTTTACGCCTTTCCCCATCATTATCTATGGTAGCAACCTCCTTATTAGTTACACTCTCCAAAACACCTATTGACCAACCGTTTCTGGTTTTACCCGATAGTTTAACGGCTCCTAAAATTCTTGTAAACTCCGGTATATCAATATACTCATCATCCGACAAATCAGGATCGTAATGCGGTCGAATGCCAATTCTCCTGGAATAAAACAGGTTATCTCTGCTAAAAGGCCCGTTACCATCGGTAAGTGGATAATCATAAATACTGCTTCCTTCAACGAAAAACGGTCTTTTTTCTTCAAAAAAACTTTCAAAAGCCGATAAATTAACCTCCGAAGGGTCAGCTTCAACCTGTCCGAAATCGGGATTTGCAGTGAAATTTAATGTAAGGTCATTTGTAATTGCGATTTTACCATCAACACCAACATTATATCCTGTTTTTGATCCGGTAGAGAACGGGTTTCCTTCCTCTTTTTCAAACGATTCATACTTTAACATTCCATACGGAATGATCTCAATTTCTTTCCTGGGATTAATGTTAACTATTCCGTTTAATTCTCCCCATCTGCTAACCCAACCTGAAGCATCAACAGGTATCATTTGCCAAAGTGATAATTCTTCTTTTCTGAAAAGCTTACGTTGAACTTCAAATCCCCATACATGCTCTTCCATCTTTGCAAAACGGAGTTGGTTGTAAGGAATTTTCATTTCAGTACACCATCCATTGTCATCAATACTTACCTTCACAAACCACACAGGATCCCAGGTTTCATCAAAATCAGAATCGTTCGTTAAAATTGCATCTCCCTTTACTCCTGCAGCATTGGCAGAAAAAGAAAATCCTGTAAGATTGTCATTATAACTACTTATTCCAATCCCTACCCAATCACCCTCAAAACTATCGCGACGTGTCAGTCTTCTTTCTATCTTATCAGGTTCAGTATCATGTGCTTTGATAGCAACATAAAGAAAATTATCATCATATAGTACCTTAAAAGATGTTTTCTGAGAGGGTTTTTCATTTTCATAAGGTTCACGTTGGGTAAAATCGCCTGCCCAAACAGCTCCTTTCCATTCATTATCAGTTATAACTCCATCAATGACCGGTGGTTTATCAATGATCCGGGAGGCTGTATATACCCGCTTTTGACCAAACAACAGAAATGATTGTGTTACTAATACCAATATCAGTATTAGCGAAAAACAATTACAAATCGCTAAATAGGAAAAGTCTCTCTTAAATCTCATCAAACTCAAACATCTTCAAAGGTTCACAAGTATCATTTTTCATGCCAAAAAAACTTAGATACTGTTTAACAAATTATTAAAATAATCAATACTGCAAAACGAAATAACAAGTGTTCAGTGTTAAACATGGCGTGTACGATATTGAACACTTAAATATTAATAATATTATTGTGCTTAATTACTACTTTTGTCCGGAGGCAAAAAATATACAATGAATAATGATCAAAAAGAATTAGTTAACTTCACAGCATCATGGGTTAAAGATGAATTATCAGGAGCTGAAGGAGGTCACGATTGGTGGCACACATACAGGGTTTGGAAAACAGCATCAAAAATTGCTACAGAAGAATCTGCAAATGAATTTATTGTTCAGCTGGCATCGTTGTTACATGATATTGCCGATTCAAAATTCTATGATGGTAATGAAGATATCGGACCTGAAAAAGCTCGTAAATTTCTTCATGAAGCTGGAGTTGACGATAAGGTAATCAATGAAGTAATACTGATAATCATCAATATGTCATTCAAAAACTCATTCGATGTAACAACTTATAAATCTACAGAATTAAATGTTGTTATGGATGCTGACCGGCTTGATGCAATTGGTGCCATTGGCATTACTCGAACATTCAATTATGGAGGTTATAAAGGATCAGAAATCTATAACCCTGATATTCCACCCCAAAAGTATAACTCGAAAGATGAATACAAAAAAAGCAATGCACCTACCATTAATCATTTCTATGAAAAACTTTTGCTTCTGAAAAACATGATGACGACGGAAACCGGAAAAAGACTGGCCATTGATCGTCATTCTTATATGGAGGAATTTCTTGACCGATTTTTTGCAGAATGGGAAGGTAAGCTTTAGTATTATGCTGTCGTAATAATTAAAAACCTGATAATTAACCCGGTTTTATAAATACAATTATTATATTTGTAGAAACAGACAATCACAAACATTATCAATAACTTAAAATAACTGTTATGATCAAATTATTAGATGGTGCAAATGAAAGAGCAATTGCCCTTGAGATTATCGGTGGTTACGAAAATGATGACGAGAAATCGATAGAGAAATTTTTTGAAGAAAAGCTTTCTGTAGGTATAACCACAATAAACATGTTAGTAAAGATTGATAACATGAACATCACAAAAAGTAGCTGGAAAGCTATGTGGAATGATGGTTTATATGCCGTTAAGCATATGAAGAACTGTGGTCGTATTGCTATCGTAGGCAATAGTAAATTTGAAGAATTTCTTATTAAAATCGATAATGCATTTTTTCATAGTGAAAAATCCGGAAGGTCGGAGAAGTATTTTGTAACCTCACAGCTTGATGAAGCTATGGGATGGATTAATGAATAAAAAAAAGTCAGAAGACAATAAATGTTTTCTGACTTCCTTTAAAAAATCCTATGTATTATCTCCGATAAACTTCACCGGAACCATGGCTTCTAACATCAACTTTTTCAGGATTTCCCCTGTATGTAAGGTCGCCGGAGCCATTTAAGGTTACCTGTAGTTTTTCAACAACGTTTAAAGTAATATCTGAAGAACCGGAATTAGTTACTGTAGCATTAATAGCAGTAAGGTTATAGGCATTAAGATTACCTGATCCATTCTGGCTTACTGTAAGTACATTTGTTTTGCCTTTTAATGTAATGTCACCTGATCCTGAATTCTTAACATAACATTCTTCAAGCTTCAAATCTTCGGCATCAACATCACCAGATCCTGAAATGGATATCTTAAACATTCCCATAACTCCACTAATATCACAGTCACCGGAACCAGTGATCTTTAATTCCAGATTACGTGCTTTAAAATCACCGTCTAGGTCACCTGATCCGCTCTGGGAAATGTACATGTCATTTGCGGTAAAAACATCATTAAATCTTATATCGCCTGAACCTGAACTGCTTATTTTTTCAATGTCAGGTACTGATATGTGAACCTCCAATGTTTTCACAGAGCGAAAACCTCTTCCTTTGGTACTTATTTTAAGTGTTCCGTTCTCAACTTCGGTTCCTATATACTTGATCAGGTTATCATCAGCTTTTACTGTAACTGAATTATTTCCCTGAGTAATAAACAGGTCTGCAGAACATGTTAGCTTAATTGAGGTAAATTTTCCAACATCTCTAACCTCAGATTTTACATTACCACTTCCTCTGGTTTGTGCATAACTTCCAAAAGAAATTAGTATTACAAACAACGATATTATAAGTTTAGTATTCATATTATATAGTTTTTAAAATTTATAACTCTATTAACTGCCGGATATATTTACTGATCCGTAACTACTCTTAACTGTTATGCTGGATTTGGGATCAGATTGATTTCCAACGACTCCTTTTATTGAAGATGATGATTTTGATATATTTGAATAGGATATATTCGCATATTTTTCAGGGTATTTAATATTTCCATAGCTTCCGTTGGCTGTAAGGTTGTATGATGAACTTTTATCAACATGTAAATCAATTGCTCCATAATCATTTGAAAGAAATACTGATTCAAAATCTTTATCAATATACCTTACTTTTAAGCTTCCATACTCTGTTTCTCCTGATAGCGATTCACCAAGATAATCTATCTCAATGTTTGCGAAAGCTGACTCCATGTCAAATTGTTCAACTTTGTTTATCCTGGCATTTCCTCCTTCCAGTTCCAGGGAAATCTTAGTGGACTTTGTTATCTCAATATCAGAATAATCTGACTCCAGAGACAATACTTCGGCATTAACAATTGCCATATGTGAATAGTTTATCTCAATATCACCTTTGTTTATATCGTCAATACTCAGATCACCAAATGATATATCAATCATATTAACTTCATTCCCAAGTGAACCTGCATATAAACTTCCGTATTCACTTGTTAAATCAGATGGACCGGATAATGACTCAATATATGCTGATCCAAATCTGCTTTCAAGCTCAAGGGAAATGGATTCCGGCATTTTGATTTCAAAATTTATGTGTACTTCTGACTTTTTATTCTTCCTGTATTTTTGGTTCAGATCGCAAATCGCTTCAACCTTTGACATGTTACCTTTTACTTCTACGATAACATTATCAATTATTTCCATTGCTTTCTCCTCGTTTCTGGTTTTCACTTTTACCGTTGCCACAACAGAGATAATATCTTTATCCCAGTTCTCACAATGAACGCTTCCAAACTCATGATCTATAATCAATTTTGCATTCGGATTAATTTCGAACTCCTTATCTACAACCACTTTTTCAATCCACTCTCCTGGATAAACCAGAGATATGGAAACGAAAGAAATAAAAATGGTTGCGATTACTTTTAAAAGTACATTTTTCATTTTATTCAATTTTTATTAATAATTAGTATACATGCTCCCGGCATGGTAACCTCGTTGTGCATAATTCATTTGCTCAACAACATTATTTACTACCTCAACTTTCATTTTTTTATTACTGATAATAGCTTCCTTAAGTGCCTCGGATTGTGGGTTTTTCACGTATTCCTTTTCTATCATTGCAAGATTTGCATCCAACCTCTCCATTTTGTTAATCACTTCTTCTTTCAATCGCATTGCTTCGGTATCATTTTGTGCATATTCATCGATTTTCAGCATACGCAGATTTGAAAGTTCATCGTAATAATTCTGAATTTGAGTAAAATCTTCAGAATACTCAATTTTTGTAATTAATATGTCTTCTCTCTCGCCTGAAGAAGTGGCAATTTTAACTACATAATACGATGAAACCAGCAGAACTAAAAACACCGCCGCAATTTTCATTGTAGAATAGATATAAAACCGTAAAGATTTTTTGACAGACCCTTTTGACAGTTTTGCAATAAATCTATCACGATGACCATCTTCAGGTTCACGATCTTCAAAAAAAGCAAGGTTATCTTTTATTTTCTTCTCAATATCATACATAACTATAGCCTTATTCAGTTTAATATATGCTGTTTATTAGTATCCATAATTTTCTCAATCAGTTTACGTTTTGCACGCAGATAACGAACCCTGACATTATTATAAGGAATTTCGAGTATTTGGGAGATCTCATGATGATCATACCCTTCAATAAGGTGCAGGACTATCAATACCCTGGCGTTTTCATTTAGTTTATCGATAGCTGTTTTTATCTCATCAAGCTTTATTTTGTAATAATCCTGATCATGGTCATTATCAAACTCATCATCCGGAACATCAATTATTTTCTCCTCAAGGATTTCATTAGAATTATTGCTTTTAATATTGTCAAGTGACTTATTTATTACTATTCGTTTCAACCATGCACCAAAACTGCTTCTCCACTCAAAAGTGCTTATTTTCGAAAATGCATCTAAAAATGACTCCTGCATTATGTCTTCCGCAATAAATGAATCCTTTACTATTCTGATACAGGTATTATACATGGCTTTATAATATAGATCATAAATCCTGATCTGTGCATTTCGATCATTCTTTGAACATGCATCAACAAGTTCTTTATGTTTTTTATTCAGGTATTTTTCGCTTTTTTTCATATAATCTCAACTTAAAGACTCACCTGTTTACAAATTGTTACAATACTATCAATTTTAGTATTAAAACGATGGTTATGTAATTTATAGACTTACAATCGTAAAAATCAAAATTACAAGTCTGACTAAAAGACACTTACCCCTGTTATTAATTGACAGGCAGGGAATTTACTGTTAATTACTACACAAAAAACTCACTCATTTTCTGATCAAAAAAAATAAATTTTTCAATAAACTACCAAATCAAAAAGATTTGTACTATGTTTGCAAGCTTAAATATTATATAACAATGAAAAAAGGTACAGTAAAATTCTTCAACAATTCAAAGGGATATGGATTCGTTATTGACGATGAATCGAAAAGTGAATACTTCGTTCATATTTCCGGATTAATTGATGAAATTAATGAAGGAGACGTAGTTGAGTTTGAATTAAAGGAAGGTAAAAAAGGTTTAAATGCAATAAACGTTAAAATAGTTTAACAATTACTTTTCAAACCTGGAAAAAAGAGGTTGTCTTGTGAGGACAGCCTCTTTTTTTTTGTCTCACAATGTCAACAACCTGATACAACTTTGATTTAAGTAAACCCGTATCTCAGGTGTAAGCAATTATGCCATCTGTGAAACCTGATGCAATCGTTGCAAAGTAGTATTATTGTCGTCACGGGTCTGTTTCAACAACAATAGCTGTAACACTTATCCTAAGTCAGATAAGCATTACAAACTACTATAATATTTTCTTCCAATGGTTTCTAAAAGAAATAATACACTGCAAACAATGATCTCAGGTTACTTACTTCAGTAAGGTCAGTTGGAACACCTTTTGCATCGCGTGTAGCACCATAGTTAGCTACAGTGTATTCAAATTCCAAAGCAAATCGAACTTTTCCGGCATTATAAATTACCCTCGGAGAAACACGATACATGTCAGCAATATTGGTTCCGAGTCCGTAAACAGGTCCCGCCATATCATCTTTGGCTCCCATGTTTTGGGTATAAGCAGCAAAAAGTCCGACCTGTAATTTCTTTCCGTTTGTATGAATATCTGTCCAGAACGACATTGTTTTTATCGGAGAATATTCAACATAACCTTTGATCACGTCAACAGAATCACTTACAAGAAATCCACCTATACTGAGCACATCTGTAATATTCTCACCATAAATTCCTTCAGCTTTAAAGGTAAACTTCTTTGCTTTATATTTAAGAAATGCAATTCCATTCATCCCTCCTACTGTTTCATCTGTTTTATAACCTGTTCCGGTTTCTATCTGTGGTGTAATTGTTTTGTAACTTGCACCAATACCAGTTATAAGTGCTGTTCCGGCATCCTTATTAACTTTCTTATAGTGTAGCTGAAGACTAAATTCAGGAGTTGCAGAATTACGAATATAAGTTCCGGATGGGCCAGATGCACCTCGGCTGGCATAGTCTCTTTGAGATAACAGAGCTCCGATCAGTTTAAAATACCCGAATTTCTGAGTTATTTTTACCTGCGGATTTCTGGCAAATGGCTGAAATGGTGCTCCTGTATTAAATGAAACTGTTCCGGGAAAACAATCGGTGATGAACATGGGAACCCAATCCTGTCCAAACCTTAACTCGGTTTTTCCCCAATCAAGATTAACATAGGCGAGTCTTAATCTAAGAAGGTTTATGTTGGGATTTAACTGACCAAAGAAGTCAGCTTCAAGTTTACCGGTAACATCTGCATTGAGTGCCCTGGCTCCCGTAACATTCATCCTTACCCGACTCTGGATTGAAAGGAAATTAAAGTTTGATTTGGCATTTATATCTTCTCCATCAGGATCTAAATTCTCAGGTGCAGGAAACAATAAAAAATGTCCTTCGCGGGCTGATACTGTTTGACGTGTATCCCAGAAATAATCTGTTTTTACAAACCCTGAAAACTTCATTTTAATTTTGTTGGTCTTATCTTCTGATGTCTGGGCTTGTAGAGCAAATGCAATAAACAAGCAAATTACCATTAATAGGTTTCTCTTCATTTTATTAAATTTTGGTTTTAAATAATTCCTAACACAAATATAGAACTTAGCTGTTAATCGCTTAACAATAACATCCGATATTTTGGGGTAAATACTTAATTTAGACTTGTTCTTAAAAACTATTGATTACTTTTATCGCAGTCAATAAACAGAGAAAAAAATTAACTATTGTTTGTAACAATGCGAAAATATATCGATGTCTTATTTTATATAGTAATTGTAACTTTTGCTCTTGTATCATGTCAAAACAACGAATCTCAGTTGGTTTCATTTAAGATTCATAACAACTGGGAATTCAAATCAGTTGATGACAGTGTTTGGTTAACAGCTGAAGTTCCGGGGAGTGTTCATACAGATCTAATGTCAAATGGAATAATTGACGACCCTTTCTATCGTCTTAATGAACTCAATGTTCAATGGATTGATAAATTGGATTGGGAATATAGAACTACCTTTAATATTGATGAAGAGACCTATGCCAAAGATGTCATTGAACTTAACTTTAAAGGTCTTGATACATACGCAACTGTTTACTTAAATGATAATATTGTTCTTGAAGCAGATAATATGTTTGTTAGCTGGAGAATACCATGTAAGCAGCACCTTAATCAGGGAACTAACAATCTCAGGGTAGTATTCAGATCACCAATAACAACCGGACTAGAAAAGCGGGAATTATTGGGATATAATCTCCCCGGTGCCGAAAACGATCAGTCGGAACGTGGTGGACTTGGAGATAAGAAAGTTTGTGTATTTAGCCGCAAACCGGGATATCATTTTGGCTGGGACTGGGGTCCGCGACTTGTAACCAGTGGTATTTGGCAGGATGTGGAAATTGCAGCATGGAACACAGCAAACATTATTGACGTTAACATAATTCAGGAACAAATAACCACCAAAAAAGCTGATTTAACAATTGAAGTTGAGATAGATGCTTTAGCAGACAACAACATCTCGCTTGTAACACTCATTGACAATGAAGTTGGTGATGCAAGAGAGTTTAGTCTAACAAAAGGTAAGAACAAATTTTCATTTCCCCTTGAAATTTTATACCCTGAACTATGGTGGACAAACGGGCTTGGAGATCAACGCTTATACGATTTTGAGATTCAGATCAAAGATGATTTCAGAATGATTTCAAAGTATCCTGTAACAATAGGTTTAAGGACCCTTGAGCTTATTCAGAAACCTGACAGTGTAGGTAGTAGTTTCTATTTCAAACTAAACGGGCACCCTGTTTTTATGAAAGGTGCTAATTACATTCCACAGGATGTTTTCCTGAACAGGGTATCTGATGAAGATTATATCAATACAATTAAATCAGCTGTTGATGCCAATTATAATATGTTAAGGGTATGGGGAGGAGGAATCTATGAAAAAGATATTTTTTATGACCTTTGTGATGAGGTAGGAATTCTTGTTTGGCAAGACTTTATGTTTGCCTGTGCCATGTATCCCGGTAATAAAGAATTTCTTGAGAATGTGGAAAAGGAGGCAATTCAAAACGTTCGCCGATTAAGAAATCATCCATGTATTGCCCTTTGGTGTGGTGATAATGAGATACTTTCTGCATGGAACAGGTGGGGATGGAAAGAAAATGTACAAAAGAATCAGGGCGATGCGATCGTCGACACAATATGGCAGGCATATGATACGGTATTTCATGATCTGTTACCCAACATTGTAAATAAATACGATCCTTCGAGAAGCTATTGGTCATCATCACCGAGTTCAGGCATTGGTAAACTTGAAAATGGAAAATCCGGTGACAACCATTATTGGGGAGTATGGTGGGCTAAAGAACCATTTGAAAAATATGAGGAGGAAATACCCAGGTTTATGTCGGAGTTCGGATTTCAGTCATTTCCTGAATTCAATTCAGTCAGGAAATATACCATTGAGGAAGATTGGGACATAAATTCAGCAGTAATGAGGTCACACCAAAGATCCAGCATTGGGAATGTTACCATTGAAGAATACCTGCTGCGGGATTATAAAAAACCAAAAAACTTTGAGATGTTTCTCTATGTAGGACAATTACTTCAGGCACGTGGAATAAACATAGGTATCGAAGCACACAGAAGACATATGCCCTACTGTATGGGATCACTTTACTGGCAGTTAAATGATTGCTGGCCCGTAGCTTCATGGTCGGGAATAGATTATTATGGCAACTGGAAGGCACTACACTATGCAGTGAGAGATGCATTTAAACAAATTATTATTTCATCTCAGCTTGTTGATAATATTTTTAGTGTATACGTTATATCTGATGAGTTAGAGAACACTCCTGGTTTTCTAAAAGTTAAGTTGATGGATTTCGATGGAAATATTATTGATAGTAATTCTGTAAAAGTAGTTATCGATAGCAATAGCAGTAAAATTTACTTTGAAAAAGATATTGAAACAATAAAAGATAATTTTAATCTGAATGAATTATTAATCCTTTCCGGATTTGAAAGTTCTGATTCAATTTTAACAGACCAGGATATATTCTATTTTGGTAAACCTAAAGATCTGGTTCTTCCACAACCTAATGTAGATTTGAAAATCAACAGGGTTGAAGATGGAGTATATTCACTGATAGTTTCTACAGATGTACTTGCAAAGAATATTTATCTGCAAAACCCTAAATATGAAGGCCATTTCTCGGATAATTATTTTGACTTGCTTCCAAATTCTTCAAAAAAGATAATTTTTTATACTACCGGTCTTCATGATGAAAGTTTCAGGACCGAAGATTTCATTATAACAACACTTGCAGACAGCTATGAAATTAAAGCTTATTAAGATTGTAATTTCTTTAATTACTGCTTTAATATGTAGCTACCTGCTGGTTACAGGAAATCAAATTCTGGAAAAACCAATATCGTCAGGGTTGGAATTACCCTGGGGTAATGTAATTTCATGGATTGGTTTAACACATTATCATGTACAGTATATCTTACAATAGTGTTCACGGGAGGATTACCACCGAAGGTTGTCAGGGTCTATAAGGTCATATCATTAATTTATCTTATTTTGACTGCCTCATGGGGAATTATTGGTTATTTGCTATCAGGAAACCTGAGGTTTATGTTCGAAAACAATTCAGGTTTTACGGGAAACGATCTTGCATCATATTATTTCTGGATAATATCTGCTGCTCTAATAGTACTTCCACTTTTTACAATTTTAATTTATGTAACTCATGTATTTGTGATCAAATCAGAGAATAATTCAATCAATGTTATTCAGAATTAGCTGTTCAAAATCCATTTATGGTTGAGCAGTGATCATTATACATGATTTATATCATCTTTCTGAAATCTCTGTTCAGCATAGTTAAAGGGAAGAAGAAAATTATTATCTTGCTACATAAACATCTGGCAATCATCTTGTTTAAATACAACACCAACTATCAAATCATTTAATAATTTGTAAATATTGCTCTTAATAAAAAAGATTTATATTTGGCATTCGTAAAAAATTTAGCATGCCCTTAAATAAAGAGCTAACTAACAATACTTTACACCAGTTTAACCATGTTATAAAATTTAAGTAGTTTTAAAAATTATTAATTAACCACTAATGAAAGAGTACATTGCTTATTTCCTGAAAGGTATGGCGGTTGGCCTTGCAAATATCATCCCAGGAGTTTCAGGAGGGACAATTGCATTAATCACAGGGATCTTTGAAAGGTTAATTAATTCAATTAAGTCATTTGGAATTAGTTCATTATCACTTTTAATAAAAGGAAAGTTCAGGGAGTTTGCTATCAAAACAGATCTCTACTTCCTTGTCACACTGTTTGCAGGAGTGATTGTAGCAATTGTACTGCTGGCTAAGATCTTCGACTTTTTGTTCAGCCAGTACCCGGTTTATATCTGGTCGTTCTTTTTCGGTTTAATACTAGCTTCGGTATATTTTGTTGGAAACACCATTGAAAAATGGAAAATTAGTGTAGTCATAAGCTTTGCAATTGGAACAACCCTGGCAGTTTTGTTTACTTTCTTAACACCTGCCAGCGAAAATAACAACTTCTTCTACCTGATAATTTGCGGAGTAGTTGCTGTATGTTCGATGATTCTACCAGGATTATCCGGCTCTTTTGTACTAATACTCATGGGAAATTACCAGCTTGTTGCAATAGATGCCATAAACAACAGGGATATTGGTATAATCATACCAGTTCTCGTTGGTGCAGCTGGTGGATTAGTTGCTTTTTCACATATTCTCTCATGGGTTTTTAAGCGATATAAAGATCAGACTATAGCTGTACTTACAGGATTTATACTTGGTTCACTGGGAATTATCTGGCCATGGAAAACCCCAATTGAAAAATTATTTGGGGAAAAGCTTAAAGTTATTGGTTATGAATACTTTCTTCCATCAATGGATACAGAGTTTGTAATTGCCGTTACAATTATTTTAATTGGTATTGTCAGTATCTGGATAATGGAAAGAAGTGCTCAAAATATAGAAAAGAAACCAAAATAGTTTTATGGATATTTATGGTCTGATAGGCGAAAATCTTTCCCACTCTTTTTCACCTGAGTTTTTCAGGAAGAAATTTAAGGAATTAGGAGTTGATGCTGATTACAGACTTTTCGAAATATCAAATACAGACGAACTTTCCGGAATTATCAATAAAAACGAGATCAAGGGTTTAAATGTAACCATACCATATAAACGATCTGTTGGACAAATAGTTGATTCTATTGACGAGGTAGCTGGTATTACCGGCTCTGTGAATACTATAAGAATAGACAGCATAAAAGGAAAAAAACATCTCAAAGGTTATAATACTGATGTTATAGGATTCGAAAAAACACTAAAACCTTTGATCAAAGGTCGTGGTGATATACGTGCACTGATACTAGGTACCGGTGGAAGTGCCAATTCTGTTGCTTATGTATTGCGTAAAACTGGTATTCTTTTTTGCTTTATCTCAAGAAATCCTTCCAAAATACTACATTCGCACTATAACTGGATTAATAAAGATGATATTAAAAGTAACCTACTAATAATCAACACTACTCCGGCAGGAATGTTCCCAAACGACCAAACATTTCCAAAAATTCCCTACGAATATATTTCTGAAGATCACATATTATATGATCTTATCTATAATCCTGAAGAAACCATATTCCTGAAAAGAGGTAAAGAGCAGGGAGCTACCTGTGTAAATGGAAAAAAAATGCTTGAAATCCAGGCTAATGAGTCCTGGGCTATATGGAACAGGAAAAAAATGAAATAAAAAGGTTATTGATCATAATGCTTTGAACAAAACGATCAATAACCTTATATGTAGTTAGTTATAATTTATCTGCCTCAAATACAGGCTCTTCACTTACATATTCTTCAACTGGTAAACAGGTACATAAGTTTCTGTCACCAAATGCATCATCAATCTTGGCAACCGGAGTAAAATATTTGTTATCCCTTACCCATTCAAGTGGATATGCTGCAAGTTCACGTCCATATGGCATTTCCCAATTATTGGAAATAAGCATCTGTGCAGTGTGAGGAGCGTTCACTACAACGTTATTCTTTTTATCAGCGTTTCCATTCTCTATTTCAGCTATTTCATCACGTATGGACTTCATTGCATCAATAAAGCAGTTCATTTCCTGCAATGGCTCACTTTCCGTTGGCTCAACCATCAATGTTCCATGAACCGGAAATGCTACGGTTGGTGCATGAAAACCATAATCCATAAGTCGTTTGGCAATATCAACGACCATTACATCAGCAGTTTTGCTAAACTTATTACAATCAAGTATCATTTCATGACCTACAAATCCATTGCTTCCGCGGTATAAGATTGGATAATGATCCTTTAATTCATTAGCCATATAATTGGCATTTAATATTGCCATTTTTGTGGCTTCAGTTAATCCTGATGCTCCCAAAAGTTTCAGGTAACCATAAGATATAAGCAAAACAAGCGCACTACCCATTGGTGCTGAAGATACTGCCGGATTATTTCTTTCCGAAGGAATCTGAGACATGATATGACCAGGTAAAAATGGTACCAGATGCTCAGCAACTCCAATTGGACCTACACCCGGACCTCCGCCACCATGAGGAATACCAAATGTTTTATGAAGGTTAAGATGACATACATCAGCACCAATAAAACCCGGGTTGGTTATCCCAACCTGTGCATTCATATTTGCACCATCCATATAAACCTGTCCGCCATTATCATGAACTATGTTTATCACTTCTC
The DNA here is from genome assembly GCA_028277395.1 of Bacteroidales bacterium. Lineage (GTDB taxonomy): Bacteria > Bacteroidota > Bacteroidia > Bacteroidales > F082. The sequence continues at coordinate 125,923 of JANQGJ010000071.1, read as the reverse complement.
TGATACCTTCTTCGAAAATACCATGTGTTGAAGGATAAGTGATCATAATTGCTGCCAGTTCATCGCTGTGCTTTTCTGCTTTAGCCTTCAGGTCTTCAATATCAATATTACCATTATCTGCCGTTTTAATAACAACAACATTGTATCCTGCCATAACTGCACTCGCCGGATTTGTACCATGTGCAGATGCCGGAATCAGGCAAATATTTCTGTGTCCCTGATCAATGCTTTTCTGATATTCACTTATCACAAGAAGTCCGGCATATTCTCCTGCAGCACCACTGTTTGGCTGAAACGAAACCGCAGAGAATCCTGTAACTTCGCTCAATATGGTATTCATCTCGGCAATTATCTCCAGATAACCACCTGCCTGTGACTCCGGTACAAATGGATGTATATCTGCAAACTCAGGCCAGCTAATTGGCATAAGTTCAGCAACTGCATTTAACTTCATTGTACATGAACCAAGAGGTATCATAGACCTGTTTAATGCAATATCCTTATTTTCCAGCTTCTTCAAATAACGCATCATATCCGTTTCAGAGTGATACTTCCTAAACGCATCATGCATCATATAATCTGAACTTCTTATTAAATTCTCAGGTAAATATTCGGAATCCTTATAATTCCCTTCAATGAAAGCAAGTTCAAATTCTTTTAATCCTGCAGCTTTTGCAAAAACAGCAGATAACAGACCAATATCATTTTCATTGGTGGTTTCATCAATACTTACACCCACATGCTTACCATCATCATAATACCTGATATTGATCTTATGATCATTAGCAATTGACCTCAGAGTTTCAATATTTAAGCTATCAGGAAGTTTAATATTAAGAGTATCGAAGAAATGAAGGTTTTCCTGCTTAAATCCGGATCGTTCAATTGATTTAGATAATGCAGACGCAAGCTTATGAATTCTAACAGCAATGCTTTTCAAACCTTCACTTCCGTGATATACACCATAAAACCCTGACATGGTAGCTAATAACGCCTGGGCAGTACAAATATTTGATGTTGCCCTTTCTCTTTTAATATGCTGTTCACGGGTTTGAAGCGCCATTCTTAAAGCTTCATCACCATTCCTGTCCCTTGAGATTCCGATTATCCTACCGGGTATATTACGCTTGTATGACTCAACTGTGGCAAAAAATGCAGCATGAGGTCCCCCAAATCCCATTGGCACACCAAATCTTTGAGAGGTTCCGAAAACAACATCTGCACCCCATTCTCCCGGAGGAGTGAGTATTGTTAAACTCATAAGATCAGTTGCTACTGCAACCGGAACCTTATTGTCATTTGCATTTTTTACTGTTATTCTATGATCCGTAATGTTTCCTTTTTGATCGGGATATTGGATCATACAACCAAAAACCTTATCGTTGAAATCAAATTCGCTGCAGTTCTGTATTTTTAACTCAATATCTTTTGATTCGGCCCTCGTTTTAAGTACTTCAATAGTTTGTGGAAACATATTCTCAGAAACAAGAAATACGTTGGCATTGTTCTTAACGCTTGCTCTGGGTCTGGAATTATAGAACATCAGCATTGCTTCTGCTGCTGCAGTTGCTTCATCAAGAAGTGATGAGTTGGCAATGGGCAATCCTGTCAGGTCAGAGATCATCGTCTGAAAATTCAATAAAGCTTCAAGTCTTCCCTGTGAGATTTCAGCCTGATAGGGAGTATATGATGTGTACCAGCCCGGATTTTCGAATACATTTCTTTGTATTACCGGAGGTACAATTGTATTATAATATCCCATTCCAATATACGACTTAAAGATTTTATTCTTCTTAGCCATATTTCTCATATGATTCAGGTAGTCATATTCAGACAATCCCTCTTCAATATTCAGTGAGTTTTTTAATCTTATATCTTCAGGTATTGTTTGGTCGATCAACTGATCAACAGAATCAAGACCCATGCTGTCAAGCATTGTTTTCACATCATCGCCGGATGGTCCGTTATGCCTGTTTACGAAGTCCTTAATATTCATCACGCTATTTATAATTTACTCCTTAAAAAGTGATTAAACCTATAAAATGTAGATATGGAATCTACGAAAGTGCAAAAGTAAAAATCTTATTAATGACTGATCAATTTTTTAACTAATAGTTGTTATAAATTTAACAATAGTTATTAACTAATAGAATACGTTTGCGGAAATTCATGCTTTAATTTTATTAAACAAAGAGGCTGCCCGGATATTAATACCTGAACAGCCTCTTTAACTATATGAAAATATTCAGAATTTATCCTCTAATTCTCATTTTGTAGAATGATCTGTAAACGAAATACAATGCTGCTATCAGAAATACACCACCAATATAAGGTGCTATTGCCCTAAATTGAGGAGCAATTGCAATTTCCATTGCCAATAACCCAAACAAGGTAGTAAACTTAATAACAGGGTTAAGTGCAACAGATGATGTGTCTTTAAACGGATCACCCACAGTATCACCCACTACTGATGCATCATGTAGTTCTGTACCTTTTTCCTGCATGTCAACTTCAACTACTTTTTTAGCGTTGTCCCATGAACCACCGGCGTTTGCCATAAAGATAGCCTGATATAAACCAAAGAATGCAATTGATAACAGATAACTTACAAATAATGAAACCGGTAGGTTAGAACCGGATGGAGCAGAAATGAATGCAAATGCCAACGCAAAAGAGAATATGGCAATAAAAATATTCCACATACCTTTTTGAGCATAAACTGTACATATTTTAACAACAGATCTTGATTTCTCAACATCGGCTTTTTTAGGAGCATTAGGATCAAGGTTTATATTGTCCTTGATATATTCAACAGCTCTTGCCGCACCAGTTGTTACAGCCTGAGTTGACGCACCTGTAAACCAGTATATTACAGCACCGCCTAACAAGAATCCAAGTATAGTGTATGGATTCAGCAGATTAAGTATTTCAGCTGGCTCAACATGTAATGTATGCTGAATTACCAAAATCAGAGAAAAGATCATTGTTGTAGCACCAACCACAGCAGTACCGATTAGTACCGGTTTTGCAGTAGCTTTAAAAGTATTACCTGCTCCATCGTTTGCCTCAAGATAGTATTTGGATTTTTCAAAATCAGGCTTAAAACCATAATCTTTCTCAATTTCCTCACTAATACCATCAGTTTCTTCAATTAACGACAATTCATAAATTGATTGTGCATTATCAGTAACCGGTCCGTAACTGTCAACAGCTATTGTAACCGGTCCCATTCCAAGCATACCAAAAGCAACAAGGCCAAAGGCAAAGATTGAAGGATAAATCATGAAATCGCTTAGTCCGTAGGTACTTGCATAATAAGCTATGAACATCAGGAGGAAGAAAACCATACCTTTCCAGAATGCGCTGAAGTTACCTGCAACAAGTCCTGAAAGTATATTCAGAGAAGCTCCACCCTCTTTCGAGGCTTCAACAACTTCATTAACATGAGTTGATTTAGGACTGGTAAATATTTTTGTAAACTCGGGAATCAATGCCGCACCAAGTGTACCGGCACTAATTATAATTGATAGAGTAATCCAGAGATCATTTGGTAGTTCACCAATTGTGTAATAACTTACAACGAAAGTAACAATGATCGAAAGGATAGATGTGATCCATACAAGGTTAGTAAGAGGTTTTTCAAAATCCAGATCATCTGCCTGAGCATATTTTGCTTTTGTGAATACATTATTGATCCAGAAAGAAACAACTGAAGTAGCGATCATTAGTATACGCATCAGGAATATCCAGGTTAATAACTGAATCTGGAAATCTATACTTGTAACTGCAAGAAGAATAAAAGAAATCAAGGCAACACCTGTAACACCGTAAGTTTCAAAACCATCAGCTGTAGGACCAACGCTATCACCTGCATTATCACCAACACAGTCTGCAATTGTTCCTGGATTACGTGGGTCATCTTCACCAATTTTAAAGATAACTTTCATCAGGTCGGAACCAATATCCGCAATTTTTGTAAAAATACCACCTGCAATTCTTAATGCTGAGGCTCCCAGAGATTCACCAATAGCAAACCCGATAAAACTTGCTCCGGCATATTCACCAGGTACAAACATCAGGATTACCAACATCATGATCAACTCAAGCGATATAAGAACAACTCCTATACTCATACCTGCATTCAGAGGAATGTTCAGCAGCTTAATGGGCTTTCTTTCCAATGATGCAAATGCCATTCGCGAATTGGCAAGTGTATTCATTCTGATTCCAAACCAGGCAACACTGTATGATCCAAGTATACCAATAATTGTCCATCCCAGTATCATAAGAACACCACTCACTCCAAACAAGTTTTCACCTGTTTCAGGATCTACTGACAACCATCCAAAATAAAAAGCTACAGCAGCACCTATAAAAACAAATAAAATGGCAAGAAATTTACCTTGTTGGATAAGGTATGTTTTCCCTGTTTCATAGATCACATGAGCAACATCCAGCATGGACTGATGTGCCCGGATCTTTTTTACTTTCATGAATTGATACAATCCAAAAAGGAAACCTGCAAATGTTATCAGAAATCCCCAATAAAGGATCGACTGATCTTTTACACCATCAGGTATTACAAGGTCTGCCTCACTTGCTGAAACCAGCGCTGGTGCAGCAAATAAAGCAAAAAGCATAAGAATTTTTTTCATAACTACTTTATTAATTAATTTAAATTAAAATTAAATCGTTTGCATAGAAGTTCGCTAAAATAAAAATAAAGGTTTAATCTGAGTAATAATAATTGATATTGTTATTAAAACACAATTAACAATTATTTATAACATAATATTTTTTGAACTTTGATCATGACAAGTCCATGCTTACAGCTATGTTTTACAGTGAATTAAATACAGCAAAAAGTTTTGTTAGTAATTATGCAAAAACTAGGTGTGAATATGGTGAATAACGACTAAAAGTTTTATATTTTAGCAAATATTTATTACAGTATGGAAAAGGTAAAGCTCGAAATTGTTGGAATGTCATACAGCCGGTCTCAAAGTGGTGCTTATGCCCTGATTCTGGGAATCCCAAAACAAAAGAAAAGACTACCAATTATTATAGGAAGTGGTGAAGCTCAGGCAATAGCCATTGAGTTGGAAAACATGAAACCATCACGCCCGTTAACACATGATCTGTTTACTAATTTTGCCAAACACTTTGAAATTAATATTACTGAAGTAATAATTAACAAATTTGATGAAGGGATATTCTTCTCAAAACTAATTTGTGAACATCAGGGTAAAATAAGCGAGATCGACAGCAGAACTTCCGATGCAGTTGCCCTGTCATTAAGGTTTGGCTGCCCGATATATACTTATCAGAATATAATTGAGGATGCAGGAATTGTTCTTGAAGATGAACCTGTTGGCGACGACCCTGAAGCATCTGATCCAACATTTACTACTGCAGATGATGAAACCGATTATAGTAATTTCTCCATATCAGAACTTGATGAGATGCTAAAAGTAGCCATTGAAAATGAAAACTACGAAGAAGCTTCAAAGATCAGAGACGAAATTAAGCAAAGGAAGTTATAACTCTTAATCCCGAATGAATCAGCAAAAGGTACAACAAACCTTCCACAAATATTAATCTGTTTACTCTGTTTTAAAATAACAAATCCGAAATGTGATAATCTATGAATAAGAAAAAAAGAAATTTATTGATCGTAACTTTCCTTGTCGGTTTTTTTTCACTTGCTTTACTTGGATTTACGACTGAAAATATCCAGGATACTGCATTCAACAAAAGTGAAACGGAAAATGTTATTAACGAAGAACTGGATACCAATAATAATGATGTCAAAACTAACAACAGCAAAACCAACCTTCTTAGCTTTAACGAAAGTGGGATAAGCTTTATGAGTGTGGTTCGGGGAATAACTGGTATTGCAGTTTTAGTTGTAATATCGGTTATCTTTAGTACAAACAGAAAAAAAATTAACTGGGGAGTTGTTGGGAAAGGTTTGTTGTTTCAACTTCTGTTGGCGCTTGGTGTATTATATGTCCCTTTTATTGCTGCTGCATTTGATTTCGTAGGGGCAGGATTTGTACTTATTCTGGATTTTACCAAAGCCGGAACAGATTTCCTTTTCAAATCGTTTATAACTGACCAGATTGAAATTGCAAACGTGAATTTCATTGTACAAATTCTGCCAACTATTATATTTTTCTCTGCACTTACAAGTTTACTATTTTATCTGAACATCATACAGTACATTGTTTTCGCATTGGCGTGGGTTATGACCAAATTTATGAGATTGTCAGGAGCAGAAAGTCTTTCAGTTGCAGGTAATATATTTCTTGGGCAAACGGAATCGCCACTTATGATAAAGGCATATCTGCCCAAAATGAACAAGTCGGAGATACTGCTTGTTATGATGGGCGGTATGGCAACACTTGCCGGTGGTGTTCTCGCTGTTTATATTAGCTTTCTGGGTGGTGATGATCCCGTTCAAAGAATGCTTTTTGCGAAACATCTGCTTACTGCTTCTGTTATGGCAGCACCTGGAGCCGTTGTTGTTTCCAAGATTTTAGTACCTCAAACTGAAAAGATTGACTCCGATGTAAAAATTCCAAGAGAAGAAGCCGGAAAAAATGTGCTTGATGCTATCTCCAATGGAACTACACAGGGGCTTAAACTGGCAGTAAATGTTGCTGCAATGCTACTTGTTTTTATTGCTTTTATTGCCATGTTTAATTACATCTCAAAATCAGTTGGTGATCTGTTCCATCTTAATTCGTGGATTTCAGATATTACTGACGGAAAATATAAAGAGCTTTCACTACAGTTTATTCTTGGGTATATTTTTGCACCGGTGATGTGGCTTATTGGAGTTGATGGCGCCGACATTACACTCGTAGGCAGACTTCTTGGTGAAAAAGTAATAATGACTGAATTTATTGGCTATGTTAGTCTTGCCGAAATGAAACAAGCCAATGTGTTCGCAGACTCAAAATCTGTAATTATGGCAACATATATGTTATGTGGATTTGCTAATTTTGCATCCATCGGAATACAAATTGGGGGTATCGGGTCTCTGGCACCAACAAAGAGAGTACTACTGTCAAAATATGGAATGCGTGCACTTCTTGGTGGTACTATAGCATCGCTGCTTTCAGCTACTATTGTCGGAGCCTTAATGGGATAAAATATTGTTCTTACTGGTACTTTAATCAGTACTGTTAAAACTACTATTGCTATTATGATACAATATCATGACTTTTTAAAACATATTATTGATAAAGGGTATAAAAAAGAAGACAGAACCGGAACCGGAACAATCAGTGTTTTCGGCTACCAGATGAGATTTGACCTGAAAGATGGATTTCCACTTGTAACTACAAAGAAGCTACATCTTAAATCAATTATTCATGAGTTATTGTGGTTTTTATCGGGAGATACCAATATTAAATATCTGCAGGAAAACGGTGTGAAAATCTGGAATGACTGGGCTGATAGTGAAGGTAACCTGGGTCCGGTTTATGGTGCCCAGTGGAGAAACTGGAATAATGACAATATTGATCAGATTAAGAATGTTATTGAACAAATAAGGTCAAACCCGGATAGCAGAAGACTTATTGTTGCTGCCTGGAACCCAAGTGTTCTTCCTGATACTTCCAAATCGTTTTCATATAATGTTAAAGCAGGGAATGCAGCTCTTCCGCCTTGTCATGCATGGTTTCAGTTTTATGTTTACAATGGCAGCTTATCATGTCAGTTGTACCAAAGGAGTGCCGATGCTTTTTTAGGTGTTCCGTTTAACATTGCCTCATATGCTTTGTTAACCATGATGATTGCACAGGTTACAAATCTTACTCCCGGAGATTTTGTGCATACTTTTGGAGATGCACACATCTACCTGAATCATATGGAACAGGTAAAACTTCAATTAAGCCGTGAACCGCGACCACTACCGGTAATGAGGATAAATCCGGATATAAAAAATATTTTCGATTTCAAATACCAGGATTTTGAAGTTACCGGCTATGATCCGCACCCGGTGATCAGAGGAAAAATTTCAGTCTAGTTTCCACGATTATAATATTTATAAATTATGAAAAAAGATATCTCAATTATAGTAGCAATTGCTGCAAATCAAGGCATTGGTAAAAATAATGATCTGCTCTGGCATATATCCAATGATCTTAAGCGATTCAAAGAGATTACCAAAAACCATTATATAGTAATGGGCAAAAGAACTTATTACTCACTTCCAAACCGTCCGCTGCCAAATCGTACAAGTATGATAATTACGGATGTAGCCGGTGAAGAAATTGACAATTGCATAATGGCTTATTCCATAGAAGACGCAATTGGGAAAATGGAGATCGGTAGAGAGAATTTCGTAATTGGAGGCGGTTCAATTTACAGCCAGTTCATGCCATTTGCTAACAAACTTTATATAACCAGAGTTCATAAAGACTTTGAAGCCGATACTTTTTTTCCTGAAATCCCGTTAAATGATTGGGAACTGGTATCAAAAGAAGATGTTGTTGATGATCCCCAAAATGATTTCACGTACACCTTTGAAATATACAAAAGAAAATGACAAACAGGATTTTTTTCAGGATATTTGCTATAGCTGCTATCCTTGTACAAACAGTTTATTTTGTCAGCTGTCATAAAAATAATACATCGTTTGATTATAGCCCCGCAGTAGAAACAATTCCTGATTATGTTGAAGCACAACAAATGACTGGGCTGCTATTATTTACTTACTTTAAAGCCCTGTCTGACACAACTTTGCAAAATGACAGTATAGCAACTATTGACGGGGCAACAGTAACCTTACAAAGTAATCCTGCAACTATCAAAATCGATTACAGTGTCTGGGGTAATCATGATGGATATGGTCATTTCCGTCTTGGCAATTATATTGCAACTACAGAAACCGGATTTTCAGAGCCCCAGGCAGATGTTAATTTTACCTTTAATGGTTTTATGTATGATACCGACACTGTTAGCGTAACAGGATTCAAATTGAAGAACGATTTCATCGGTAACACCACAAATCCTGTTTATATTGCTGAAGCTGAAAACCTGACCCGTGGATATTCTGACTCCACAGGAACACTGAGTTACAGATTCAACCTTAATTATAAGTTTTATAAAGATGTGTCAACACCCTATTATTCAACTCACGACAGCTTTGACATATGGGGAACTATTGATGGAATAGCAAGAAATAATTACCCTTTTGTAAGCACGATCAACGAAGATGACAAACTACAGCATTACTATTATTGCTGTTATTTTTTGTATGGAAGCAGTTATGTGGAATTACCTCAGTTTGATTACAATGGTGATGTTTATTTTTCAAACAACGGAAGTTGTCTAAACAGATATTTAATTAGTATAAATGATACTGATTTTAAAGTTGATTATAATTAATATTAAACCCTGGCTTCTATTCAGAAATCAACTCTTCAATTTTTTCTTTCAAATTATCAAATTCTTCACGTTCAAATAGTCTTGTCAGATATGCGATCCTGCCTTTTTTATCAATTACTACATTTCTTGTAACTCCACTACCTTCGTATGCAAACTTTTGGAAAATTTCCCCACCGGGATCAAGCGATATTGGATATGTTGTATTCATTTTTTCTACAAATCTTTTAACTTTCTCAGGAGGTTCGTCAAGGTCAATCCCTATTAAAATAAGATCCTGATCACGATATTTTTGCCACACTTCCTTTTCAAGAACAGGCATTTCTCTGCGACAAACCGAACACCAGCTTGCCGTAAACTGTAATACAACTACTTTACCTTTCAAATCAGCCAGTTCAATGGTTGAGCCATCCAATAAATTAAATTTTATATTCTCTACATTGTCACCAACTTTAACATGGTAACCCCTGTTCCCTTTCTCCCTGTTAGTATTTGTGAATGAGCTGATTGTGCCTGAAAACAGTATTATTAAAGATATATTTATGAACCAATTTATCATAGTAGTATTTTATCGTAAAAACGGTAAAATTAAACAACAAGAGTAATACATAGCCCATAATAAATTGATTTTTATTTATTCATGTATTATATTTGTACACATATTCAACACAAATACAAGCGTTTAAATAATCTGACAAAATATGAAAAAGCTAATATTTATTGTAATAGTTGCACTGACGACTACTGTTATAGTATTTTCAGGTTGCAAAAAAGATGATGATGACCCAATTGATCTTAACAGGCATGTATGGGTGGTAGGTCAACAGGACAGTACCGATTATGGGATGATATTACATTCCGCAGATGGAGGAAAAACCTGGGAGAGACAGGGAAAAGGTCAGGAGGCTCTTTTAAATATTGATGTTATGAATGTTCAGGCTATCGATTCAATGACTGTCTGGGCAGTTGGTACAAATAATTCCATTCTTGTTACGTATAATGGAGGTGTACTTTGGACCAGGCTACCTTATGTTGATAATAATACCGACAGGTATCTTGAAGGCATCTCAGCACTTACAAAAGACAATATCTGGATAAGCGGATCACCTGGTGTAATTTATAATACAAATAACGGAGGTAGCACCTGGACTGTATTTGACGGCAACTTTTTTCAGAATAATATGCAGGGGATTCATGCTATTAATGAAAAGACTGTATATACGGTTGGACAAAATCTGAATAATCTGGGATTTATCGCCAAAACAAGTAACGGAGGCACAAGTTGGGATTCAATAGTACTAGAGGATAATTACAATAAAAACGGCTGGATAGGTGTTAAGGCAACAAGTGAAGAAAATGTAGTAATTTATGGTGCTGAAGCACATTATACTCATACACAAAACGGAGGTGTTAACTGGAATAATGATTCGGTTCCCGGTGCCGGTGGTGGTGGCGGACCAGCTGACATAAATGATCTCATTATGCTGGACAAAAATACCTGGTGGGGAGCATTCGATCTGAATAATATATACAAGACTTCCAATGCCGGAGAAACGTGGAATAAATATAGTTTTACCGGCCCGAATATGTTCCTTGTGGGAATTGATTCATTCAATGACCAGAACGCGGTAGTTGCGGGTCAATCAACCACAAGTAGTTTCTTCGGACAAATATTATTAACTACTGACGGAGGTACTACCTGGGAATCCGTATATTCCACCAGCTCAAATCTATATAAGGTTTCCTTTGCCAAATATTGATGATAATATCAATGGTAATTATTGCCATATATCAATTCTTTCATTCAATTGCTAATACAGTTTAATAATCCGGTATGAAGGATAAAATTTGCTTATCGTAGTCAGGTTTTAATTAATAATAACAATCTGTTTTTATGACACTTACACGATCCTATCCATACTAGGTTGCCACTATTGAATTATCTTCCGTGAAAACACTAACATATATCATAGTAGTTGATATTATCATTAAATTTATCTTATTTTTGGCCCCATTATACTTTTAGGCACATTACAAAAAACTTATTACGAGAGATGAATCGATTTTTAACTATTATTTTAATAATTGTTATTACAGTTATTGCAAATGAAACAAAGGCACAACCGTGGAATTCACTGCTTCCGAATGATAAGCTTGAGTCGGGAGAACTGACCTTTTTCGAAATCAGGGATGCGTTCAACAGCTATTGGTCAGATAAAGAGGTTGTTAATGGCTATTACATGGTTAACGGAGTGAAAACAAAAGCAGGAGGATGGAAACAGTTCAAACGCTGGGAATGGTTCTGGGAAAACAGGGTTGATCCTGTTACAGGTGAATTTCCTAATAATTCTGCATGGGAAGAATATCAAAGAATTAAAGAAACACTGGTTCCACAGAGAAGTGCATCAGGGAACTGGGTATCAATGGGACCAAGTACTTCGCCAGGCGGATATGCAGGAATTGGCAGGTTAAATTGTATCGGATTCCACCCCACAGATAATAACACATTATACGTAGGAGCTGCTTCAGGTGGTGTATGGAAATCAACCGACGGAGGTTCTTCGTGGACACCAATGAGTGATGATATTGAAGCAATAGGTATCAGTGATATCATTGTTATACCAACATCAGGTGATGATCTGGTTTATATTGCTACAGGCGACAGAGATGCTTCCGATACATATTCTGTTGGAGTTCTTAAGTCAACCGATGGTGGCTCTACATGGCAAACCACCGGGCTGTCCTATACAGCAGGGCAAAAACGTCTTGTAAACAGACTATTACTGGATCCCACCAACAATAACACGCTTTATGCCGCAACAACTGACGGTTTATATAAAAGTACTGATGCAGGTGTAAACTGGTCGTTTCTTACTGCTAACGTTTATATAGATATGGAATTTAAACCCGGGACCAGTAATATTATTTATGGTAGTACAAAACAGGGAGATATTTACAAATCAACTGATAGCGGAGCTACATGGACAACAAGTCTGAACACAAGCGGACATAGAACAGAAATAGCTGTTAGTGCTGATGATGCAACAGTTGTATATGCAGTTATGGCTGCTTCAAACAGCGGGTTGTATGGAGTATATAAATCAACGGATTCAGGATCGAGTTTTTCACTGATCTATGATTCAGACAATCTGTTGGGATGGAGATGTGATGGAACTGACAGTGGTGGTCAGGGATGGTATGACTTATGTATAGCAGCAGATCCCAATGATGCCGGTACCGTATTTCTTGGTGGTGTTAACACATGGAAGTCAACAAACGGAGGAAGTTCATGGAGTATTAATACACATTGGTCGGGTACCTGTTGGGGTAGTGCAACTACTGTTCATGCTGATAAACACAACCTTGCATTTCAAAACGGATCATCAACATTATGGGAATGCAATGATGGTGGTTTATACAGTACCACTAATAGTGGCTCAACCTGGTCGCATCACACAGATGGAATGGTTATAAGCCAGATGTACCGTCTTGGTGTTGCTCAAACCACTTCTGCCGATGTAATTACCGGACTTCAGGACAACGGAACCAAGGCATTGCTGACATCTACCTGGAATGACGTACTTGGAGGTGATGGTATGGAATGTCTGATTGATTATTCTGATGAAAATGTACAATATGCATCACTGTACTATGGTGCTATTTACCGAACAACAGACCACTGGTCAAGCTCTACTCAAATAGACGACGGCATATCAGGAAATGCTGCCTGGGTAACGCCTTATGTTCAGGATCCTAATAACAGTAATACTATACTTGTAGGTTTTCAGGATGTCTGGAAATCAACAAACCAGGGAAACAACTGGACACAGTTAAGTACCTGGTCAGGTAGCACTTTGAGATCACTGGCAGTAGCACCTTCAAATTCCAATTATATTTATGCTGCTACAACCGGTACTTTGTATGGAACAGATGACGGAGGTTCATCCTGGTCAAATATAACGGGATCACTCCCAACGGGTTCTTCCAATATTACTTACATTAGTGTAAAAGATGACGATCCGAATACCATCTGGTTATCAATGGGTGAGTTTAACAATTACTGTGTTTATGAATCAACAAACGGTGGTTCAAGCTGGACAGATATATCTGCCGGACTTCCATCATTACCAACCAATTGTGTCATTCAAAACAAACAGAACACATCGCAGACAGAGCTTTATGCTGCAACAGATGTAGGTGTATACCTGAAATTAGGTGCTGCAAACTGGACACCTTTCTTTGACAATATGCCAAATGTTGTAGTTACCGAATTAGAGATTTATTATGATGCCAATCCAGCAAACAGCCTGTTAAGGGCATCTACTTACGGGAGAGGATTGTGGGAATCTGATCTTTATACTTCAAATACCTTATCAGCTAACTTTACTGCTGACGACACAAATATAAACCTGGGAGAAAGCGTGAACTTCACTGATGTTTCAACCGGATCACCTACATCCTGGACCTGGACATTTGAAGGTGGAACACCTGGAAGCCATTCAGGACAAACCCCACCACCAATTCAATATAATACAGAAGGAACATGGGATGTAACGCTTGTTGTTTCAGATGGTACCGATACCGATACAGAAATAAAGACTGACTACATTACTGTAATGGATTGTAATATAACGACTTTCCCATACTTCGAAGATTTTGAAAATAACGGATCAATACCTGACTGCTGGACACAGGAATATATAAGCGGCGGGAATGTTGACTGGCAATTCATCACAGGAAACGGAGATTCAAACCCTGGATCAGCACACAGTGGTATCTATAATGCCTGCCTTAAAGATGATGATACCGGTGAAGATAAAACAATACTGGTTACACCACCACTCGATTTATCTTCATATACTTCTGCACAGATATCATTCTGGCATACACAGGAGTTATGGTCACCCGACCAGGATGAACTAAGTATATATTACAGGGACTCGGAAACAAGTTCATGGGTATTGCTTCATACTTACAATGGCAACATCAGTTCATGGACCAAAGATTCTGTTACATTAACAAATCTCAGCTCAACTTATTATGTCGGGTTTGAAGGAAATGCACTGTATGGTTACGGAGTCTGTTTAGACGATGTGGAGATCACAGGAAGTACAGATGCAATAACGGCAAACTTTTCAGGAGATCCGTTAAGCGGGAATTATCCTTTACCTGTTAGCTTTTCTGACCTGTCATCAGGAACAATTGACAGCTGGGACTGGGATTTTGGTGACGGTAATACATCAACAGTACAAAACCCTGAACATACTTATGCTGATCCCGGATTATATACTGTAACACTTGTTGTAACAGGACCTTCCGGTTCAGATGATGAGGTTAAAACTGATTATATTGAAGTTACACACCCTGCTCCGGTTGCCGATTTCCAGGGAGTCCCAACATCCGGCAATATTCCATTAACTGTTTCATTTACCGATCTTTCAACCGGTGAAATAGATGTCTGGGAATGGAATTTTGGCGATGGAAATACTTCGACTGAACAGAATCCTGAACATACCTACACTGATGCAGGGACCTATACTGTAAGTCTTATTGTTGATGGCCCCGGTGGAACTGATACCCTGACAAAAACAGATTATATTTTTGCAACAGAACTTATACCTGATGCTGATTTTGAAGGAACACCAACAACAGGTGAGGCACCGTTAGTTGTTAATTTTACAGACCTCTCAACAGGAAATATAACTGACTGGAACTGGGACTTTGGCGATGGTGGATCTTCTGCAGAACAGAATCCTTCACACGAATATCAAACACCCGGTAACTTTACCGTATCACTAGAAGTAACAGGGCCGGGAGGAACAGATACCGAGATAAAAACAGATTATATCCTTATACCGGTTGGTATTGGAGAGGAAACTTCAGAAGTTATTATCGTTTTTCCAAATCCTGCAAATGACATTCTGAACATAGTATTCCAGGCAACAGGTGACAGAACAGTATCACTTAAAAATATCAATGGTGATGAAGTTTATACGATCAAGACTTCAGAAAAAGAATTGAGGATTAATGTACAGGATTATTCTTCAGGGATGTACACAATAGCAATAAGGGAAGGAAATACCATAAGTACTTCAAAAGTGATAATTGAATAAACGTTCAGCAGATATTGTCAGCAGATGAAATTAAAAGTGATCATATTTAATTACTTATCTATAATTTGATTTAATTTGCAACACTTCAGTAGCTGTACATGTCTGAAATTAAATCTGAAAATAACTATTTTAATACGAAAACAACTTGAGATGAAGAGAATTTTCATGAGTATAATTGCTCTATTGCTGGTAATTATATCACAAAACCTGTTAGCTCAACAAAATGAGACAACGAAAGCAAGCAAATACGGTATTATTGATGAACCGATTATTGTACCTAGTATAGCCAGCCAGGTTCTAAACGGCACATTTATTGGTGTTGACCAGAACGAAGCTCCTAAAGACGGCCCTCCAAAAAGACGTGGTGCCAACAAACATGTTCCCGGCAAAGGATTGCCCCATGGTGATGATCCATTGGTAAACACAGGAGGATCAAGAGCCCAGCACAGAGGTAAAGAACCCATGCTGGTTTTCGATGCTAATATATCATCTTCAACTCCTTCAGACCCAACAGGTGCTGTTGGACCAAACCATTTTGTCGGAGCATGGAATACCGGTTTCAGGATATTTGATAAAGATGGCAACCCTCTTACTGACGAAGCTTCATTAAGTACTTTGTTTCCTGGTAATGACGCAGGAGATCCAATTGTTTTTTATGATGCACAAGCAGATCGTTTTGTTATAACTGAATTTGATTTTAGTCCTGAAGGTTTTAACATGGCAATTTGTATGGGACCTGATCCTGTAAATGATGGATGGTATGTTTATACTACTGGATTTGAACCCGGAGCATTCCCTGACTATACTAAGTTTTCAGTTTGGTCAGATGGATATTATGTAACTGCTAATATAAGTAATATTGATAAAGTATTTGTTGTGGAACGGGATGAGATGTTGCTTGGAAATCCTTCACAGTTTGTTACTTTTCCACTACCTGGGATTACTACATCAGGCTTTTATAGTCCACAATTCTTCAATATTATAAATGATGACCTTCCTCCTGCTGGTAACGCTTCTGTTGTTTATATGCAGGATGATGCATGGGCGGGTGTTTCAGAGGATCATCTAAAAGTTTGGACAGTGAATGTTGACTGGGATGATATCGCAAATTCCACCATCAGCAATCCACAGGAAATCATTACAACACCTTTTACTTCTGTATTCGATGGAGGATCTTTCTCAAATGTTCCCCAACCATCCGGTCCGGATCAGGATGTGCTGCAGGCAACAATAATGAATCAGGCACAATTCAGAAAATTTCCCGGGTACAACTCGGCGATTTTCAATTTCGTTGTTGATACTGAAGGTCCCGGAAGTGAACTGGCAGGTATTCGCTGGTATGAGTTACGACAAACTACAGATGGTGATCCATGGACAATATACCAGGAAGGTACTTATGTATCACCGGTAGCTGACAGAAATGCATTTTCAGGCTCAATGGTGATGGATGGTCATGGAAATATTGGAATGGGATATACTACATGTAGTGCTACTGATAAAATAGCAATATATTATACAGGGCGTTATGGTGCCGATCCTCTTGGAGAAATGACGATAGATGAGACACTTATAGCACAGGGAACATCAAACAATCCATCAAACCGACTGGCTGATTATGTTCAGCTGTCACTTGACCCGACAAATGATAAAACCTTCTGGCATATTGCAGAATATTTTATAAGTAATCAGAGGACTGATGTGGTTGGAGTTTTTCAGATTGCATCTGATTACTCAAATGATGTGGGAGTAATGAGTATTGAGGCACCTGTTAGCGGCGCATTAACAGATGCAGAATCTGTTACTGTTACTGTTTTTAATTATGGTGAAGAAACTCAGTCAAACATACCGGTAAGCTATATGGTTGATGCTGGAAACCTTGTAAGTGAGGTAGTTCCAGTACCTATTACAACAGGAGCATCTGAAATGTACACATTTACAGCAACTGCAAACCTTAGTAATGTTGGCCAAACATACACCATTACGGCATACACCGATCTGTCAACTGATGAATTCAGGGAAAATGATACTGCTTCTGTAAATGTATTCCACATGTATCCTAATGATATTGGGGTTATTGGAGTTGTTGAACCCATATCAGGAAATGATTTAACATCTGAGGAAGAAATAACTGTTTCAATTGAAAACTTTGGTACTTCTGACCAGTCAGATTTTGAGGTTTCATATAATCTTGATAATGTTGTTGTTACTGAACAGGTAGCAGGTCCATTGTTATCAAATGATAAAATGAGCTATACATTCTCAACCCCCGGTGATTTCACCGAGATTGGCGACCATCTTTTAACATCATACACATCTTTACCGGACGATGCTGACAGGTTTAATGATACAACAAGTGTTGTAATTACAAAAAATATGTGTCAGCCTGAATCTGACTGTTCAGCGGGTGATGGTATTTACCTGTTTGAATTAAGGACAATAATAAATCCTTCGGAATGCTCACCAAACGGTTATGGAGACTATACATATCTGATGACTGAACTTGAAATAAACAGTACGAATGACCTGACAATAGAGACTCACTATGCTAATCAGTATGTCAGGGTATGGATTGATTTTAATGACAATTTTATGTTTGAGATTGATGAATTAGTAGTAGATAATTATATTATTGAAGATAATCCAAATGCTGGTTCAGGAGTTTTTATTGAAACCATGCCATTGGTAATTCCTGCCGGAGCTAATCTTGGACAGCATATGATGCGAGCTAAAACTAACTGGAATGATCCTGTTCCCGATAATGCATGTGAAGGTACCCAATACGGTGAAACTGAAGATTATATGACTGATATTGTATTTTCAATTGGGACTGAAGAATTAGTACTGCAAAAAGCTGAACTGATAGTAAGGAACCTAGGAAACAACCAATTTGAGGTTTTAATGCAATCTAATAATTACAATGAAACACTTGTAATAAACCTACATAATGTACTTGGGCAAAAGTTAGTTGAAAACAGGGTTGAGAAAGTAAATGGAAAATATAAATATGATCTCGACATGTCATATGCCAAACCGGGAGCTTACATTATCAGACTTGGTAACCGGCAATACGGAAAAGTAAAGCGTATTATTGTTAAGTAGGTTTCTAAAAACAATAAATATAAAGCACTGTTTACAATTTGTGGCAGTGCTTTTTTTGTAATCTTAATTATCTTAAAATACATTTTGCTATATACAATTCATTTTTTCAAAACATTTTGTAATTCTTTTTATCAAGTTAATATCTTGCTTAGTATTATTTATTTACAATAAAACAAATTTATATCAATTTTAAATAACAATCGTATCTTCCTGATTTAACAGCTATTACACAAGCAAGAAGCTTAACTAACCTTGATTATCTATATTCAAGTTCCATAGATAAATTTTTATAATATAATTATTCAGTTTAATTTAGCTAAAAAATTTAGCCTAAGGAGTGCAACCCGATCACATAAATCGTACACCTTCAGATTAAATTTAATTTATTGTATTTACGACTAACAAAATGTAAAATTACAATGGATAATTAGGAAAAACTTACAGTTTATGTTGTGTTTTTTACGATTATAATAATCTAAAATTAATAAAACTATGAATTTGAATCTTAGAATTTTGTTTACATTCCTGCTCTTTTTAGGATACAATGAGCTTATAAGCCAAGAGCAAAATAAAACTCAAACCTCAAGAAATCCCAGATATCAGGTTGATGTATTTGGAGAAAGTGGAGATATGACCCAAAATTTCTTCACAAAATGGACCGGTACAATTAAAACCGAAGGTGCTACCATTGGCAATAGTGTTTTAATGTCAGAAATTGATGGTCAAATAAATATTGGTGTTCCATCACTCGGTGATCCTTTAGTGCTTTTAAATGTTAATGGAATGGTTGATGTAATAAACAGAATAGAGTTTAAATCAACCTCATCTGATATCGTCTGGGGAAATACTGCTCCTAATCGACTTAACTTTAAATCAAAAGGACCAACAAAGGAGAATATTGTAATGACTCTTGATGGTGAAACAAATTTTGTTGGTATTGGTACAACAAACCCTCAAGGTAGGTTAGAGGTTATTTCATCCACAAATATACCAGCACTCGTTACTAATGGAAATGCTAAAAACAGATTATTTATGGTTCCTCACTTAGGAGGTTATGGTTTTAATGACATTACAAAACTAGGGGATGCCGGTATATTTTGGACTGATAGCGAAGGTATAGAAAATTCAACATCTGGCCTTGTTATAGCACCGCATCATTACTCAACACTTGGTATTAGAATAGATAATGATTGTAATCTAGGGATTGGAGTAAAAGACCCACTAGCGAAGTTACATGTTAAAGGTAGAACTATTATGTCATCATTAACTATTTTTGACAGTAGTAACCCTCCACAGGAAGGATCAATTCTCCAGTGTGATGAAGCCGGTAATGCATCTTGGATAAGTCCCTCAGGATTCAGTATTTGGCATGAAAATCCCAACGGACAGGACATATATTTTGGAAACGAGCTTTCCGGTAACGTAGGAATAGGAACTACTAGCACTTTTGGATATAAACTTGCTGTAAATGGTAAAATAGTTACAGAAGAAGTAACTGTAAAACTGTATACAAACTGGCCGGATTATGTTTTCGAAGATGACTATAACCTTGAAAGTCTAGAGAATGTTGAGAAGTATATAAATGAGAATAGTCATTTGAAAGATGTTCCTTCCGAACAACAGGTTAAAGATGAAGGTGTTGATATTGGTGAGATGAACGCCATTCTGCTAAAGAAAATAGAAGAACTAACCCTTTATACAATCGATCAACAGAAAATGATTAAAAGTCAAATGGATATTCTTGAAAACCAGCAAACTCAAATAAACGAGCTTAAAAAACTGATTTCAAAATAATGAATCTAAGTCTCACTCTACTTTAATAAGAATTGAAATTATGATTATTAAAACTAAAATACTAAAGAACAAGGGTCATCTCAGAGTTCATATGGTGTTAATATTACTGATGTTCAACATTTCAGGAGTTTTCACCCAAAATAACCTCTCTCCACAATGGCTCACCAGTTCAGTTGGTGAACAATGGGATTTAATCAGCCATATGACATCTGGTACCAGTGGAGATATTTTTGTCGCTGGTAATTTCTCAGGTACTACAACTGCTGAGTCTGGAGGAAGAAACCTTACCGGTAAACGTGATATCTTCATAGCCCGATATACTAACAAAGGTGAAAATACCTGGCTTCATAACCTATCATCAACTGGCTATTGCTATGTATCTTCAATTCAAATTTGTGATGATGATGAATTATTAGTTTGTGGGTACTTCCGTGGTGATTTTGATTTAGACGGTAATAATTTAAAGAGTACGAATGGTAGTTCATTATTTATTGCGAAGATAAATGAAAGTGGTGAAATTAACTGGTTGACAAACCTGAATGGTAGATTTAATGGTTCGAAGGCATTTCTTGTTACCGGTACCAATAATGATTTTTATTTATGTGTATTATCCAGCAAAAGACTGGAGTTTGATGAATCAAAATTTGGTTCTGATAAAAACACAAATATCATGATCGGAAAATTTAATCAATATGATGGTCAACTAATTGGAAATACTCTCTTTACCTCTTCAGGTAGTTGCGTTATTAACGATTTACTATACTCTAATGAAAGCTTATATGTAGCAGGTAGTTTTAAAAAGGAACTTGAAATACACAATAATATCTATTTATCGAAAGGACTATCTGACGCCTTTCTTATCAAACTTGATAATGATTTAAATCCACTTTTTACAAAAACTTTTGGCGGATTGTATTCAGACTTTGGTGCTGCAATAGAATCAGACTCATGCGGAGATTTAATTTATTCGGGAGCATTTAATGGTAAAATGAGTTTAAATGACAGTGTAAGTTTTATTTCCAATGGGGACTATGATGTATTTATTTGTAAATATAATAGTTCGGGTGAAACACTGTGGGCTGACAGTTTTGGGGGTACGGCCGGTGACATTGTTTCTGATATAAATATAAATTCATACAACGATATTTACCTGACAGGAACATACCGTGGTGAAATAGAAAAAGGCATTTGTAAAATTATATCACAAAAATTCTCACATGATGTATTTATCGCCAAATATAAATCAAATGGCACTTTCAGGTACCTTGAATCAATTGGTGATACAAATACAGATATGGTTAACGGGTTGTTGATTGATAATAATAACAACATTCTTGTTTCCGGTAATTTCATTTCAAGTTTTAATTTAATGGATTTGGAACCAGATACTGCTATGAACAGCGAGTATTATTTGGCAAAATTATATGATTGCGACTTCAGTCAGCATGTAAAATTGCCATCCGACACAGGATTATGTGCTGAGCAATTTACAGTTCTAGCTGACACAGGGTTTAAAGAATACTTGTGGAATGGTGTACCGGGAGGAAATCAGTTTATAGTTGACACAACTGGAATATATATTTTGGAAACTACTGACGAATATAATTGTGTTACTGTGGATACTATAATTGTAAAAATTAATCAATTACCAGTTGTTGACCTTGGTGAAGATATTGTTACGAGCAAAGGAGAAATAATAACTCTTTATGCCGGTGATGGATTTGTAGGATATGAATGGAATACTGACTGTAATTACTCATATCTAGATATCAACACTAACAATGTGGTACCCGGAATTCATAATTATTTCGTAAAAGTACTAGACTCAAATGCATGTGTTAACCATGATTCTGTTGAAGTTGAAATATTAGATCCCAGTGAGAAGTCATTGTTTGTATTAGCATATCCAAACCCAGTTACAAAATTTTTGTCTTTAGAGATTCACAATGTCGAACCATTGAGTAACGTAAGAGTATCAATAATATCTGATAATGGGTCTATTGTGTTAAGAAATGAAATTCCAGTTTTATCGAATTCAATAAAACAGAGGTTTAATTTACATAACCTGAATACAGGTATCTATAATCTAAGAGTTGAATATAACGAAGTATCTAAGTTAGTTAGATTCGTTAAATTATAACCAATAGTGTTTGAAAGAATTTTAAACCTGAAATTAACCATGAATGTTATAAATTAAAAAAGATGAAGAAAATTATTATTATATTAGTATATAACTTTCTATTTTGTTTTTCAATATATTCCCAGGATAGCCAACCATTGGCACCAACAATATTTCCTCCATCACCCACTGCGGCGGGTCTTGGAAAATATACTGATATTCCTGTTAGTTATTATACCGGAACTCCAAATATAAATATTCCAATATGGAATATTTCACATGGGAATCTTAACTTGCCAATATCGTTATCATATCATGCATCTGGAATAAAGGTTGAAGAGATCCCTAGTTGGGTTGGTCTAGGATGGAGTTTAAATGCAGGAGGAGTTATCAATAGAACTCTCAGGGGTGAACCTGATGAAAGAACTGGCACAGTTACCGGTTATTTTACATTTGGAAATGAACAAGACTTACTAAGTAGCGATCTAGCCATGTACAATGGTGATCCAAACGACTTCCCATTCATTAATTGGAGTATTGTAGTAAACTTGGACAGTCCTAATGAGATTGAATCTTTAAAGATAGGCATGGATAATGGAACATTAGATGGTGAACCTGATATTTTTACATTTAATTTTAATGGTTATGCAGGAAAAATAGTATATAATGCAACAGAAGAAAAACTATATATAATCCCAAACCAACAATTAATAGTTGATTACACGATTGAAAATAACAATATTATCAGGTGGGAAATAACAACAGATAAAGGAATAAAATATGTATTTGGAAAGAGCGCAACAGGTGATAGCCGTTCAGGAATTGAGACAACTTCAATTTATCGATCACCATCACCTTATTTAAGCTATAATTCAAGCTGGTTTTTAGTCGACATAATTGATCTTAGTTCTAATAGGTCAATAAAACTTGACTATTCTACATCATTTGAAAAATATGATATGAAAGTTAACAGGTTCTTACATAATGGTTTTCCTGGATTTTCACTAAGACGAGTAGAGATTAACTCAAAAAAAATATCATCAATTTCCAGTCAGGATTGTAATGTGAACTTCAATAGCTCAAATCGTTCTGATCTAAAGGATAATACAGGAATTAAACTTGATGAGATAGTTATTAATGACAAAAACAATAATCTTATTAAACTGTTTGCTCTTGAAAATGATTATTTTATTTCACCAGGATTTACATATGCAACAGAACCGCACCTATATAAGAGACTTAAACTGAATAAAGTTACAGAACAATATTTAACTAATGATGGAAGTATTCTTGAGACACCTCCCTTTATATTTAGTTATAATGATGAGATTCTCCCGAACAGACTTTCAAATGGTAAAGACCATTGGGGATTTTATAACGGACAGATAAGTATCCCTGATGATGCACTTCCAATCGTTAAGATCTATGAAAATCAGACTGTTTTCTTATATGGCAGTGCAATTAGAGAACCTGATGAATCAAAATCAAAAGCCTGTTTGCTGGAAGAGATTCAGTATCCAACAGGTGGAAAAACCAAATTCACTTTTGAGGGACATGATATCCCTGCACTTGAAAAGATTACAAAGGAAAATAGCGTCCGTAGAGAGATCGGCTCAACTAATGGGTCATACGAAGGTGAAATGTTCAATGTAAACTATCAACAGTGGGCAAAAATAAACCATACATTTGAAGAAGGAGATTGGTTTGTTTATGGTGAATTATACAAAGAAGGTTTTTCAGACCCTATGTTCACTTTCTCTTCCTGGGGTACAGACTATCCTGAGGTCTTATTATCAGATGGTAACTATTATTTGAAATTAATCCATGTTGGGATATTAGAGCAAGCCGAAGAAATCAGCATAGAATACTTAGAAAGTACTGATAATTTTATAAAAAAACCAATTGGTGGTGTTCGAATAAAAACTATTGAACATTATGATAACGATGAACTAAAAATCAAACAGTATTATCAATACGAAAGACTACTTGAGGATACTAATATAGTTTATTCAAGTGGTATAACTCATGGCTTTCCAAAATATTGGCATTACTCTTATCCTCAGGGTATGGCATCTGGAGCTATTGGACGTTGCGGACATATTGAAAAGAAGCACACTGTCAATGAAAACAATATTATTCTTTTCGGTTCAGAGAATGGCTCCCATATTTGCTATAGTGAAGTATCAGAATTCATTGGAGGGAAAATGGATTCAACAAATAATGGACACAATGGAAAAGTTCATTACACTTATAGCTCACCGGTAGATTATCCTGATTATTATGATCCGGAACATCCTTCAACACCAGCTCAAAGCTACAACTGGTTAAGAGGGAGACTCTTAACCAAATCAGTATTTGATAAAGAAGGAATTCTTGTTAAATATACCAAAAACACCTACAAATCAGATGATATATTTACTGAGTCCATAAATGCTCTTAAAATGAACATAGCAATTAGATGTGATAACCTACTATATCCGTCAGTGGCTGTATTTTACTATAAACCATATTGTATACCAACAGGATGGAGTCCACTAATTAAAAGTGAAACAATCACATACAACAATAACGACACTTCTGCTTATATATGCGACAGTGTAGTGTATTGTTATGACAATCAATATCATTTAGGCAGAACGAAAGAGAAAAAGTTCAATAGTAAAGGGGAGGAAGTTATAACTAATTATAAATATCCAAGAGATTACTTTGGTGAGTCACTTCCCACAACTCCTCCAGATAATGAATTTACTAAAGGATTGTATTTTTTAGCAAAGAATAATACCAATCTTCCAATAGAAGTTTATCAGGAAAAATCAAACTTTGCTATCAATGGTACAATTAAAAAATTCAAATCAGACACCGATAACATACCATATCATTATTCTAGTTATAACACAGAATCAAATTTACCAATTAGTTCATTTGATATATCTCATATAGATGCAAATAACGAATTAATTATTGATGACCATTACAATAAAATTATTTCACACAAATATGACAATAATTACAACATTATTCAATATAATAATAGAACCAACAATTCCATTACAATACTTTGGGGATATAATTATATGTATCCGGTTGCCAAGATTGAAAACTCAACATTTGATGATGTTATGGGTGCTATTGACGATGCCCAAAGTGTTACATATGATCAGTTACAATTAATGGATTCTGAAGAACTACAAAGTTTGTTTGACATAATCAGAAATAACTCCAGAACATCAGGAAATATACTACAAAACACTATGATATCGTCATATACATATGATCCTCTAATTGGTATAACCTCAATAACTCTCCCAAATGGAAAGAAAACAACATACGACTTTGATGATTTCAACAGACTCGAAAATGTTATCAATTTTGATAGCAATATAATTGAACATTTTGATTACCATTATTATCAAGAATAGAGAATATCATGAAAAAATACAATCTGCTACTATTAATTTTAACAATGAGTTTTACTTCATATACTCAAGATGGATTTGATTACCTTGCCAGATCTTCATATGTGCAGGATGAAGATGTTGCCCGAATTGAAATAAAGCTTCTTCCCGGCACTACAGTATCATGGTTTACCACAGCTGGGCATGATAGTTATCATGCATACATTGATCCTTATTTACCTATTAATGGTTATGCATCTGGGAAGCACAACATGAATTATGTCAGGGCATATTCGCCGATCAAAGACAACGCTACTAATAATGAACCTGTTCATAATTCATTTGATTATTTTAATCATTGGAAAGAAAAGATAACTTATTATGATGGACTGGGAAGAGAAATACAGTTTGTGAATTGCAAAGCTTCCCCTGATGGAAGGGATATAATTCAACCTATTATTTATGATGATCTTGGGAGAATTAGTAAAGAATACATGCCATATTCAGTTAAGCAGGATGGTGGAGATGGTCCTGGTGGTTATAGACCAAAAGTTGTTGATGAACAACTTTTGGTGACACAAGCATTATATGGTATTGATCACATCATTACCTATACAGAAAAAATATTTGAATGTTCACCATTAAATAGATTACTCAAACAAGGTGCACCAGGAATTGAATGGAACATTGATGAAGATGCTACAATAGATTTAACTTATGGGACCAATAACACCTCAGAAGTTAAAATGTATAACATTACTCATGAGGGTAAACTGGAAGTTAGCAGTTCTGGTTATTATTCAAAAGGGGAATTGATTAAAGTAATAACAAATGATGAAGATAATAACGTATCTGTCAAATACAAAGATAAATCAGGTAATTTAATTTTAGAGATTGTTGCAGGTAATTATACTTACTATGTGTACGACGATTTTAACCAACTTAGGTATGTAATATCTCCGGAAGCAAGCAATATATTTCTTTCAAATACAGGAGTTATAGGAGATTATTTGAGTAATGAAACCATAAACACATTGTGTTATTATTATGAATATGATGACAGAAAAAGAATGATACTAAAGCAAATTCCTGGTAAAAAACCAGAATATTTGGTATATGATGATAGGGATAGATTGGTATTAACCCAGGATGGTAACCTAAGAAGCAGTAATTTCTGGCTATTTACGAAATATGATGAATTAAACAGACCTATAATGACTGGTAAATATATGGATCAAATCCATACAGGTCAATTGGACATGTCAACATATGTTAATGATTACTATAGTTTACCGGGGAAACAATACTACGAATCTCTGGAACTATCGGATGATAATGGTTATACAAACAACTCATTTCCAGACGTAACCACAACAGGATGTAATATATACTCATTAACTTATTACGACAACTATTTATATATTGGACAAACACTGTTTTCGGACTTTCACTTTGAAACAAATAGCTATAATTTAGATTACAATGATCTGTACACCAAAGGAAAAATAACTGCGATTAAAACAAAAATTCTACCAACATCGGGAATAGAGCCTGAGAAGTACGAAAACTGGATAATAAAAGCTTTGTACTACGATGAATTTGATAACGTTATTCAAACTGTAAGTAACTTAGCAGTTGGTGGAATCAATAGAGTTTCAAACAAATATAACTATACAGGGGAACTGTTGGAAATGACTCAATATCATAAACTGGATACAGAATTACTTCCAAATATTATAGTTCAAACATTTAATTATGATCATGCCGGCAGGTTGTTATCTGAAACACATAAAGTAAATAACAAAAATGCTGTTCAGTTATCTGAATATGAATATGATGAACTAGGAAAGCTAATCGAAAAAAAACTTCATAAAAACACACAAAACCAATCATGGACTCAAAAACTGAACTTTAAATATAATATCAGAGACTGGCTCACAGAAATCAATGACGTGGATAATATAGATTATGATCACTTTGCACTGAGGTTGAGCTATACAACAGGTGAATATCCTCAATATAATGGTAATATTTCAAAATTGGAATGTAATTATGGTGATATATCCGGCATATACGATTTTAACTATGATAGTTCAAATAGGTTGACTACAGCTGATTACAGTGGTTTTGGGAATTATTCTACAGATTATTCATATACACCAAATGGTAATTTATTATCTTTAAGCAGGATGGGAATGCTCGACAGTAAAAGCCAGTTTGGATTAATCGATGTGCTTAACTACAATAGCTATAATGGCAACCAACTTTTAATAGTTAATGACGGTGTAGCTCCTCAAAATCAAGCATTTGGATTTACCGACAATGGTTCATATGGTCCTACAAACGAATACAGCTATGATAATAATGGTAATATGATAACCGACCTCAACATGAACATACTTGATATGAGATATAATCATCTGAATCTACCTACAGAAATAAACTTAATTCAACAAGGCGTTCTTAACAAAATATTGTATTTATATGATGCTGTGGGTACGAAAATTTGCAAACAACCTGAAGCAAATAATGGTGCGATTGTAAGATCCACCAATTATTTGGGTAATTTTGTTTATACTGATAATCAACTTAGTTACATTTTGACATCAGAAGGAAGAATAATACCAAAAGAAACAGGTGAATATGATTACCAGTACTTCATAAAAGATCATCTTGGAAATACAAGAATATTATTCAACGAAGATAAAATCTTACATTCAGCCTGTTATTATCCTTATGGAATGTTAATGAAAGGGTTTGGAGATTATGAATCAGTTACGACTAATAATAATTACCTGTACAATGGTAAAGAAATTCAGGATGATTTCGAACTTGACTGGTATGATTACGGAGCTCGGATGTATGATTCAAAACTCGGAAGATGGTTTGTAGTTGATAATCAGTCGGAAAAATACCGATCATACTCAACTTATGAATATGCACTAAATAATCCAGTGAATGCTATTGACCCAGATGGTGAATTAGTGATATTTGTAAATGGTTTTCGAAAAAAACAATACATTAGTGAACTTTGCTTTACACCAGCAAAATGGTTAAGAAAAAATAACAGGATATCAATGTCAGATAATCGACATTATATAAATGGTTATGAGCAATATTGGGGTAGTTTCGCTACTCTTTATAAGGAAAGAGTATATGATAAGAATGATATTCATGTTGACGGAATGGGTAATGGACCAAACTCATTAGCAGAAGATAGGTATAGAGCTGGTATTAGAACCGCCAGAAAGATTCATCGTAGAATCAAGAGAGGGAAAATAAACTATAGTGAAAATGAAACAATGAAAATAGTTGGACACAGTCATGGCGTAGCACATGCAGCTGGCATGGCTGATTTTTTTGCAAAAAAAGGTTATACTGTAGAAAGATTTGATGCTTTTGCAGCACATCAGCCTAACTTTATTAAGCTTAAGTATGCGAATAAAATGATAAGTGTGAATCAATGGTCAAGAAAATCTGATGAAGTGTCATCCACTAAACTCAATATACTCTTTGGAAACTCAAAACTGACCAAAATTGATGGCGTACCTGAAAGTAACTATTTTGTACTTAAGGATGTAAATCATAGCTTTGGTGGTCATTTCATAGAAACATTTACTTCAGAAGTATTTGAATCTCTCAATGACCGATACGATTATATATTACCTTTCAGGTTACCAACAATTAGTACTCATGTGCATGGAGGTAGATCACCAGACTAAAATAAATAAATCATGAAAATAATAACTTCTATAGGGCTGATACTTCTGTTGGTATTTAATTGTTGTACTTCATGCAATAATCGTATTAAAATTGCAGACGCAATAGTTTGTATTGAAAATTTTATAGACAAAATGGTACAACAACCAGAATATACTCACGTCCGCAATGATTTCATTAATTATTTAAACGAAAATCAAATTATAAAGAATGAATATGGTACGGATACTCTTGAATATATTGTTGATAGTTTAATCCTGTTTGATAAACCAAAAAAATTCGCTTGTTTATTTTTAATTGTATTATCACCATCTCATAGTAAAAGTGATTATGTAACTAAATATAATGGGAGATATGAAAATGACTCATGGAGATTTTCGAAAGGCATGACTTTTATCTACAAAAAAGAACTGATTCAGAAGAAATATAAATCTCATGGTTTTGATTTCTTATCAATGGAAACAAGGCTGGAGTTCTTTGAAGATGGCTTTATTGTGAATAAAAATTGTGAAGTAAACTGGGAGTACATTAATAAGTGGAAAGAGTAATCAAGAATTATCAGACGAAATTCTTAGATAAAAATTGCTATCTGATTATTGAACTGAAGGATTTATAATCAAGCAATTACTTATGACTGGTAAGTTTCATTTTATTCTATTTTAAATTCAATAGATCAATAGAAACTAATGTTTCATAATTAAAGAACTCAAAATGTAACAGACATTCGACCCCTACCTCAAAACCACCAGCTTACCTGCAAATATCAGATCATCAGTTCGCACTGAAACTATATAAACCCCGTTTTCAATATGTGTCAAATCAACAGATATAAGGTTTCCTTGATCTGTATAATATCTTTTGAGATGTTCTTTTCCTGTAAGGTCAGTAATCCTTATTTCCACAGCTCCTGTAACATATTGCAGTCGTATGTACATCATGTCTCCCGAAGGATTTGGATAGATTTTAGGCTGTTTTGAGGAATTCTCAGCTGTGATACCTGAATTTACATCAATAAAACCATTGAAGTACTCCAATCCGCCAGAATAGTTACCGACGATCATTTCTACTTTATCATTTGCGATCAAATTGGTTAAAACAGCACCGGTGCGTAATCCACGGTCAAAGTTGATATCAATTGTATCAAGTAGCAGGTTTAACTCATCAGATTCGGTGAAACTGCCATCAAGGTTACCATCAATATCAGTGTAGTAGTAAACGGTACCCTGCTCTGATCCGGTTACTAGGACTGTTTCTCCATTTTCAAGCCTGTAAAAACATGGTGTACTATATCCATCATACGACAATGTACTATCAGTAACATAGATCTTTCCAAGATAATCGGTAACCAGATGATAATCAGGATTGCCGGCTGTTCCAACATTCCTGTAATAATTTATATTCCCTGCCTTCTCCCCTATTATCAGATCATTTTTACCATCTTTATCCAGGTCGAATATCTGTGGTGTGCTGTACATTCCTACATCTATACCTGCATAATTCTCATCAGTAACAGTTAAATCTCCCGACTGCGAATTTTCAACATATATGAGGTTACCCTGCGAATTACCAAGCAGTATATCTGTTAACCCGTCACCATTGATATCTTCAAAAGCCGGAAACAGGCCAAGTTTCATTTTTCCACTTAATCCGGCAAAATCATGATCCCATAACTGAAACACAGGATTATTTACTGTTCCAACATTTTTAAAATAGGCTATGGTAGAATAGTAAACTGATTTTAATATATAACCGTCATAATAGGAATAATAGTAGTAACCATAATTTCCCACAAACAAATCCGGTAATCCATCTTTATTCCAATCGTAAACAACCGGATAAGCACCCGACCCCACATCAATCATGTTATCCTGCAGAAAAGATTTATTCTCAAGTATAAGTTCGGGACTTGTATTTGTTCCGTTGTTTTCATATAGCCAGCTACTTGTTTTATTCTCTGAAGTTGTAATTCCGGGATCAAATACCGAAACAAGTAATTCGTTAACATCATCATTATCAACATCAATAAATGTAGCGCACGGCATCGAAAACAGGTTTACTGTATTTGGTTGCCCCGGGAACAATGTATCATAATCAGTGACCAACGCTTCTTCGATAGTTCCGTTATTGTACAATGCAAACAGGCCGGGATAATCAACATCACCAAGTAATATATCAGTAAGCCCGTTATCATCCAGATCCTGTAATAAAAACGTAGATCCGGTATGTCTGTCATTTCTTTGATAATTAACGGTCTGTTCAATTGTTTCCCCAAAACATGTATCAAAATAAAGCACGTTGGATTCTTCACTTTCTGCGAAACGTCCCCAGCAATAAGTATAATGCTCAAAATCAAGAGAGTCTGGTGTTCCATATTTTTCCATCGACATGTTTTTGTGCATGTCAACAAACGACTGCAGCACTCCAAAAGTTATAATATCAAGATCACCATCATTATCAACATCTGCAATCCCCGGATAATCAGCGTAAGTAACATATAAATTCACTTTACCTCCCGGAAATTTAGTTTCAAGATACGGATAAACAACCAACTCAAACTTCAGGGTATGCACAGAAATATTTCTATACACTTTAATCCCGGCATATCCCGGAGAATAAGTGAAAATATCGTTTTTCCCATCGAAATCATAATCCCTGGAGATCACCCAGTCAGAAAGCTCTGGAATAAGTTTATCATATTCATTCGAAAAAACATAATCAATTTCGTCTGCTGTGCCTTTATTTATAAAACACATACTACGGTTTCCACGCTTATCGAATACAAGTAAATCATCAATACCATCCAGATTCAGGTCAATTTCGCAAAACTGTGCAGCATCAATACCTCCGGCCCAGGCATACAAATATGGCTCGTTTATTGTGTTGTTTTCATCATTCGTTTTATATACTTTCTGACCATAGAAGTTAACAGAAAGCAGAAAACAAAAATAAATTATGGAAATTATATATCTTGAACTACTCATTTTGAAAGTACTGTAAGTTTTAAGCAATAGTTGCAAACTTAATTAATTCGACGGATGTTAAAAACTAGTTATTATAATTATATACAATTTTCATTCCCAAACAGCATAGAAATTATACATTTGTAATAAACCTTTAAATAAAGAATCATATGGCTAAGATACTGGTTGTTGACGATGAAAGCAGCATCAGACGTACTTTAAAAGAAATACTTGAATTTGAAAAGCATAAAGTTGATATTGCTTCAAATGGCGCAGATGCCTTAGAACTGGTCAAAGACAACAGCTACGATGTTATACTGCTGGATATTAAAATGCCTGAGATGGATGGCATGGAAGTTCTTGATAAGCTGATGGCATTCAGCGAAGTACCTGTTATAATGATCTCAGGACATGGTACAATTGATACAGCTGTTGAGGCCATTAAAAAAGGTGCATATGATTTTATTGTAAAACCACCGGATCTGAATCGCTTACTGATTGCTGTTAGAAATGCTGTTGACAAAAAAGAACTCGTTACTCAAACCATTCAGTTAAAAAAGGAAAATAACCATAAATATGAAATTGTTGGCGAATCTGAATACATCAATTCTTTAAAAGAAATGATTAGCAAAGTAGCTCCAACGACTGCAAGGGTATTGATAACCGGTGAAAATGGTTCAGGTAAGGAGCTTGTTGCGAGACAGATACATGAACAAAGTACCAGGGTTAAATCACCCTTTATTGAGGTGAACTGTGCTGCAATTCCAACAGAATTGATTGAAAGCCAGCTTTTCGGGCATGAAAAAGGTTCTTTTACATCTGCTGTAAAACAGCGGAAAGGTGATTTTGAACTTGCACATGGCGGAACCCTGTTCTTAGATGAAATTGGTGATATGAGTTTAAATGCCCAGGCAAAAGTTCTCAGGGCTTTGCAGGAAAATAAAATTGTCAGGGTTGGAGGAGAAAAGGATATTGCTGTAGATGTCAGAATAATTGCAGCAACCAATAAAAACCTGAAGGAAGAGATTGAAAAAGGAAAATTCAGAGAAGATCTTTACCACAGACTAAGTGTAATAATTATAGAAGTATTACCGCTAAGAGACAGAAAAGACGATATTCCGGTACTTGTTAAGAGATTTATTGATGATATTTCAGCTGCCCAGGGCAGATCGGCTATTTCAATAACAGATGAGGCGCTGAAAGAACTCCGGAAGTTCAACTGGTCGGGAAATGTGCGTGAACTGCATAATGTTGTGGAGAGAATGATCATTCTATGTAATAACGAGATAAATGTGGATGATGTAAAACTATATGTTAAACCCCTGATGTTGTAAGTAGAAAGACATAATTACTGATCGGCTAATGGTTATATTTATTTATGTAATTGAAATCAGGAATAATGAATAAACAAAGTATCAGTGACCTCAGTATTTATTATTTTTCAGGAACGGGAAATGCTAAAAGTGTTGCCTTATGGATAAAGAAAACTGCTGATAATAATAATATTAATACAACTATCATAAATATTGCTGATCTTGAAAACAGGAAAAATATAGCTGTACCAGAAAACACAGTAGTTGGAATATGTTCCCCGACACATGGATTCAACTTCCCTCCCATTGTTTTGAATTTCATCACAAGGTTTCCACGATCCAATAACAATAAAGTATTCCTGATCAACACACGGGCAGGTTTGAAAATGGGAAAGTATTTTGTTCCCGGAATAAGCGGAATTGCACTTCTTTTATCTGCCTTTATTCTCTTAATCAAAGGTTATAGAGTAATTGGAATGCGTTCAATTGATCTGCCTTCAAACTGGATATCGATCCATCCGGGAATTAAAAGACCTGTTGTGGAGTCAATTTTTGAAAGAAGAAAATCTGATACAATAAATTTTGCAAATAAAATAATAGCTGGAAAAAGGGTTTACAGGGCATTTATTGATATCCTTCAGGATATTATTATTGCTCCGGTAGCCATAGGATACTACCTGATAGGAAGGTTTGTATTTGCAAAATCGTTCATAGCATCACATGACTGTTCACACTGTAATATCTGTGTGGAAAAATGTCCTGTTAAAGCCATAAAAATTGTAGATAACCGCTGCTATTGGTCTTACAAATGCGAAAGTTGTATGCAGTGCATGAATAACTGCCCTGAAAGAGCCATTGAAACAGCTCATGGGTTCGTAATTGGAGTCAGCTTTATTATTTACAATGTTATCCTGATATGGATCTATAAAATTACTGATTTCCATGACATTACAGGCTCATTTACACCAGGTATTGCATTTGAAATGATCGAGAGCATTACGAATACCGTAATATATATAAGCTTATTGTTTTTGTTTTACAGAATTATGCACTACTTACTGAGGTTCAGACTTTTTGAAAGGTTAATCGTATACAGCTCACTAACTAAATACAGATTCTGGAGAAGGTACAGGGCACCAAAAGCTCAGCAAAAAATTTAGGTACAGATATATGATAATAAAGTTATTACCATGTGCACATGCCTGTTTACAGCTCATAAGTTTTTATCATCATACAAAAAACCGGTAATTATAACAGCTAACTCGAGATCAAATTAATAAATAGCAATATTTGGAAACTTCACTGATCTGTCAATGGATATTTTTGTAAAAAAGATGGTAATTTGATAAATTCATATTACATACGGAGAATCAATAAAGCAATTGATTATATCGAGGATAATCCTGAAGATAAGATCACTTTGGAGAAACTCGCCGAAGTTGCCATGTTCTCAAAGTATCATTTCCATCGTATCTTTAAAATAGTCGCCAATGATACACTCAACAACTATGTTAAAAGAACTAAGATGGAAAAAGCAGCAAAATTGTTGATCACTAACAAAAATGAAACCATATCAAACATATCATATAGATTTGGGTATCATTCAAATTCGAATTTTTCAAGAGATTTTAGTGATTATTACGGGTGCTCACCTTCCGAATTCAGACAATTTGAAAACAGGCCTGTAAACAGGAAAACTAAAATTACAAATGATATAAACCTGGTTTTCAATGGAATTGAAGAAATAAAAGATCACTTTGTAGGTTATACCAGGATTTCAACAGGTTACAATACAGATACCATTTCAAAATCATTTGAAAAACTGTATCATTATTCACTTGACAATGGTCTGTTAAAATCAATAAACCATAGTATTGGAGTTGGTTATGATGATCCTGATTATACACATCCGGATAAATGTCGTTATGATGCCTGCATATCCATAGATAAAGCAAAACTTCCTGATGATTTTCCCTTCAACACAAAAGTTATCAAGGGAGGTAAATATGCAACATTCCTCTTTACAGGTAAAAAGGAAGATTTTTACAATGCCTGGGATATAATATTTAAAGAATGGTTAGTATCCGGTAATTATGTCCCTGATAATAAGCCTCATTTCGAATTATATTTGCATTCTGAAGAGTATGACAAAGGAATATTTAAGGCAAAGCTGTGTTTGCCAATTAAACCAATAAAAAACTGAATATTATGAAAATTGCACTAATTATAATTGTAATATTGATACTGGTAGTTACAATTACCTATATCTATTTTGGTGGATTTAAAACTATCAACATTCAAATCACTACCCAGGGAGGTGAAACTGTCGTATATGAAGATATTATTGGCGATTATCGTCAAAGCGGTATAGTTATGGACAAAGTCTATCATTCACTGCTGGATAATGATAATATTGAAACGTTCAAAGGATTTGGAAAATACTTCGATAATCCAAAAGAAGTTGCAAAAGAAGATCTAAGGTCAATGGCAGGAAGTATTGTTGAGGAAAAAGATACTGCAAAACTTAAAGATATATCAGGGGAGTTCAAAATCATGAAACTTCCGGTTCAAAAGTATATAACTACCGAATTTCCTTATAAAGGCAGGATGTCAGTTCTTTTTAGCATAATGAAAGTGTACCCTGCATTAAACAGGTATACAGAAGACAATGGATTTGAAAATAACACTCCGGTTATTGAAATTTACGATATTCCTAACAGGAAAATATTATACCGAAAGGAATTGATTAACCGGGAATAGAATATTGCTAGTTTATTACAGGTTAAGTTACAATATTTTACCACGACATACTATATTCTTTGTCAACTATTACTCAAATTAATCAATAAATAATGTGTAGTGTGAAATGTACATAATCAAGTATTTACAATTATGCATCATTACGACTATGAAGACCTCAGGAATTAAATGGAAAAACAGGATTATAAACATCGGTAATTTTTTGATAGGCGTTGAATTGATAAATTACTGATGGAAGGAATCTGCCTGAAGTGGATTAACTAAAAATCCGGCTTACACTAAAAGGTTTTACTGCAACAACAGTTGTATCTTTGAATTATCGGACAGAAAACGATTTTAATACAAAACACCAGGATCAGGACTTCCTGATGGAGTAATTATATCATTAATATAACAACAAATAAAAAAGTACAATTACATGAAAAATATACTGATAACGGGAAGTACAGATGGAATTGGAAAGTCTGCAGCAATCGAACTTGCGAAAGACGGACATTCGGTTATACTTCATGGCAGAGATCCGCAAAAATTATCTGATACAACAGAAGAACTGAGAAAAACAGCAAAAGAAGGAAGTATTATGGGAATTGTAGCTGACTTTTCGGATTTGCGATCAGTCACAGAAATGGCTCACAAGTTAAAAGATGAGGTTCCGGTAATTGATGTTGTGATAAATAATGCCGGAATATTCAAAAGTTGGGAATCTCTTAACAATAATGGCCTGGATATACGGTATGTTGTAAACTATTTATCTCCGTTTTTGTTAACCAATGAGCTAATACCACTACTCAAAAAAGCAGATTCTCCACGAATAATAAACGTAAGTTCA
The DNA here is from genome assembly GCA_028277395.1 of Bacteroidales bacterium. GTDB lineage: Bacteria > Bacteroidota > Bacteroidia > Bacteroidales > F082. Next base: position 88,425 of record JANQGJ010000071.1, on the reverse strand, counting down.
GCAGCACAGTCATCAATTAACTACGAGGTATTCACAGGAAAGAAGATTGAATCTGAGGGTGAGAGCTATGCACAAAGTAAACTCGCTTTAACAATGTGGAGTTTCCGGTTAGCCAAAAAACACAGGGATCTTTCTGTACTGGCAGTAAATCCAGGTTCACTGCTTAATACTAAGATGGTGAAAGAAGCTTACGGAACTTATTGGTCATCAGCCGACAAAGGGTCATCAATACTATATGATCTTGCAGTATCGGAAAAGTATGATGGAATTACGGGAAAATATTTTGACAATGACAAAGGATCTTTTGGACAAGCTCATGCGGATGCCTATGATGATTCTAAAATTGATAAACTGGTTATTGAAACCACCAGGCTTTTGAGTTCATATACCTGACATTTACTTTAACCCTGCCCAGACTCTTGGCAATGTAATAGGGATTACTGGAGTTGGAAGATTGGAATAGAAGATTGCAATCCTGATTCTCTGAACTGACAGATCAGATATCCTGGATTTTTGGTTAATAACCTGATATTTATACGGCGTTGACATCCAAAATATTGATGATCTGATGATTACCTGATAAAAAATTCCTATATTGCATCTTAATTATGGAAAATATAACTGTAACCACCAGTTTATTTTATTGGAAACAGCTGAATCCGGAAGTTATTCTGGTTGATAAGCAAGCAAAAAACTATAAAGACAATTAATAAAAAATGAACTTATGAAAAAATTAGCAGCAGAATTTATCGGAACATTATGGTTAGTATTGGGAGGATGCGGCAGTGCCGTACTGGCAGCGGCATATCCTGAACTTGGAATTGGATTTGCAGGTGTTGCGATAGCATTTGGTTTAACCGTACTTACTATGGTTTACGCTCTTGGTCATATCTCAGGGGCTCATTTTAATCCTGCAGTTTCAATCGGGCTATGGGCCGGCGGACGATTTGATAAAAAAGATCTGATCCCATATATCCTGGCCCAGGTCTTAGGCGGGATAGCCGGAGCCGGAATATTATACGTTATAGCCACCGGAAAACCAGGTTTTGAGCTTGGTAGTTTTGCCGCTAACGGGTACGGAGATCATTCACCCGGCGGTTACAACATGATTGCAGCACTGGTGACCGAAATAGTAATGACATTTATGTTTTTAATTGTGATAATGGGTGCAACACACTCAAAAGCTCCCAAAGGGTTTGCTGGCATAGCAATCGGATTATCTTTAACACTTATTCACCTTATCAGTATTCCGGTAACAAACACATCAGTAAATCCGGCCAGAAGTACAAGCCAGGCATTATTTGTCGGCGACTGGGCCATGGGCCAGTTATGGTTATTCTGGGTTGCCCCAATCGCAGGAGCAATAATTGCCGGAATTGTATATAAATTGATGTCACCTGAAAAGGAATAGATAAGGTTTGATTGTAGATTTATGATTTGCCAAGCGATTTGCGATTGACGACCTGTCCGTCTAAACGTAATGAAGGCAGATTGCTGATTTACTATTTATTCGGGAATGTTTCAGAAAATAGCAGCTTTCCATCTATTCACTTTCTATTATATCCGGTAGATTCTATTGCTTCACAAACTTACTGCTAACAATACCAGTATCAGTATAAAATCTCACAAAATACATTCCTGCGGGGATATCGCTAACATCTATTGGATGGTTAGGTTCTGCTTTTTGGTTTTTTACAAGAGTTCCCCTTAAATCAATAATTTCGATACCTGAAACGGTTGTGTAATCTGGAAATTCAAAGTGCAAATTGTTAATTACTGGATTGGGGAACAGGTTTACCTTTTTTATTGGTAAGATATCTTCGTTCATATCTACCGGAATACCATTTTCATTGAATGCAACCAGTCCTCCATCGTTAGTACCAATCCATTTTGTACTATTCTCATCAATAGTAATTACCTTGATAGTATTTTCTGGTAGTCCTGAATTTGAGACATCGTAAACAGTCCAGTTTGTTCCGTCAAATGATACTAATCCTCCAAATAAGGATCCAATCCATTTATTTCCGTTTTCATCGATTGCCAATGCATAAATATTAACATCTGGCAATCCTGAATTGGAAGTAGTATAAGCAGTAAAGCTGACTCCATCAAATTTCGTCAAACCACCGCCTCCAATCCACTTATCGCCATTGCCATCAATAGCTATACAGTTTATGTGATTACTGGGTAAACCATTGTTAGTCTTATATACTATCCAGTCTGTTCCATTATAATCAGCCATGCCTCCACCATTTGTTCCAATCCACTTGTTTCCATTATCATCAATAGTAATACACCTGATTTCGTTATCAGGTAATCCTGAGTTCGAGGTATTGTAAACTGTCCAATTAGTACCGTCAAATTTTGCCATTCCATCAAACATGGTACCAATCCACTTGTTGCCATATTCATCGATGGCAATTGCCTGAACAGTGTATCCTGGCAATCCTGAATTTGCAGGATTGTAAAAAGTCCAGTCACTTCCATCAAATTTTGCCAAACCACTATCAGTTCCCAGCCACATAGTACCGTCTTCAGCAAAAACAATTGACGAGAAAACACTACCACTAACTCCCGTATTTGATGAGTTATAGTTAATCCAATTGAAACCATCAAATGATTCCAGATATCTGCCACCCGTTCCAATCCATACAGTACCGTTTTCATCAACTGTTATTGATCTTACTGAATTACTTCGTAATCCTGAATTAGAAGTACTATAAATTGTCCAGATTGAATCGTCAAATTTGGCTAATCCTCCGGCAAATGCACCAATCCACTTAATTCCGCTTTCGTCAATTATAACTGACTGGATCCAGTCTCTAATCAGTCCAGAATTTGTATCATCGTAGACTGTCCAGTTCGTATCATCAAATTTCGCCAGTCCATCAAAAGTTCCGACCCACTTAATGTCATTTTCATCAATTACTATTGAATTAATCCTGTCATGAGGTAGTTCAGAGTTTTCAGTATCATAAACCGTCCAGTTGGTACCATCAAATAATGCTAACCCTTCACTATAGGTTCCAATCCACTTATTTCCGTTTATATCAATCGAAACAGACCTGATGTCATTCTCAGGTAATCCTGAGTTGACTGTATCATATGTAGTCCAGTTAACTCCGTCAAATTCAGCCAAACCATTTTTAGTTCCAATCCACATTGTTCCATTTTCGGTAAATGTTATTGAAACGACATAGTTAGATGGCAACCCGGAATTTGACGTATTGTAAATTGTCCAGTCAGCACCGTCAAACGAAACCAAACCTTCTCCTCCGATCCCCATCCATACTATACCAATTGTATCAATAGATATTGATTTAATTGTACCGTAAGGTATTTCTGAGTTATCATAATTATAAACCGTCCAGTTCGTATTATCAAAAACTGCTAAACCATCATCTGCAGTTCCAATCCATTTGTTGTTATTCTCATCAATTGCGATGGAACGAACATCGTTATCCGGTAATTCTGAATTTGAACAATTATAGTAAGTACTAACACCTGTATATTTATTCAATCTTACCAGACCACCTTCGGTACCTGTCCATATATTATTCCCATCATCAGCAAGGGCCTGAATTTTGTTTCCACTGGTATAATTCTCCCATTGTGGAAGTTGTGCATTTATATGACAAACAAAACAAATGACTGAAATAAAAACCAGTGTAAACTTTTTCATCGCCGGCAGTTTTAAATTGTAATTACCAAAACTAAATTTTATTTACTTAACCATGACTCAAAAAAGTGTAAAAATTATCAAGTAAACAGTAGTAGAAATTTCTTTATTTTAAATGTATCTATTGAATTTGTACCTCAATTTGCCTTCTTCCGACAATTTAACCTCAACCACTGGAATCCGGACACTTCATACACCCAAAAGACTATCCGCCTCATTATCTTATAGTTACAAAACACACCCTTCCGATAAACTACTCCATCATGTAGATTTTTTAGCTACCCTTTACGGGTATTGTCTGGTGTTTGTTTTGTTGGTAGGTTTGATGATAAGTTTAGCTTACAGGTTTATCATTGTGTTAATATCAAAAATACTCCAAATATAAAAGCTGATCGGTTGGGTACAGTTGTTACAACAATGTTAATTAGCAGCAGAGTTTTTTAAATATTCAGGAAAGATAATTATTAATAATAGCAAACAGTTATGAAGAATTTCAAAGAAAGTCCCATTGAATCTATCTCGGCAATTATCGGATTTATGATCATTTCCATTGGAATTATAATATCACAATCAGATTCTAACTTTGATTTTTTAGGTGATTTGCTGACTTTTCTGGGAAGTATTCTTGCTTCGGTTGCTACAACATGGGTGGTAGGCCGATCCATTGCGCAAAAACAATTGTCATCCAAACTGGATATAATACGGGGACAATTGGCTACAGCTACCGCCGAAATTAGTCATTCTGTAGGATTAGGCGTTGATGATGACGAAGATCCCTATATCAGTTTAATAAAAATAAATCAGTCCTTAAGTAACCTGAGTATGGTACTATCCGAACTGGAAAAACTAACGGATTCCAGGTTAAGTTCGGAGAACGAAAATATAATCCTTGCCAAAACAAATATTCTGGAACTGGGTAAAAGTCTCAATAAATTTGTTGATGCAAACAAATATGTGGGTTACGGTACTGAAAAAACAACAAAGGAGTTAAGTAATCTTGTTAACAAATTCAACAACACGCTTAGCAGTCTGGATAAGGTACCATATGGTAAAAATGTAAATTTAAGGATCAAAAAGATCCCAAAAGAAAACATAACAAGTCCTGACGAAAAGATCCTTGCAAGATTACGTAAGTATCATATGCAGTTTATTGGAGTTGAGCAACAGGAAATTGTCGTTAAAGCAATACATGACGAGCTGCTTTCTCCGAATGAATTCAGAACCACCCGGGATATAAGAGATCAGTTAATTGAAAACAGGCTCAATAAGTTAATAAGTTACAAAGCGTTGTCGAAAAGTAAGGTAAACGGAGTCTTAAAAGTATTTTTCAAAACCAAAGCCCTGTTAAGAAGAAAATTAAGTGATCTGCAACCTGCCGAAATTAAATTATCGGAATTATATACTGAATATGAAGACTTTAAGAGAAGTCATGATCATGTTTTTATTGCCATAAGCGACTTACTGGGTATTTCAAGAAAGTATGTACATCAGATATTAAATCTTGAGGAGAACTATAATATTGATGATGAACTGATTAATTACTCGAAAGAACAATTAACCAATCCCGGTAAAACAAACGAGGAATTAGAAGTTATTGATGATAAATCAGCGTCTCTTGATTAACCTGATCCGAAGGGATGATTTTGTTCTGTTGATTGGTCAGGGGGGAAATAAAAAAGCTGATACCATTGATATCATCTATTTTAACATTCACAAGTATTTGAAAACAGATTTTCCACAGATATACATATTGTTAGAATTATGATGTAATTTTGGGTTGTTTCGTATATATAAGTTAGTTGCATGTAAGTAGCCGCAAAAATTACAAACGATATGGTTAAAAATGGTCTTTTCTTAAGTTTTCTTATTTTGGTATTTAATCAGCCTGATTGTTTATCTCAAATAAACAAAATTCACACAGATAGTTTAATCCGGGTTGATTCATACTTTGAAAACATCATTAATGAAGGAAAACTTGCCGGTGCAATTACTTTGATTGCAGAAAATGGAAAAATTCAACACTTAAAAGCTTATGGTTACAGAGATATTATTGATTCGGTTGAAATGGATACTGATGTTTTGATACCAATTGCCTCTATGACCAAAGTGATTACGTCAATTGCTGTTTTACAACTTCATGAAAAAGGTGACATAGATATTGATGACCCAATTGATAAATATATTCCGGAATTTAAAGACTTTGAAGTTCTTGTACATCCTGATTCATCAATGACTGAGGATTTAAAAACTCAACCTACAATTCGGGATTTTTTAAAACACACATCCGGAATGGTTTATAGCGATGGAAGAAGTTATACCGATAAACTTTACAAGAAGGCAGGATTTCGGAAATGGAACAGCTCTTTGTACTCATTTGTTAAAAAAGTATCCGAGATTCCCTTAGCTTTTCAACCAAACACCAATTGGAGATATAGTTATTCACATGACGTATTAGGATACCTTGTTGAGATTGTTTCAGAGAATTCTCTCAATGACTATTGCATGAAAAATATATTTCAACCATTGGGATTGAAAAATACAGACTTTTATGTTCCAGATTCCAATTCTGATGAGCTTTCGGATTTGTATAAGTACGAAGACAACGAATTAGTTATTGAAGATAACAGAGATTCTTCAAAATATAATTTATTACCAAATGCAATTTCCGGTGGAGGCGGCTGGTGGGATTCTTACGGTGGAGTTGTAACATCAATTGAAGATTATTATGTTATTTCATCCATGTTATTAAACTGTGGTAGTTATAATAACGCAAGGATTCTAAAAAAGGAAACTGTGAAATTAATGATCTCAAACCAGATTGGTGATCTGGATGCTTTTGGTAAAAAATACGGACTTGGTGTAGGAGTGACAACTTCAAAGGAAAAACCAGATACAACTGAAGAGATTTTTTGGGCCGGAGCACCTTACAATACGTACTTCTGGATCGACTATAAAGATAATGTGATTGGAATCTTATTTACTAATACAGCACCTTTTGGACATTTAGGAATGATGGATAAGTTTAAAGAATTAACTGAAAAGTGATTAATGATCAATAACTACCTTAGGAAAACAACTAACTATTAATTATTTGAAGATTTAGAAGACAAGTATTTTGGCAAGAAAGGAACTCCGTAAAGAGATGAATATGAGTTGATCTAAAAATTGAATTGATCAGAAAAAAATCAATCAATTGAGAATTGCAAACAACCTAATACAGACACAACCTGGTGAATTGATTTGTGTAAAAAGAGCACAGATATCGAAATTAGAACATGGAAACCATATTGCACAGTATCAACCATCCTGAAAGTATTTCAGGTAATGAAAGCAAAGGTTATACTTAAGATAAAAACGGATGAAAATATTGAACCTGTTTTTAAAACCACAAGTTATTTTCATGCAATAATAGCAAGTTGAAATACAAGCCCGCCAAAAATAAACTAATCTGAATTTTAGTTTTGATCAGCCAGAACACTCTTTACAGACTCAGCTGTATCCAGTACCATACTATCAAATGGAACGGGTTTCCAGTTAAAAACACTTTTTGTTTTGCTTATATCGCCCTGGTACTTTTTACCCACATAAGGCTTCATGCCTTTCATTTCACTATCAAAGAGGGCTAATAAATTAACCATGAAACCGGGAACCACCCTTGTACTTACTTTTTCGTATCCGTTGGATTTTAACAGTTTTGAAATTTCCCCGAAAAAATGAGCTTTCTCTGTGGCAACTATAAATCGCTGACCGGCAGCCTGTTCATTCTCTAAAGCAAGAACATGGATATTAGCTACATCCCTTACATCGGACATATTGATTCCGGCTTTGATCATACCGGGCAATTTCCCTGTGATCATTCTTTTAAACAGGTCCATTGATTCTCCGGATAAATTATTGGATAAAGTAGGTCCGTAGACAGGCCCCGGATGAATAGTTACCAATTCCATTCCTTTATCTTTAACAAAATCCCAGGCACTTTTTTCTGCAAGTGTTTTGCTTTTCAGGTATGCAGTGGCATTTCCGGCATTGACATTCGTCCAGCTATTCTGGTTGATGTTTTCATCCCCTACCAGATTCCCAAGCATTGCAACCATTGAAGAAGTCAATACCACACGCTTTATTCCTGCTTCATGTGCGGCATTTAAAGCCCTTAAAGTTCCTTCCACAGCTGGTTTAATGAGTTCATTCTCATCCTTTGGTATACTGGAAACAAATGGTGATGCCACGTGCATAACAAAATCACATCCCTGAGCTGCCTGACTCCAGCCGTCATCCTTTAACAGATCTAACTCGCAGAATTCCAGATTTCCTTTCGGGTCAATATGCCTGCTTATTAAATTAGTAATACTATCTGCTTTTTTCACACTTCTCAGAGATCCCCTTACTGCATATCCCTTTTTTAATAATTCCACGGCACAATGCAGACCAATATATCCTGTTATGCCTGTTAATAATACTTTTTTCATCTTTTTTTACTTTTATTTTGCAAGCAAAGATAAAAAATATTACTTTTGCATTGCAAGTAATAATTAATTTTTATTTGGATGAGTGAAAATTTCAGATGTAATTGCCCCATAACTTCTGCCCTAGATATATTAGGAGACAAATGGTCGCTGGTGGTTATCAAACAGATGCTTTTTGAGAGAAAATGTACTTTTAAAGACTTTACAGAAAGTACCGAATCCATTGCAACCAACATACTTTCAGCAAGGCTTAAATTGCTGGAACATTTTGATATAATTCAAAAGGAAAAACTGCCGGAAAACAAAAAAACCAACATTTATGTTCTTACAGAAAAAGGATTGGCACTCACTCCTACCCTTATTGAATTAACATTATGGAGTAATGAAAACGTTCAGGAATTTCATCCGGATCTAAATATAAATCAGCATTTGGAATCGGCAAAAGATAATAAAGAAGCGATATATGCTTTGGTTATTACAGAATATAAAAAGTATAAACACACGATATTAAATAATTAAAAAAATGAATAACACAGAAACACCAAAAATTCACTTCAACAACTACGTACAGGAACACTGGACGGAACAGGAAACCAAAAATGTAAAAACCGTAATTGACTTTTTTCAGCATTTAATGAATGAACACGACTTTGATTACACATTAAAAACATATGGCGGAGGTACTTACATCCAGCATAACAGAGCCATCCCAGATAATATCGAGGGACTTGTTGGTTATGTGAAAAAATTCACCAAAAGATATCCCGAATACTCATTTGATGTTAAAAAAGTATTTGCAGATGGAGATATTGTTGTACTTCACAGCCATACAACTGTAAGAGCGAAAGACAGGGGCAATGAAAAAAAGGGATTTATTATTACCGATACATTCAGACTGGAAAATGGCAGGTTAGCCGAACACTGGGATGCCATACAGCCAATAGACTTCTCCACAAGATTCCTTTTTATGATGATTGGAGGAGCTGTAGGCAACAACAATCCAACTTACTAGCCGGATTTAATCTGAAAGAAACCGGTTAATACTAAATTCGACAAGCAATCACGCTTTGCGTGTGTAGTCTTTTATCTAACGATAACTGATTGAGAACGAATAATACCAGTCACTGGTATAACAGCATCCTGTCTGCCTAAATTATGGGTCATAAATTTGATATTGATAAACCACATTAAGTGTCCTCACTTAATGCATTAGTACCTTAAAATTATCTTAATCGGCATTTTACACTATCCGGCGAAATTCTTACCTCCAACAACTGCAAAAACATAAATCCCTGATTTTATTGCTATTACAAAATACACATTTTCAATAAACTACACTTCCATGTAGGTTTTTGCACTACACTTTCAGGGTATTGTTTGGTGTTTGTTTTGTTTGTAGGTTTGGAGAGATGGTAAATCTAAAACATTTGTGATTAATCATGTTTAATCGTTTGAAACATTAATAATCTCTAAATGGAAATTAATAGAAATATGTAATATACAAGTTTGTATAGGTTATACCCAATGCTAAAAACCCGAAATAAATAATAAACTGAAAAAACAAAGTGAAAATAAACTACACGAATAGTACATTTAATTTTCGCCGACACACAAAATTGCCAACCCGAAAAAACCAAAAGAGCTATTTCTTGACACCGCTCATTGAAAAACACGAAAAACAAATATGGAAGATGTAGCGAAGTATATTGAAATATTAATTGAATTTGCTGAGCGGAAATTAAAATCACATTTCCAAATTGACAAATTGGACTTAGATAACTTCGAAACAATAAACTCTTACCTGATATATCAAACTATTAAGGAAAGAAAGAAACAGAAGAACACTCTAATTTACGTTCCTGATAAAGAGACTAAATCGAAATTTTATGTGCCAGCGATTTTTACTCTTGCTCTTTACAATTTCATTGATAATTATGTAGATGACTGCACACACTATTCTGTATGTGATATAGTTCAAAAAAAAGGACATCGTTATGAAATATCTAAAATTTCAAAGTCAAATATCGAATTGATTAAAAAAGATAAATTCAACACAAAGATTACTATAAGGCCTAATGCAATAAAGAGTTATATAATTACAACTGCAAATTTGAAAAACAGGCAAGTAAAACTCAAGTTTGATTATTATAGGAATTTCTTCAATGAAATATTGGCTGTGGGAGATAAAGAAATACCATCAAAGTTTAAATATAAATCTGTAATTGTTACAGACAAAAGCATTGAAAAAGAAATAAAGCAACACACTATTGATGGTAATAGTATTCACAAGGCATTTCCATTTCAATACATCACTAAGACTGGAAAAAAAGCGGACAATTTACCAATTGACCCAATGATTTACATTGTCAATGATTATGATACTGCCAGGAAGCATATTCTCGACATTGGAACAAAAGTTAGAAACATTACTATTATTGGTTCCAATAAATACAAAGAACATCATCGAGAAATATCTGAAGATTTAAATAACAAAAGAATTGAAAACTGTTTGTTGATTGGTAGTGCCGATATTTCGGAGAACGCCATCCCAAACCTATTAAAATGGAAATGGACTTTGCCTGAGTTAGATTTCTTCAATTATTTCACTACTTATCAAATCAAAAAGGTTGATGTTGAGAATGATGAATTTACAAGCCATTTAGAAAATTTCGACTTCCTAATATCTCAGATAGAGAACGACTATGGAATAAACTTAAAAGAACTCTATAAGTTTGTTAGAAACCTATTCCCGATTATTATCCCATCAAGGGAAAGTAGGTTAATTGCTCAACTTGACAACATGCTTGTTTATTTTGAAAAAGAAGGACAGGATATTGTCGAAACGGCATTTTATGAAATAGACGAATATGATTACGAAGAGATTTGGGAAAATATAGTAGAAGCCTACTGCAAGTTGGTAGAGTGCAAAAAAGACAGCCAAGCAAAATTTGATAAACTTCAGGACTTTTATAAAATTGATTTTTTAGTAGCTCCAAAAGAATATTTAGGGATTTGGAGCGAAGAAGTAAATAAAGAAACAATTAAAAATGTAATCTCTTTTAAAGAATTTGAAAACCTTGACACTACAAATAAAACAATAGTATTTTTAGGTTTTTTCGGATATAGTCATTTGAAATCAATGATTTATAACCCTAATAAAATAAGCATATTATTGTATCCTCAGGAAAAAGAGCATTTCGAGAGTAGTTTCAATAAATTGAAAAGAGAAACATATTTTGAAATAAAAAACTCAGATAGGTCTGCAATTTCTGGTATCTCATTTAAAGAGACCGAAAAGGTTGAAAACATTTCGAACTTGATTTCAAGGCTATTTGAGCAAGATGATAAAGCTAAAATAAATCCTGATTATTCCGATGTTAACTGTTCAAATATTGTAAAGGAGTTGACATTTGAAAATGACGATGATGTTTTGGAGTTAGATGAAAACAAAACAGTTTTAATTAAAATTCAACGAAAAGAACGTTTTGAGAAAGTTAAAAACCTAATTGTTGGAGATAAAATCAGAGTTTATGATAATTCAACAAAAGAAGAACTTTATCAAGTTGCGTTAGAATATGATACAGATGGAGAGTTTACGAAAATTGAAGAGTTTTCAAAACTATGGAAGAACGAACTGAATAAATTCTCCAAAGAGTTTAATTCTCTAACCGATTTGCATAAAAGCCTTGTTGAAAATGGTTTATCTATAACAAATGAGTTAACACTAAGAAACTGGACTAATGTAAATAGCGACATCAAGTTTCCACAAAACAAAAAGGATTTATCCGTTATTAGAAAATCAATAAATTCAGATTTGCTAAATGAGAATTTCAATGATATTTTAAAATATCGACTTGGTTATAATAGAATTATGAAGTCATTAGGAAGAAGGTTCAGTTCTGAAATTTCAGATTACATTCAGAATAAGAAAAAAGGGAAACTATTGTTGAAATTTTCAGAAAAACAGATTCAACAATTTGTTGACCAGAATGCCAAAGAAAGAATTATAAAAACTATAAAAGTGATTGAAAATGAATAGAAGTCACGACAGCATTGCAAGAGATATTTTTCAGGGAAGAATTAAAAAAGGTCTTTTAGGACCTGGTTCTGATATTTTCGTTTCTGAAAAAGATGCTAATAAAGAAATAATTGCAGATTATCCCCTGCAAAGATATTACACTGGTGTCCTTTTCCCAGAGAAACAAAAAGTACAGACCTTTGATGAAAAGGCAGATGCAGAACTCAATAATGAGACCGATAGCGAAGAAAATGCAGAGCTTGAACAAGGAGATGAGAATGCTGATTTAGGTACACAAGAAAATGGTATTGACAAAAAAAGAAAGGAACCAAATGAAGATGATGAACTTAAAATATCTCAAAATACCTTTTTCCCTTCAAATATTGGCTTAACTTTTTGCGTGAACAAAAATGTAAAGGAACTTGATGTAGAATTTAATTTTGGATTGTATTCTCAAATTGATGAAAAAAATGAAAAAGATTTAAGCGAATGTAAGATTATGTTTCCTGAAAACCTTTATCAAGAAACAATATTAAACAATGAAAAATTTCCAGATGCCCTGAGACAAAAATTGGGATATGAAGATGGGCATTTACTTTTAACTAAGAAAATTGAAGGGTTTAAAGGCGGAAAAAAGAAACGGTCAGGAGACTATGTTATTTTCGATGAATACAAAAGAGAATTTCCTAAAAGAGTGGAAACACAAATGATTGAAAAACTTTTTGGTAGGAAATGGAAACGGGAAGAAATAGTTATTAAAGAATTAGTTCCAATATCAGAAACAAAAATTCCTAAATCAATTTTTGAACGAAACCTAAGGAAAACAAAAGAAGATTATCTAAGAGCTTCTTATACTGTTAGAACATATAGTTTTGCGAAAAACCCCAATAACATTTATGTAAAAATTCAATTCGCCAATACTTCTGATTCACACCCTGCAAATCAATTTTCAAATGGTAAAGAATTATTAAATCAGAAATCTATTTTTCAAGCCAACATTAAAGTAAAAGTAAGTGAATTAAAGCCTTATAAGTCATACATTGAGTTAAATCCATTAGACAGTGAAGCTGAAGTCCTAAACTATCTGTATAAAGATAAATTCAGCTATGGTATTGGGCATAATTGCTCAGTGATTTGGAATAAATCAGAAGAAACAATCCAAACTACTTTTTTGCCTCAATATGATATAAAGGACACAAAAAATAGCTTTTCAAAAGAAGATTTTAAAGATAATTTAGATGACTTTCTTTCCTTAAATGAAAGTTTAGATATTTATAGCTTATCACATTTTTCAGATAAAAACCAATCTCAAATAATAGAGCAATTAGAATCATTTGTTGATTTATATGGGATTTGGATAAATGAACAAAAGAAAAAACCTTCGGTAAATGCGAAAATTGAAGAAACTATCTTCAATGATTTGGATTACAACTTTAACAGGTTGAAATCAAATATCATTCTATTAAAATCCGATGATATATTTAGAGCATTTCAATTAGCAAATTCAGCAATGCTAATACAAATAATCATTTCAAATGATAATGATTTCTCTGGAAAAGAAAAAGAATTACAAGACCTAAATAATGAGATAAATTATAAACAGATTAGCTATTTCGAGAACTATGATTTTTCAAGGCTGTCTTTTAACAGACCCAAATATCGTCCATTCCAATTAGCTTTCTTGTTGTTAAATATTGATAGCGTAACCGAATTAAATTCTGATTCACGAAATGAAATTGTTGATTTAATTTGGTTTCCAACAGGTGGTGGAAAAACAGAAGCCTATCTTGCAGTTGCAGCATTCACAATCATTTATCGAAGGCTAATAAATGAAACTGGATTTGAAGGGACATCAGTGATAATGCGTTATACGTTGCGGCTTCTTACAGCACAGCAGTTTGAAAGGGCATCAAGACTAATTGTTTCATTAGAGTTTTTAAGGAGTTATTTTGAAAGTGAATTAAGGCAGTCTCCAATAAATATTGGGATGTGGGTTGGTATGTCTTCTACACCAAACACATTAAAGGAAGCTGAAGAAAAAGTTGAAGAAATCAATGAAGAGTGCAATAAAAAGAATGGTAATCCTGAAGGTAAAAATGTTTTTCAGATAAGCTCTTGTCCATGGTGCGGAACGAAACTAATTACTAAAAATGAATACGGGAATTGGGATTATGGTTTTAAACTGACTGGGAAAAATAAAAGTGTCGAGTTTAAAATAAAATGCTTGAATAAAAATTGCAATTTTCATAGTGGACTACCAATTCAGGTAGTTGATGAAATGCTCTATGAAACACCACCAACATTACTTTTTGGAACTGTAGATAAGTTTGCAATGTTGGCATGGAAAGCAAACGGACACCGATTTTTCAACTCCTTAGATAATGAGAAATTACCACCTGATTTAATTATTCAGGATGAATTACATTTATTAACAGGTCCTTTGGGTTCAATAACAGGGATTTTCGAAAGTGTTATTGAGATTTTGTGTTCAAGAAACGGGCGTAAACCCAAAATAATTTCATCAACTGCTACTACTCGAAACACAAATGAACAAATTAAAGCTTTGTATGGAACAAAAAGGAAAGTGAATATTTTCCCACCTTCTGGATTAAGCTACAATGATAGTTTTTTCGCAAAAGTTTCTAAAACAGAAAGTAAACGAAGATATTTAGGTTTTATACCGACTGGTAAATCTACAATTGATACTCAGTTACAGATGATTGCCAATTTATTTGTTGCCCGATTAGAAGCGTTTAAGAAACTAATCCAGAATGGAAAAAATGACTATGAAATATTTGATAAATATTGGACTATCGTATCTTACTATAACAGCTTAAAAGATGTTGGCAAGATACACAACAAAGTTGGCGATGAAATTTCAACGTTTACCTCAACTCTACAAAATAAGATATTTGGGGAAAATCCATATTATAAATTCAACCATGATTATTTATACAATCGAGATGAAGAACTTACAAGTAGAATTGATAGTTCAAAAATCAAACAAACTCTAAAGCGTCTTGAAGAAAATACCTTTAATGAGAACACACTGAAAAAGGATACAAACGGAAATACTTTCGTAACTGACATCATTGATTTGGTTCTTGCCACAAATATGATTTCAGTTGGGATTGATATTGACAGATTCAATATAATGCTTATTAATGGACAGCCAAAGAATATCGCTGAATACATCCAAGCATCAAGTCGCGTTGGACGGAATTATAAAGGATTAGTTATTGATTTGTTAGACGCAAACAGAGCACGAGACAAATCACATTTTGAACATTTCATACCATTTCATCAGGCATTTTATAAAAATGTAGAACCTGTGAGCTTAACTCCTTTTACCGAAAATACTCTTGAGAAAATGCTTACAAGTCTTATGATAACATACATTCGACACAAAGTTCCTGGAATGGCTTCAAATAATTCAGCCCAATACTTTCAAACAGAAATGTTGGATGGTTTAAGAAATGAGATTCATAATCGTTTTTCAAGTAATTCAAAAATACTTGCACATTTCGAGCGAAAATTAGATGATTTAGCTGATGACTGGCTTGATAAAATTGAAAACCACGATTTGAAAAATTATGAAGCTAACAAAACAGAAATTGGATTGCTTATAAAACCTGCTGAAAAGAATTTTAACAAAGACAATTTATGGTCTGTTATGCAATCTATGAGAGAGATTGACACAAATTCATTTATTAAAGTTGGACTACCAAAAATTAGTAGAAATGGCTAAATACACAGAGTTACAAACCAGAAAACTAATTAGCTCTTATGGAGGAGTTGGTTCTATTATAGAAACAGTAGATGGAGCCTTGATAATAAAGGGCTTTGATAGGTGGAGATACTTTTATTTAATTGAAAAAGGGAAAATAGAAGTTCAAGAGAATGAAAACATAAACGATGAGCGTTTATTAAAACGTCTAAAATTTTACTTTCCCGAATTAGCACAAATTGTAAAAGTCCCAGCCAACTATTCTGCTTTTTACAATACATCATTACCAAAACTCAAAGACCATATTGTAGATGCTGAATATTTCCCCAAATGGATGTACTGTAACAAATGCAATAGTTTTAAACATATTGATGATTGGTATAAAGGCTGGAAGAACGTTTTCCAGAGTAAAGAAATAAATAAAATTAATGATTCATTTACACCTCCCAAGTGCTATAAATGCTACCAAGAAGCTAAGAAAAATAAGGAGAAAAGAAAGTATTATCCTTTAGAACAGGTTCGGTTCATTTTGACAGCTCCAAACGGTAATATTAAAGATTTGCCTTGGAATTTATGGACAAATTTATCTCGTGAGAAAGATGAGAATTCAGGGCAGCAAAAAATTGTTTTCAATGGTAATTGCTGTGACAAACAAGATTTAAAATATTTGCGTTCGGATACTTTCTCTGATTTCTCTGGGGTTAGAATACAATGTAAAAATCCAGTATGTGCAACACAAGGGAAACAAGTTTCGCTTACAGGTCTTTTAGGTCTCCGAGTTCCTGATTTTGATAAGAATGGGGAAATTAAAATCATTACAGATAATGAAGGAAATCCTGTTTTAGACAACAAGGGTCATGAACAAAAAATATTGTTTAAACCTGTGATACGTACAAGTAACAGTGTTTATTACCCACTTATTACAAATAGCTTGTATCTGCCAACAAAAACAATAAAAAAGGAATTAAAAGATAAGATAAGAACACTATTTTTTGATGCAGAATTATCAGTAGAAAAGATTCAGGAAAAAATTAATAAGGGGGACGTTAAGCTTTCAATAAATGAAATAGAAGAAGTTGTTAATCCAGAAAAACAAGATTTTATCAAGGAAGTTGATTATCGTTTGAAAGAATATAATTATTTAACATCTGTTGAAAGCCCTGACGATTTTGACCTTGTTTTTGAAGAAGAAAAATCTGAATTATTTAAAAATTATGGCATTTCTAAACTTTTGAAAATAAATCGTCTAAAACTAACATCCGTTCAGACCGGATTTAGTCGTCAAGAACCAATAGACAAAGATTTGTTTGCTGATAACTCGATGGATGATTTTATTCGAGTTAGTAAGGAAGCAGTAAAAGCTAAATACACTTCATCAAAAGGTAAAGCAGCAAAATTACTTCCTGGGATTGAAAGTTTCGGTGAAGGAATTTTCATTGACTTTGAATTGGACAAAATTCTAAATTGGTTTAACGAACAATCAACCAATAAAGATTTCAAGAAAAGAATTGAAACTTTACGGAATAATGGAGAAAGTTCCGAGTATAGGTCATCTGAAGAAAAAAGAAAAATGTTCTCTAACTTAAGCTATTTTGCCAAGTTCATCTTTATTCATACATTCTCACATATTTTGATTAAGGAGTTGGAATTTTTGACCGGTTATTCTACATCTTCAATTTCAGAAAGACTTTATGTAAATGAAAATGAGATGCAAGGCGTACTAATTTATACAATGGCAGGTGCCGAAGGTAGTTTTGGGGGATTAGTTTCTCAATCAAATCCCGAAAGGTTTATTAAAATATTAGAATCTGCATTAGCGAGAGCAAAAGACTGTTCTTCTGACCCAATTTGTTATAATTCGGAAGGACAAGGAATAGGTGGATTAAATCTTGCTGCTTGCTACTCGTGCAGCCTTCTTCCTGAAACATCGTGCGAAGAATTTAATAGTTATTTAGACAGAGCAATATTGATTGATTCAAAATATGGATTTTACAGAAATATCTAAAGTTAGCTATAAAAACCATAAATGTTTAAGAATATTAAATAATAAGATAAACTATTCATTCATACGCATTTTAATTTTATCCACAACAATATTTCACAAATATGTAGACAAAAAACCAAACTATACTGATTACATCTATGCTCAGACTTTAACATTTAAGACAGGAGTTGCCAATTGTAACCTTAACTAATACAGCAGATAATGAATTCTTGATAACAACTATTGAGATAATATATAACCACTCACAAAACAAACTCAAGCAATGTGGAACAATGAAGACCATCAAATTATAATTTTATTAGTTGCCTTAATAGTTGGATATGCAATCAAACGCCTGTTGTATGAGCTGCAGCGAAAAAGAAGACGAAACTATTATAGAAACGTATATCTAAAATCAGACGATTGGAAACGGAAACGATATGTTGTGCTAAGGCGGGATAATTGGCGCTGTGTATACTGTGGTGCACGAGCTACCCAGGTTCATCACAAAAGATACGCGAAAAAAAACATTGGAAGAGAACCTATTAAATGGCTGGTTTCTGTTTGTAATGCTTGTCACGATAGAATACATCACAAATAAGTCAGAGCGTATAAGTATTCCCTGATATTGATCAGAAAGTATCTATAAAAATTCCCCAACACCCCACCCCTCCCAAAAAAATTCCCTAAATTTGTACCGTCAATCTTTAAAATCGCTAAAAAATTGATTAACATTTATTCTTACATAGGAGAAACCCGTTACGTTCCACCCTGGTGGGAAGGTTTTAGCGAGCCTGAAGATGCGTAGCGGGTTTTTTTGATGGGAGATTAAAAAATGAACCCTAAACGAAAAATTAATGAAAATGCCCGTCTGCCTGGGCAGTACAAAATGGTAGTATCTGAAAGTGGACCCATAAACAGGAAAGGAGGCAGCCATGATCAAAATTGAAATTGACGGATTGTATGGCGATGATGCCCGGTGTTACAACCTCAGCGGGAATACAGAAAAGCTGTTTAAGCAGTTTTTTGGCCCGGAGGATATCAATGATACCAAAACCACATTGTTCAATCTTATGCACGGCATTGCAGAAACCAGTGTTGCTTTCAACAAACTGGCACTAAAAGATGAACCTGATTCCAATGCTTTTGTTAGTTGTAATATTAACACGGGTTTGTATCTCATAGCACGGTTTTATGAACTCCTTGACGGGATAGAGCTTGAATAAATAAACAGTTACCTGTTTTAATCAGGTCGTATAAGGCATATGCTTTGGTGGTGTATGCCTTTTTTAATTTGAAGATGAATCGATTTGATGATTTGAAAATGGATTTAGACGATAACGGAGGTATTGTAACAGGATTCACAGATGTAAGGATAGGTTACTGAAAATTAAAATCTAATACTAAATCTACAGACAATTGTCTTCATGAGCGCAAGCGAATGACCCCTGAGTTGAAGACTGAATTTGAGAATAAACTTGTACTCAAAATTCTAAACAACTTACAACTCAGGGGGTCCTGCCTGCGGCAAGAATGACTATCTTAGGCTTACCTGTCTTTCGTGGACAACTAACTCTCCAATATCTCCCCTATTCTTTTCTCCATATATGTCAGCTTTGATTGCTTATCGAAAGAAAATGTCTGTGCTTTATTTATTACAAACTTGTACAGATGTAAAGATCTCTGATAGTATTCACAGCTTTCGTGATACTTCTGTTCGGCAAATAGAAGCTCAGCCTGAGTATAGAACAGTTCAGACAGAATTTCCAAATGTCCGCTTGTATAATTATGCTCCCTGATCAGTTTGTCTGTTAATTCTTCAATGGGGATCTTACTGAAAAACACGGCATCCTCCTTTAATAATTCCTTGTATGCATTTTCAATTGACTCTGAAGCCCGTTTAAAATCACCTTTTTTGATCAATCCAAGTATTCCGGCAACCAGTTCGGCAAGCATAGCTATCATTCTTAACATGTAATCTCTTTGGTACATACTATATTATTTTGATTTATTAGCTGATTATCAACAATGTAATTTACAGTATCTCGTATTGTTACATCCACCGGCCTTAACTCAATACCAAATTCATTTTTAATCCTGGATATATCAAGATATCTGATCCCTTTGGTAAATTCTCTGGCCTGCTGTGGTGTGGTTTGAGGTGGCTTTCGGGTTAAAAATGAGATCAGTTTTGCTATATACGAAGCTATAATAAAAGCAGGTCTTGACAAACTAACCTTTGGTTTTTGAATTTTGTAGTTGGCAGCAACATGATCAAAAAGTTCACCCATGTACATTGGCCCGTTTCCAACTATGTATCTTCTTTTTGCATTACTGTCCTCATAAGCTGCAATATGTACTTTTGCAGCATCCCTCACATCAACAAAATTTAATACAACCGGCACAATTACCGGAAGTTCATTTTCCATTATTTTTCTTATAAGTTCGGTACTTTCAGAAAATCTGTTAATGTTTGGACCCAAAATGACTGATGGAATTACGCAAACCACATTCATATTATTTTCATTGGCATATTCTATAACCTCTTTTTCTGCTATTATTTTTGCCACGAAATAAGGTACTTTACAATCGTTATTCCAGCTGTTTTCATTAAGAGGTTCTTCTTTTGTACTAACAGCTCCCAGCACCCTTGAACTGGATGTATAAATTACCTTACTTACATTCGAGATATGTGCTGCCTTAACTACATTCATTGCTCCTTTAACTGTCTGATCAATTATATCCCGGGGTTTGCCTGTCAAACTCAGTGCCGCTGCCGTATGTATAATTCCATCAACCTTTTCAGCAGCATTCTGAACCTGGGATACGTTTGTTATATCCAGCTCAACAAGAGTTACGTCCAAATCATCAAGTAACCTGGTTTTAGAACTATCTGATATGTTCCGCACGCCGGCAAATACATTGTAACCCTTTTCAGATAAGTATTTTGTTATGGTAAAACCAAGATGCCCGTTAGCACCCGTCACCAGTACATTCTTCATGGTTAATTTATTTTAATCTGTATTCATTGTGATTTTGGAATTGTATAAACTCACATTTGCATCAGTCAGTTAATACCAAATCTCTAAGTTTGCTTAAGGTCTCGTAGGGTATTTCCGTGATCTTTGTATTAACCAGCCATGATGGCAGGCTGCCTCCCGGCTCAACATACATGGAGTATGATATGTGCAATGTTTCATCATTATTCTGTTTTATAACCCAGCTGCCCTCTGCAACATCCATTCGTATAATTCCTTTCTTCTCAGGCACGTAACCCGATACTCCCGAAACATATATTACATAAACTGAATCACCGGGTTTCGACTCCATTTTAAATACCATATCACGATCGTCGAACGGGAAAGGCATATGGGTAACGCTGTAATTGTATTGTACCAGTTCGCTTTCTTTTTTAAGCATTTCAGATGATTTGCAGTTATGAAGCCAGTCACAGGCATTATCAGAGTCTTTTATAACATAAACAGCCTTATGCATGGAACATGGCACCGTCATTTCTGCTTTAAACTCTTTGAATCCTGAGTTCTCAACATTCCTGGTAAATACCTTGATCCCGTCTTTATTTTTGCGTGATTCCCATTCCATCGACTGTCCAAACGTTACTGAACCAAACAGGAATATTATGGCGGTTGTAATACATACTTTGCTCATCTTTTGTTTATTTAATTATTAATGTTTTTCTTTAGTAAATAATAAATATCAGCCTATCGACTGACTAGTCTATCAATTAGTAAGTAAAATTTTTATCGTTTCATGGTATCCCAGAGCAGTGTAAATGCATTCTCAATACTTTTCTGATCTTCTACTAATCCGGGATTTGATGAAAAATAATTCATCATTTGCGACATTATTCCATATACGGCATTATACAATAACTCTGGTGAAACCTCTTTTATGTACCCCTGCTCCTGCCCTTTGATTATAAACTGGTACAGGAATTCAAGTTTTTCTTTAGCTCTTTCCTTCGTTGTTTCAGTAATGAAGCCGGAATTACCGTAAGTCTGGTAAAAACGCACTCTTTCAGGGTTTCCCACACTCCACTTCAATGAGTTTTCAAACATCATTTTTGCTGTACCTAATATGTCCATTTCATTACCGGTACCTTTAGTTAAAGCTTCTGATAAAGTTTTCTTACTGTCCAGGTAAACTGCATTGATCAGGGCTTCCTTATTTTCAAAATAATGGAACAATGTCCCGGTAGCAACATTTGCCTCTTTTGCAATTTTTGAAGTAGGGGTATTATGAATACCGTTTTCAATAAACAGCTTTATTGCGGCATCAATTATCCTATGGTATTTTTCGTTCATGCGACAAATATACATAAAAATTGACTGAATAGTCGGTTTTTTATTTTTTTTGTGGTTTATAATGATAAATTATACACTACATGGTATTTTAGAATCCGAAACACTTCTTATGTGAACAGGAAAAATCAAAATGTAATATTGAGGATATATAATTTCTTCTGCCAGTTTTTCACCATGTCGCTTTTCCAAAAGTCTTTGTCGTATAACAGAAAGTGAAATAAGCATGCTGTACTGATATTTGTGAGATAATTTTAAAACCACGAAATCATGAAAAATCTTTATCTATTTACAATTCTGATGATAATTGCAATCAGCACTATTGCTGAAACAGCAACATTTAATAATGCCGGAGGCGATGGCAAATGGGACAACCCACAAAACTGGGATACAGGAAGAGTACCCAATATAAACGATGATGCGGTAATCCCTGAAGGGCATGATGTTGAAGGACCATCTGGAAAGCTTACTCATGTTGGAAGTTTAACAAATGCAGGAACAATCACATTAGGAACTACTGACATCCATACTTCCACCATATTTACAAGCCAGGTAACTAATACGGGAACAATGAATTTGAATATGAATGCTAATTTTGAGCTGACAGGGCTTAACAATAGCGGTACAATGAATGTAAGCAGCAATACTTTCAGTGGAAGCAGCGGAGAACCTTGTTCAATAATAAATTCCGGAACTATCGTAGGTAACGAAGGAGAATTTAATATTTCCAATGCTGATATTGTTTCCAACATAGGTAGTATTGATGTGACAAGTGTTAGTGCAAAAGATGTAGATACTTTCCTGAACCAGCCAGATGGAGAGATTACCACCCTTCTGGAAATAAATGTTAATGCTAACACATTTGGCAACAGTGGTTCAATGAATTCCGGGAGTAGCATTTCTATAATTTCCGGATTTGCCTATAATAACGGAGTTATACATGGTACCAATGAGGTTGCCATATTTACACTAAATGATTATCTCAGGAAAGGCGGATTAAGTAAGATCACCTCTCAAAATGGAAGGGTAAGTCTGATAGGAAAAAAAGGAGATATGACAGGTTATACTGCGGCAGGCTCTTCAAATAAGAAACAATCAATACTCAGCGAGAATGCCGGACTACTTGAAATTGCCGTTGATACCAACTGGGTTGTTAGTGATTCCACCAAGATGGAAGGTAATATAATCCGTTTTATATTCGACTACCTTGAGTTTATTGTTATTGACTCGCTTAAATCCATTTACGCCGATTCCAAAATTGAGTTTTACGGAACATCAGGATCTACACTGAACTTTCAGTCAAACTATTCACCGGATATATTTTGGGTAGAAGATGGCAGTATAGAAATACACTCTGACAACATTATCCCTCCTACCCAGGGACTTGATTTTCTGTTTCATCCTGATCCTGTTACAGGGCCTTCTGATACGACCTTTACAAGTACATTTATTGAAGGAAAAAGAGTCTCAGATTCTACCGGCAGTTCGGGTGTATTTAAAGTACTCACAAAAAACAATAGTACAGGACACCGTACTTTTAATTATGAAATATCTTCGGTTTTGGGCTGGGCAACCACTACCACAGGAACTACACAACTTCAGGCTCCTTTCCACCTGGATAGCCTGATGATCGATTACTCGATCCCATGGAATGGAGATACCCTAGTTGATACTGTAATGGTCATCCTTTCAATTCCCGGTGAATATGCTGATACTGCTTATTCTTATATCCGGTCATACCCTGGATTTACAGTTGGTATTGAAGAACCTCATATGGTTGCTGACGGATTGCAATTAAATGTTTCACCCAACCCGTTTTCCGGTAAAACCAGCATTAAGTCCAATAAGGATGCACAAATTACTATTACTGATATTAATGGCAGAATGATCGATAAGTTTTCTATCATGGCAGACTGTGAACAATATTGGGTGCCTCCAACAGGAGTAAGAAGCGGCTTGTACCTGATAAGTGTTACGGACAAAGTATCAGTTATAACGCAAAAAGTTTTGTATTGGGGTACTGATCAATGATAAACAAATATCAACTAAGTAAATCAAATACCTGATCTTTATAAAGTGAATGGTTTACCGACTCACATAACTGTTGCACTACACTACTTCATATTTACCTGGTTATCATCTTCTTTTGGGTTGTGCCATCATCATAAATTTCGATGTATGGGGTGTTCATTTTGTGAGTTGTAATTTCCCGGCCTGACAGATCGACCAGTTTGATCAATTTTCGGTTTACATTTGGGATTGGTATTTCTGTGGTTGATGTCAGAATCCCGTTTTCATCTGTTTTGATCAGTATTATATAACTGATATCTACTACCAGTTAATATATCCCTCCATCATCTGTTATTTGCACTGAATAACCATAAGTATTTTCCCATCTCTGGCTGTAAACCAGAATAGGAATCAACATTAAAAATAGCAGTATATTCTTCATAGTTAATTATTTAAGTGCATTCAGGCATTATTACGTTTATGTACTTTTTATATTAGCAAAGTAAAATAAAAAAGTGATGTGATAATGAGGGTATATTGCTGTTTTTTCTCTCATTA
Organism: Bacteroidales bacterium; assembly: GCA_028277395.1. GTDB lineage: Bacteria > Bacteroidota > Bacteroidia > Bacteroidales > F082. Next base: position 63,664 of record JANQGJ010000071.1, on the reverse strand, counting down.
CAATTATTATTCCTGATTATTTATTAAACTCAGGGCTTTGTCTAATGCGTTTTCGGAGGTAGTCTCAATGTTTGGTGTAACACCTGTACGATCCAGACGAACTCCATCATGCGTATAAAAATCTGCTATTGGCAGAACGAGTTTATATTTACCTGAAATATCAAAATATGTTGCACTCAACATAGCCCCTGCTGTTTTTTCACCTATAATCGTTGCTCTTTTACTTTCTTTTAATACATAAACTATAGGTTCGCAGGTGCTTGCCGTGTTTCCATTTGTCAGAATGAAAATATTCCCATTATAAACAGGAGTGCCTGAATTCGTAAACATAAGTTTTGCACCTTTTCCGTTTTTTAGAGTCTCGATAAACTCATTAGTAGTCTGGGGTTCTGCAATCGGGAGTTCATTAAATAGTTCAATATCAAAGTCTGCATATTGAAGTTTATTCGTAACAAAATATCCTATTTCAATGGAACTACCCGTAATATATTTTGCAAATTCAAATGCGGCTTCAACTCCACCTCCACTATTATCTTGCAGATCAATTATGAGATACTCAGGATTCTCATTAACTACCCTGGGGAGTATGTCAGATAGTTCCTTTTTAGAAGTACTGAAATTCTTGATCTTCAAATAACCGGTACTTTCATTCTTCTTTTCGTAGATCACGGTTGCTTCTCTTTTTTCGGGATTTTCTGTGCTGTTATCTTCTTCTTTTGTTTCCAATAATAATAAATCATAGTGGCTAAAGGGAGGTTTTGGACTCAACGTATTAAATCCAATGAACAACTCAATATCATCCTGAACATTGTTTAACATTTTTTTGAGTTGCTTTTGATACTTTTTCCATGTATCCGTTTGTAGTACTGATTTTGAATAGATGTTGTTTTCCGTTATTTCAATGATCTTAGGGAACAAGCAACTGTAATCGATACTTTCTTCCTGACTTTGTATTCCTTTAATATTACCTATATGAACAGTGTCATTTTTGATCATTTCGCCGGTTAGTATGCCATTCTTATATTGACCTTTGAATTTCAGCTTCCCAAATACAGGTAACTTAATAGTCCCTTTCAGGCTGTCACCTGTTTGTTTAGAATCAATTGTTAACAAAATTCCTTTTTTCGGACTTTTACCCAACATCCGTCCTAATCTTGCTTTAAAACCACCAAATAATCTTGCATCTGCATTTTTTGGTGATGAAAAGATGATTTGGTCGTTTGCTTGATCAACTTTTAGAAATGTAGTTAACATATAACCATCTCCAATTTCAATATCACTTTTTAGTATTGTTTGGTTTTGCTGTGCAAATGAGGTTGATACGAATAATATTATTAAAATAAATAATGCGTTTTTCATATTTAGTTAAATATTGAAATTGGAATTATAGGCGTATTCAAAACAATCAAGGTTTATATGATCCAAATATACAATTATTATAAAAAAGAGAGAGATAAAAGGCTTTTTTATTAAAGATTGATCACATCGTAATTGCTCAATTTTCCTAAATGATTGTATAACAGGATAAATAATAGATACAATTAATCTGAGCTCTAACACAACGAAAAAAGACAGCCAAACCGAAACACCAACACACACCACATAAACTAAATTTCCTATCTTTGGAGCGGATAATTGATAATTTTTGGTAATATCTGCCGGCTACTATTGATACCAGACAAGACTACATATTAACTGAACATTCAGCTATTAAACTACATTTAAAGATTACCTGTAATTACTTAATACAATAAACACATTAATCACATAAAAGTTTTCATGAATATGTATAGTAAAATTATTGGTTTATTACTGCTTGTACTACTCTGCAGTATTGAAATTCTAATTGCACAGTCGGTACAATTTGGCAATCCTCATAGAATTGAGAAACAATTACCATTTAGTACATATTCAATAAACGTCGCTGATGTTGATGGTGACAATATAGATGATATTGTCATCCTTTCATCACATTTAATGTGGTATAAGAATGATGGTAAGGGTGAGTTTGGCTATCGGAATATTATAGTAGAAACACCGGCGACCTATGGATTTTATGACGGTGCTGCAAAAGTAGGTGACATTGATGGAGATGGAGATAATGATATACTTTCAATTCATGGTGAAACCAATTTGCTGGCCTGGTACGAGAATGATGGTGTTGGGAATTTTGGAGACGCAATTGTACTTGATACCAGTACAAGGTATACAGATATTGTAGAAATCGCTGATATTGATAGTGACGGTTATAATGATATAATTTCCGACTACAGAGACACAAGTTTAGTATGGTTCAGAAATCTTGGAAATGGATTGTTTAGTGAAAAACAAATTATTACTACAAGCATTAAAAGACCACGGACATTTGTAGTAACAGATATGGATGATGATGGGGACTTAGATATTATTACATCATCAGAAAACGACTATAATATTCAATGGATTGTAAATAATGGAGATGGCAGTTTTGGTACGACACATGTAATAGACTACGGAGCTCCTGAAACCCGTCATCTTTTAGCAGATGACCTGGATAATGATGGTGATTTGGATATCATCGCAATCACAGTTATTTATACTCCATACACGTATACAATTGAGTGGTTCAGAAATGATGGGGATGGCGATTTTAGTGCCGGTATCGTTATTTCTACTGAACTGGAGGGAGCAACATCTATTCACACTTCTGACCTGGATGATGATGGTGACCTGGATTTAATCTCTACATCAGTATTTGATGATAAAACTGCCTGGTATGAAAACAAAGGTAATGGTGTTTTCGGTGAACAGATGGTAATTAGTTTAACATCTGTAAATCCTATTATTGCTGTTGCTGCTGATGTGGACAATGATGGAAACACGGACATAATTACTGGTGCTACCCAGGCTTATAACCTTGTATGGTATAAAAACGAAGTAGATTTCAGTTTACCTAAGGATATTACAATTAATACCATGTATGCAGATATGGTTTACACAGCAGACCTTAACAATGATGGATTTACTGATGTACTTACCGCATCTGCTGCTGATGACAAAATTGCATGGTACGAGAACGACCAAAATGGAGGCTTCTCTTACCAAAAGATGATAAGCATAAGTATTGTAGAAGCACGATCAGTTCATGCTGCTGATCTGGATAATGACGGAGATATGGATGTGCTGTCTGCATCCCGTGAAGATCATAAAATAGCATGGTATGAGAATCAGAACAACGGACAATTTGGCTCGCAGAATATAATCTCTAGTGAACTCAACTGGCCAACAAATGTGCTGACTGCTGATTTGGATGATGATGGTGATATGGATGTAATTTCAACAACAGGCTACAGAGGAACTATCTGGTACGAAAATCTCGGAAATGGAATGTTCGGAGATCATCAAAATATCATGGAATGGTCATCATATTCAGCCTGCACTGCAGACATTGATCTGGATGGAGATATAGATATAATTATTGGGCAGATAGGCGGTAGTATCAAATGGTGCGAAAATATTGATACTTCAAACGATTTTACAAGACACTCGATTTCTACTGATTTAGAAGGACCTATTTATATTCAATCGGCTGACTTTGATAATGATGGCGATATTGACCTAATATCTGCCTCAGCTGATGATAACAAAATAGCATGGTTTGAAAATATTGATCAAGGAGAGTTCAGCGATGAAATTATCATTTCCCGTGATGCTATTGATGCAAGAAGTGTTTGTGCTACAGATCTTGATAATGATGGTGACATGGATGTATTGTCAGCTTCGTATGCAGATAATAAAATTGCCTGGTATGAGAATGATGGTGATGGTAACTTTGGTGATCAGACTATAATTTCAACATACGCCAACGGTGCTTCATGTGTACATGCGGCCGATTTTGATAATGATTGTGATATTGATGTTGTTTCAGCATCTATAACAGACCATAAAATGAAATGGTATGAGAATAATTTACTGGCGCCTGTAGCAGAGTTCATTGCAGACTCAACATACGGAGTTGTACCGTTTACTGTAAACTTTACAAATGAATCCTGTTCTTCAGATTCCTGGCGCTGGGATTTCGGAGACGGAGGTACAAGCAAAGATCAAAACCCATCATATATATATGAAATAGACGGCTCATTTACTGTCACTCTTACTTCATTTGGAAACGGAGATTCCAGTGTTATTGTAAAAGAACACCACATAACTACCCTTCCGGATACATCGTCAATACAGGAACATCTGTCAACAAATCCTGTTGCTTTTAATTTGTATCAAAATTATCCCAACCCTTTCAGTGATGAAACAACAATTTCATTTGATGTTAAGAACAAATGTCATGTGTTATTAAACATTTGTGATGTTCATGGAAGGAATATGGCTACATTAGTAAATGAAGAGCTGCAAAAAGGTAAATATTCAGTATTATTCAATGGTAAAAACTTATCCAAAGGAACATATTTTTATAAAATAAGAATGGGCAGTTATCTGCAATCCGGGAAGATGTTTCTGGTGAAGTAATAGAATGACGTGATGATCAGAAAATTTGAAAATTTAATGATTTGAAGATGATTGAATTCGAGGATACCTGAATTTGATAATAACTCGCTTGCACAATAGAACAATGAAGCAATCGAACAATCGACCTCTAACCATCGTCCTCGATTAACGAAGTGTATCGAGGATGTTTTTTGCAATAGCATTTGTAATGCGGTTTGGATGGGGTTTCATGGTTCGATAGCTTGCCTGTCCGAACATAGTGTAGACAGGTTTGATGATTTGAAGATGATTGAATTCGAGGATGCTGGAATTTGATAATAACTCGCTTGTACAATAGAACAATGAAGCAATCGAACAATCGACCCCTAACCCTCGTCCTCGATTAACGAAGTGTATCGAGGATGTTTTTTACAATAGCATTTGTAATGCGGTTTGGATGGGTTTCATGGTTCGATAACTTGCCTGCACGAACATAGTGTAGGCAGGCTCAACTGTTAAATGGCTTGTATGCAGGAATTTATGGAGGCAGGTTCGATGGCTTGCCTCACAGGGATAATATGCAAAACAGATCTCAAAAATAACAGTTTATGTCTCTGTTACTTCTGTTAAGTTAACGATAATTCAGCTTAGCAGCTCCGTAAACAGAAATTGAGAATGATCTATAATCCCGATATATTCTCCATTTTCTTCAACGGGTGCAATTTTGATGTTATAATTATGCATTAATCTTGGCACATACTTAACATTTAAGTGAGCTGAAATCGAAAAAACAGGTTTTGTCATGATTTCATATACACTAACTTCATCGGGAGTCTTGTTTGGAATAATTACGCCTTTAACTATGTCATTGATCGTAATTATTCCATTAGTATCAGCACTATTTCTTTTCTGTATTATTAATGCCTGAACATTTTTTTCTTTCATTAATTGAACAGCATCCCTAACACTTGCCAGACCATCAATATAGAATAGCTTATCAGAAGCTATTTCTTTTGCTTTTTTAAAAGTTTCCATGCCTTAAATATTTATAATTGTTCTGTTTTAAGGTTCTCTCTGATTTTCTTGATTTGCTTGGATAAGCCTGCAACCCTGTCGATGTTCAACGAAATCAGTATTCCGTTGCCAGGTTCTTCAATATTTAATTTCTTTGAAACAGATTCTATTATTTTGTTGGTATGGTGTTCCTCTACCACGAAAAGAACAATATCTGTTTTATCCTGAATAGATATTCCCAAAAAATTTGATTGTTCTATTCCGGTACCTTTACCCTGGATTATTACATCACCTGTTGCCCCTGCCTTTTTAGCTGTTTTAACAACTTTTTCAGTAATGTTTGGGTTTACAAACCCTACTAATAGATTAAATCTCATGATTCTATTTTTTAAATTTATTCAAATATCTGATTAAATTATTTATTTGGGCATATCCCAATACTGTTATCATAGGAAAAACACTGGCGAAAGCAATTAATCCAAACCCGTCTAATGCAGGATTCCGGCCAGGGACAACTGATGCCAGTCCCAATCCTAAAGCTGCCACAATAGGTACTGTTACAGTTGAAGTGGTAACACCTCCTGAATCATAAGCCAAAGCCACAATGTCTTTTTTAACAAATATGGTTTGAATAACCACTATTATATAGCCTATCATGATATAATTAACCAACGAATCACCCACAACTATACGATATGTGCCTACCACAAGTGCAAAGGCAACACCTATTGCTACTACAAAGCGAAGATAAAATGTACTAATTGTACCTCCTGAAACCTCATTGGCCTTTACTGCTACTGCGTAAAGTGCCGGCTCAGCGATGGTTGTTGAAAATCCTATTAATGCAGCAAAAATATATACCCAATAATAAGCCTGCCAATCTGTTAATGAACCGGAATAATTATTAGCAACAAACTCTGGTTTAGAAAGTTGTATGGCCATAAACTCTCCTAGTGGAAATAATGCTTTTTCCAGTCCTATCAGGAAAAAAGTTAATCCAAAAATAACCAGTACAACACCGAGAACAACTTTTTTCAGGTTAGGAATAGATTTCTTTATAATAAAAACCTGGAATACGGCAATTAATACTACAATTGGTGTAACATCCCTTATAGTATTAAAAAAAGTAACTCCAAGTTCTTCTAACATGCCTATAAACTAAAAGATTAACATTCCATAAACCATTACAAACATCATTGGAAAAAGCGATGCAAACGCAATTAATCCAAAACCGTCTGTAAGAGGACTTCTCCCTTCAATAACCGTAGCCAGACCAACTCCCAATGCAGTAACCAAAGGTACTGTTATTGTAGAGGTTGTAACACCACCGGCATCATAAGCAATCCCAATGATCTCTTCCGGTGCAATCAATGTCAATAATATTACAATTACATATCCACCAATAATTAGGTAATAAACAGGCCAGCCCTTTATAATTCGCCAAATTCCGATAAGTATTGCCAACCCAACTGAAATAGCTACAGATAATCGTAAACCAAAAGCATAATTTGTTTCTATTTCAGAGCTTATCAGATTCGATTCAACAGCAATTTCTGCAGCTTCATTAGAAACGGCAATTAATGCAGGTTCTGCTATGGTTGTCGAAAACCCTAGTAGAAATGAAAATAACAAAAGCCAAAACAAACTTCCCTTTTTGGCTAAAGTGTAGGACAGGTTCTCCCCTATTGGAAATAAACCTATTTCAAGGCCTTCTACGAACAGCATAAGTCCCAATACCACAAAAACTAAACCGACCAACACTTCAAACAGATTAGGAAAAGGTTGTTGTAATACAACGATTTGAAAGAACGAAACAACAGCAATAATAGGTAACAAATCGAAAAAAGAGGACCTTAGTTTACCTGCAATATTATCTATTAATTTCAAGATCATTGATTTAACCGTTATTACTTTAAGTTTAGTTATTTTTCAACAGCCATACTATTTTAGTGCACATAACTAACCTCAACCATCAGTAAGTTATTAATGTAGTGATGATCGTACAAAAATATTTTTATTTCTGAGATAACTATTTCCATGATCAAGTTTAGTAAAATATTTTTCACAATGAAGCACAAAACTGTTTCTGTACAATGAACCGACTAAGTTAGTGAATAACTAAATCCAACTCAGTTTCATCTAAGGTGTTTCCTCCAGAGTTAACTGTAAATGTCTTAAAATGAAATCTGTTTATCTCATTTTTATCAGTATCAAACTCAACCTTTATTGTAATCCATTTATCCATTAACAATCAGTTTTGCAGGTTACCTGTATTATGCTACACCACATGTGAATATTACCATCTGCTTTTTATTTATCATTTAGCAACACTTTTGTAAATTAATGTTATTAAACCCGTTATCAGCCTGAATATAACAACATCGATTTTATGTTATGCAGGTAGCTTTTATGATATAAATGTATAATTCTCTATAGCACAACTGATGCTATGTTTCAATAATTATTCATTATTCGTAAAATTAACAACTTTTCCAATCGGAGTTCAATAAATGTATGTTGTAGTTCTATGTTATTTCTTTTGAAGCTCTGATGACTTTCATGACACACCGTCAAGCAAACATACTAAAACACGCCATCAACCCTCAAACCACGATTTAAGCAAAGCTACCTTATCGCGACTCACGATTATTTCTTTATCGAACTCAAAATTCAGCTTTATCAGCAAACGGCTGTTCGAATAAACCAGAACATCTTCAATGGCATTTATGTTTACGATAAATGTTCGGTTTGCACGGAAAAACATCTCAGGATCCAGATGTTTCATAAGGTCCTCGAGGGTATAGTCAATTATATACCTGTTGTTTTTAACAGTAATAATATAAACGGTACGTCCTTCAGCATAGAATAGTAGTATATTTTCAGTTTTTATTGATTTTATATGATCGCCAACCTTGGTCAAAAACCTTGCCTTATACTTTTTCTGCATTTGCATAAGCATCCTGCTTAGTTCATTGTATGGAAGCCCTTGTTGCTGTACAGGCATACTTTCCTGTGCAGGAAGATTTTCACGCAGCGATTTTATCTTTTCCAGGCTTTTCTGTAATTCCTTGTAAGAAAGTGGTTTAAGTAAGTAATCAATACTGTTTACCTTGAATGCTTCAACTGCATATTCGTTGTAGGCAGTTATAAATATTACCGGTTTCTTGATATCAACACGGCTGAAAATTTCAAAACTCAACCCATCATTGAGCCTGATATCCATAAAATACAGGTCAACACGTCCCGAATTGGATCCAATCCACTCAACAGAATCATTTACGGTGGTTAGTTTTGCAATTACTTCAATATTCCTGTCGTAATCCTTTAGTAAATTCTCCAGTTTTACAATGGCCGGATTTTCATCTTCAATAATTACAACTTTCATAATAGACTATATTAAATTACTCCCCATATCATTCCTCTTCAAACTCAAGTAATGGCACCATTATTTTTGATATACCATCAGATTCATCACACTTTATACCTTCATCCACAAAATATTTATATGCTTTCTTCAACCTGCTCAACCTACTATCTATTAGCTCATTACGTTTAAGTCTTTTATTTAGCGAATGTTCAATTATAAGATGATCGTTACTGGTTTCAATATCAAAGTTCAGTCTGACAGAGTTAGTAATAATATTCTGAAATACAGCATTCTCAAATAGTATCTGTAATGTACCGGGGACAAGATATTTCTGGTTTTTCTTGTCACTTTTTATTTTAAACGTAAGTCCGTCGAGGTATTTGGCCTTAAAAAGTTTCAGCACAGGTACCAGGGCATCAAGTTCTTCATTTACAGGTATTAAATCAGAATCTTTATTTTCCAGGGTAAACCTGTAAACCATTGCCAGGTTATTGACCAGTTCATCAGCATGCTTCTTCTTTTTATATAACTCTGAGATAATTATCTCCAGCGATTGAAACAAAAAATCAGGATTCACCTGGTTTTTAAAGGTTTCCATTTCAAGTTCCAGGCTTTCCTTTTTTGTTGACTCTTCCCTGATCTTGGCATCATTTCGTTTGTGCAAAAATACCAGGCTAAAGTAATACAGGTTGTAAAAAATCGTAGCCATAAGGTATATCAGGTTAAAGGTTATAAGCTCTGTTGTTATCACACTAAATCCTTCAAAATGCACAAAATATAAGTACAACAACAGGCTGATTACGGAAATGGTGATAACTGCAGAAGTAAAAACCTGTAATGCTATTCGTAACTGAATATTCCTGGCAAGTGGAAATATATGATCCATCAGAATGATCACTATTCTGTTAATTTCCAAAAAAACAAGTGTAAGTGAAATAACAAAAAGCACTTCACGGCTAAAGAAATTCGAAGCAAGCTGATCTACCGAATCAAAAAACAAAAGTACCAGCATGTAAACAACAACCCCAAGCAATAAAGGTGATGCAAGTCTGAATGCATAATTATTGTAGTACCAGCTATCCTTCATCTTTGTTCGTAATTATGGGTAATTTCACTGTAAAGTACTTTCCTGAGGTTATTTCAATATCCTTATTGATCAAAAACATATACCGACTACTTATATTTGCAAGACCGATTTTATACGATTCCGATTCTTTTTCGCGATTAAGCAGATTGTCCATAGTAGATTGCTCAACCTGCTTTTTAACGATATTATTCTTTACAACTATCTGTTGTTCACTATTACCGAATATTTCTATCACAAGAGGTTCTTCCTCGGTAATTGCTGAATGTTTCAGGGCATTTTCAACAAGTATCTGCAAAGTAAAAGGCGGAATAAATCCCTGTTGTTCCTCAATGCTCTTACTAAACTGTAGTTCCACACTATCGTCGTACCTTATTTTGTGCATATAAAAATACGCCTTAACCATATCAAGTTCATCTTTTAAGGAAACCAGCTTATTATCATTTGTTTCAAGTATGTAGTCATAAGTACCTGCAAGAAGCCTGATATAATTCTCTGCCTGGCTTACATTAACATAGATCAATGATGATATGGTATTCAATGCGTTAAAGAGGAAGTGCGGGTTCAACTGGCTTTTAAGAGCTTCAAAACTCAAATCCAGCTGTATTCTTTCCGATTCAAGCGCTTTGATTTGTCCGACACTGTATTCATTATATGAGTAAATTGAGAAATTTATCATCGAATAACCGTAGAGTATTACAATGGCAAGAATCCCAAATTTCACGGTACCATCATAAACAAAATCAATAAGGCTTATTTCCTGCACAGGCATAGAATATTTTACATAGGTAAAAATAAAAATCACTGCTGCTATTGCAGTAACTACGATACCTGATAGTACCTCAATAAAGATCCTCATCGAGATATTTTTATTCCAGGGAAACAAACTATTATATTTCCTGTTCAGGTAATATAATGTATAAGCCACAAGATTAACAAGGACAGTTGCCACAAGGATACCTTTCCACTGATTCCTGAGTTCGGGAAGTATGGTAGTTTCACTATAAAATATAAACAGGTAAACAGATACTGCAAGTAAACTGCTTATGATGATATTTCTCCAGATCCTTGACATGCTAATTAAATCGGGTATTAAAACTACGATTAAAAGTAATACCGTGGACATTTAAAATTGCAGGAATGTCCACGGCGTTTTACTCATGGTCAAAGTTCTAGTTGATTGCTTCCATTACACTACGATATTCTGTGTTTGATGAAAGCGTCTTAGCATATCTTTTATAAGCTTCTTTCATTCTGCTGTCATTAATATATTCAGTTGCTGCGACAGCTCTCATTACTTTGCCTCTTTCTGTATTTGATGACAAAATGGAAGATGTATTTAACACCTCAAAACAAGCATGTTTATTCAGTTTTCCAGATTTCATAATACTCATAAGTACATTGCTTATCTCTGTATTACTGGTCATATGACCTACAGCATCCATCAAAGAAGTAACTTCATCTTCACCAAATGGCATGTACTTAATAGCGGTTCGAAGTACATATCCCATTTCAGTATTGGAAGATAATCTGCCTGCTTCCCTTAGTAGTCGTTCCCAGTTCTTTGAGTCGAAATTGTAATTTTTAATGGCAAATCGCATTATTGACCCGGCCTCAGTATTACTTGTCATTACACCTATTGTAGTAAAATATTCCTGGCTTATATTATCATTCGACAAATTAAGCGAATGAATATTACGAAGTACACTTCCTATTTCGGTATTTGATGACAGTCGTTGAACTGATTCAAGCAACAAAATATAATTGTCATCATTAAGAGTATAATTTTTAAGAGTATATCTCAGAGTGTGTCCGGCTTCCGTATTGCTCGACATCCGGTTTATTGCATCAAAGTATGCTTTGGATATACCTTTATTTTTAAAATCCAAACCGTTTAACGATCTCATTACTGATCCCATTTCGGTATTGGAGCTCAATCTGCTAACACTTTCCAGAAGGCGGATATAAGCATCATCAGTTAGTTTTTGTGTGCGATCAACATGTCTCATCACACTACCTCTTTCTGTATTACTTGACAATCTGTCAAGACAAGCAAAATAAGCTTCAGTTACATCAGGACTTTTGAAGTCAATATTGTCAGTGATCCTGCGAAGTACTGAACTCCTTTCAGAATTTGATGATAATCTCGAAATTCCGTTAAAATATTCAATTGCAACATCATTACTTACCATGAATTTTTTGCTGAAATCTTTATATAACTGCCCTCTCTCGGAATTAGAGGAAATATCTCTTGAAATTGAAGCAATAACTATTTTAGTTTCTTTTTCGTTCAATTTGAAATTATCAAGAAGTGCCCTGAAATAGATGCCTGATACAGAATTTGAGTTTATTTCCGATACTTCATCTGTAAAAGCAACAATTCCACCATTTTTATAAATTCTCTTGGTTCGGCCTTCAGCATCAATTCCTGTCATCCTTACAACATCTAATAGTATGTCGGCAAGCCATTTTTTACCCTCAGGATCAAACGGTAATTCTTTTCTGCCTTCATAGTATTCAAAAATAAGCTCACCATTTGCGTTTCCTTCAACTATCACCGATCTTTTGTTTCCAAAGGTTTTCTTACTGATCTTAAGGTATCCGCCAGGTGAAACACTTTCTATTTCAGTGTCATCATCATTCACTTTAATATCACCTTTTACCTGAACCTCATAATCGGTGAAACTATCGGAATATTTGTATTGTTTTTTACCTGAAATGGTATAATTCTGAACAGTGTATTGGGCAAATGATGTAACAGTTGCAGATGCCAGAAAAATTACCAGTAATATTTTTAATGTCGGTTTCATTTTTTTATTTTTTGTTAAACTTTATCAATTACAGACTTTTCAGTATGCAAAACAATATTACTTAAGACTATAAAAAAAGTGAATTGTAATGAATCTCAATTTCCATGTAATGAATTGCATAAAAAATGTATCAAATCAAAAACCATAAAAAATACTAATCACAAAACTTATATATTAATTATCTGATTTTGGCGTTTAATCAACATACAATTTGTTGATAAATTTAGTTACTGCTTTACAGCAAAGCATTTTGATTGAATACATTTACCAGCCAAAACATAATTCTTGAAATGAGGAAACTATCAGTATTACCGGGAATAATATTTTTAATGACATTGTTGGTCAACAGTGCTTCCGGCCAGCAAACTGTTTATAACGATCCGTCGAATGTAACTTATCGCGAAGCCTTAAGTTTATATAATCAAAAAAACTACGGATCAGCAATAGCATCGTTCGATAAATTTATGAACGAGCAGGAAAATAAAAAAAGTGCTCTGTACGAAGATGCAGCATACTACAGCACTGTATGCGCTGTTGAACTTCGTACCAAAGATGCAGTAAATCGGGTACGCAGGTTTGCTGCAGATTATCCTACATCAGCATGGATTCCTTCAATTAATTTTGAATTGGGAAATATTTATTATAAAGACAAAAAATACTCAAAAGCATTAACAACTTACAGTAAAGTATCTCCTTCAAAACTGGATGGACTACAAAGAACCGAATATTATTACAAGAAAGGATATTGCCAGATGAAACAAAGTCAGTTTGATCAGGCCCTGGCTTCCTACAAAAAAGTAATGAGTACCAAAAGCAGCTATTCAAAACCTGCAAGCTATTATTACGCCCACATCCAATATCAAAAAGGTAATTATGACGAAGCACTGGCAGGTTTTAAAGCAATTGCCAACGACAGAAAGTTTAAAAAACATGTACCTCTGTACCTTATTAAAATACATTATCAATTGGGTGAATACCAGGAAGTTATCCGCGAAGGTATGAATTATTTGCCAAAAGCTGCCAAAACTGAAAAAGGTAACATTGCAAGGTTGATTGCCAATTCATATTATAACATGGATAATTATGAAAAGGCATATGAGTATTTTGAGATTTACGAGTCGAATGGTAAACAAAACAACGATCCTGATGAACAATACAGAATAGGATATTCAAAATTCATTGCCAAAGATTATAAAGATGCAATACATAATTTTCAGTCAGCCACAAAAGCCGGAGGTACCATTGAGCAAAACTCTTGGTATTACTTAGGATATTGTTATCTGAATACAAATCAGCCAAAGTTTGCTCAAAATGCATTTTTAAAAGCATACAGACAAAACACTAATAAAGATATTGCTGCTGATGCTTTGTTCAGTTATGTAAAAACCACTATTGAAGCCGGAAACGACAGTTATAATGATCCGGTAACAATAATTGAAGAATTCATTGAAGAAAATCCCGGATCACCTCATATTACAACAGCATATGACCTGATATCGCAACTTTACCTTACTTCAAAGAATTACCCTGCAGCTCTTGAGTCAATCGAAAAGGTAAGGAATCCCAATAACAGAATAAAATCTGTTTACCAGCAACTTGCATATGCCCAGGGACTGGCGTATTATGGCAGAAAAGCTTATAGTGATGCAATTGAATATTTCAACAGATCGCTTAAGTACCCTGTTGATAAAAAATTAGCTGCCGAAGCTGTTTTCTGGCAGGGAGATTCTTATTACAGACTTAAGAAATTCAGCGAGTCCTCCACAAAGTTTAAAAGCTTTATGAAGTACAGTAAAGCAAAAGAAACAGGACTTTATGCAGTTGCGCTGTATAATAATGCATATTGTGCGTTTAACCTCAAACAATATCGTACTGCTATTGACCAGTTTCAGAAATTCTTAAGACAAAATAGCAACAAAGCAAACCTGATTAATGATTCTTATTTAAGATTAGCTGACAGTTATCTGATTACAAAAGATTATAATAATGCCATTCAATGGTACGACAAAGTGATAAATAACAGATCAACCGATGCCGATTATGCAATATATCAGAAGGCAATCTGTTACGGTTCACAGGGAGACTTCAACAGGAAAATAAGCACATTAAGCAAGTTAACAACAAGTTACAAAAAGTCGCAATATTACGATGATGCCCTTTATGACATAGCATCTACCAACCTTGTACTCAACGACCAGCGTCATGCAATTACTTATTTCGACAAACTTGTGAAAGAAAAACCGAAAAGCAGTTATGCAAAAAAAGCACTGGTTAAGATGGGATTTGTTTATTATAGTAATAATCAGTACGATCAGGCTGTAAAAGCTCTGCGAAAAGTTATTGACAATTATCCTGCATCACTGGAAGCAAAAGAGGCTCTTGTTACACTTCAAAATGTATACATGGATATGGGACAGGTTGACAAATACATCAAATATGCCAATAGTCTTGACTTCGTGCAGGTATCAACCAGTGAGGAAGATTCACTTAAGTTTACAACCGGCGAGAACTACTATCTTGGAAATGAATGCAATAAGGCGATATCCTCGTTAAAGAAATATACCGAACAGTTTCCAAACGGAGGATTTATTCTATCTGCATACCATTACTTAACCCAATGTCTTGAAAAAACCGGGGATGATGAACAGGCACTTCAGTATTATCAGAAAATAATAGAATATCCTGAGAACCAATACACAGTTAAAGCCCTGCTGAAAGTTGCCAGGGCAATGTATGATAAAGGTGAGTATCAAAAAGCACTAACATATTATGAAAGGTTATCACAGGTTGCCGAAAACAAACTAATGATACTTGAAGCGCATGACGGTGTGATGAAAAGCGCCTGGAAAACAGGTAATACTCCTGTTGTAAAAGAAGCAGCCCGTAAGCTGTTAATGACCGAAAAAGTATCTGAAGATCAAATTATATATGCACATTACCTCCTGGGTAAAATAGCAATGAATTCAGGTGAGTACCGTGAAGCCGAGAGGGAATTCAATGTAACCACAAGGTTATCAGCTGGGGAAATTGGTGCTGAAGCCCTTTATAACCTGAGTTTAATAAACTATAAACAAAATAAACTGGAAGATGCCGAAAATCTTGTTTACCAGCTTCCTGATAAATACCCCACATATGACTACTGGATTGCTAAAGGATTTATACTTCTTGCTGATATCTATGTAGGTCGTGATAATATTTTCCAGGCAGAACAAACATTAGTTAGTGTTATAGAAAACTACAAAGGCGATGACCTGAAACAGGTAGCACAGGGTAAACTTGACCGCCTTAAAGCTTCACAGGTTGAAGAAACAATTGAAACAGATGAAACAGAAATTGATAATCAATAAAATACTAAAGATGAAAACCCGGATCATAAATATAATATCTATAGTTATTGTTGTCCTGATTAGTACAGTAGTTGCACAGGCACAACAACCAGAAGGTACATCAACAAGCCATAATGAACAAGTTACGATTATCAGTTCATTTGATCCTTCAATAAATCAGGCTTATAAAATTAACACAACTCCCGGTGAGATGATATTTAATATTGATAAACCTGTATTTACATATCAAAGCCTGGACATACATCAACCAACAGAAATAACATTGAATCCCATCAAACCTGTTGTTATAAATGCTGACAAAAAAACCTCAGCTACAAACAACTCTTTGAAACTTGGTGTGGGAAGTTTGTTTAGTCCATACCTGGACTTTTTCCACTCAAGCGGCAAAAAAAACGATTACAGATTTGACGCGCATGTTTATCAGTTATCAACATTCAAAAATATTAAAGACTATTCTCCAAGTCCTGAAACTAATGCATATCTGGATTTGAATTATCGTAAGTTTTTTAAATATCACATATTTGATGCAGGTTTTAAATATGCGCTGAGAACAAATAGGTATTATGGTTTTAAACCCGATGATTATACAAACGTTCTGTTTGATGATGACAGATTAAAGCAATCATTTAATCTGGCAAAGATCAAATTAGGGATTTCAAGCAATTACTCAAATAATAAGAAGCTAAACCATTCGGTCGGAATTGAAAGCTATTACTATTTTGATAAACACAGCACCTCCGAAACCTATGCAAACCTGGACTTTGATATTCACAAAAACTTTGATGTGTCCGATATGCTTGATTACCAGGAACTGGGATTGTCAGGAGAACTAACTTATTACGGGAACTCTGACAGCATTGTATCAAACAATGATATATTTGTTTCTGCTACACCTTATTTTACTGGAAAATATGGAATGTTTAACTTTTACCTGGGATTGAATTTCAATTTGTTATCAGCAAATAGCACAAACTTTTATTTCTATCCAATACTTGATGTAAATGTAAATCTTGTACCTGAAGTGTTAACGGTATTCGCTGGAATCGACGGAGGAGTACAAAAGCATTCATATCTTGAATTATCGGAACTAAACCCCTGGATCGGATCAACAACTCCATTAATGTGGGACAGGATGTTTAAGGCATACGGCGGAATACGGGGAAATATATCACAAAAAGTAAACTTTAGCGCACAGGTTTACTGGCAAAAGTTCAACGATATGTTTTTCTTCATAAATGTACAGGATGGAATGTCAAGTCCTCTCCTGCCCTACAACAAATTTACTGCTGTTTATGATGAAGGAAGTCTGTTTGGAATTACCGGTGAAGTAACCTACTCCGCAAGTGATAAACTGAATCTTCTTGTTAAGGCAGAATTAAACACCTATTCACTTGACTCTCTGTCTGAAGCTTATCATAAACCATCAAGTAAAGTAAAGCTTGGAGTTTCGTACAAAGTAACTGAGAAAATCACAATATGGTCGGAGTTATACTATTACGGAAAGCGTACTGCTCTTGACCTAAGCACATTACCGGAGTCAAATGTAGACCTTGATGCATTTATCGACCTGAATGCTGGTATTGACTATAAGTTAACTGACAGTTTCTCAGTATTTTTATCTATAAACAATATACTGAATACAGATTATCAGAGATATTATAATTACCCGGTACATGGTATACAGATCATGGGTGGATTAATTTATAAATTCTAAGAAAATGACAAAACAGATCGTAATATTTTTGCTGATCCTTGTTGTAGTATCATCATGCAAAAAGGATGATGAGTCCTTAACCTTTACCGGCAATTGGGATGAAGACATTTATTATTTTGGTGAAGATCTTGAGGAAAAGCATAAAAACCTTTATCACAATGTATCAAAAGCAGAGTTTCGTGAGAATATTTCAGATTTAAGGGAACGCTCTGATAACCTCTCAGACAACGAGATTTATATTGAACTCATGAAACTCATAGGAAAAATTGGTGATTCACATACTTCCATTGATATAAGTTCACTGTTTCATACACTACCGTTCAGAGTAATGATACTATCTGACGGAGTGGTTATTACCAATATTGATCACAATCATGTATCTTCACTTGGTAAAACAATAACCGGGATAAACGGTACAGATATAAATGTTGTAATTGACAGTATTAAAACAATTACGGCTTATGAAAATGAATCCTGTTTAAAATGGTTTGCCGGTTATTATATAATAATACCCGAAGTACTTAACTATTTTGGATTTTCAGAATCAGACAGTAAAGCCACACTTAATCTTGATGATGGTTCATCTATTGACTTGCAGGCCAACAATTCTGAGATGTCTTCAATCTATGATAATGTTGAACCACCACTATATATTAGCAATACCAGTGATTATTATTGGTATAGGAAACTTGATGATGACAAAACACTTTATATTCAATATAACCGCTGCCGCGAATCAGACAATCTGGCAATGAGCACCTTTAAGAACCAGATTGCACAGGTAATGAATGAAACTCCTGAGATAAGCAGAATTGCTTTCGATTTAAGGATCAATACTGGGGGTAATTCTCAAATTGCGTATCCCTTATTACAATTGTTAAAAAGCTATGTTGAAGAAGAAAGGATTACAAATGACAACCTGTTTGTGATAATCGGCAGAAAAACGTTTTCTTCCGCTATACTTAACTCACTGGATTTGCAGGAATCAGTAGATCCTTTATTTATTGGAGAACCTACCGGTGGAAAACCAAATCACTTTGGTGAAGTAAAATCATTTTCACTTCCTCACTCAAAGTTAAAAGTAAGATACTCCTCAAAATATTTCAGGTTTGTTTCAGGCAATCCGTCATCTATCAACCCTGATGTACTGATAGAACTTAGTGCCGGAGAACTTGTTGAAGGAAAAGATCCTGTACTTGAATATATTACTGGTTTATAACCTATAAGTTTATAAGCACAGATTGAGATTTCATTCCATGCGAAGTTTATGTTACTGCAATTTGTAATATAAAACTTTAATCACTATTAATGGGTTTTTTCGGATCAATATTACCTCTCAAAATCAATGTATTTAGGTAGTGGAGTAATGAAATATATCGGGACCTTGAAGCAATGAAGCTATTGCACTGATTTACTAACACTTACACTGTTAATAAAAAGACTTTAAGATGAGGTAAATTATACTTTTGAAAGCATTTTTTTATTAAATTTGCACACTTCCGAATGGGGGCTAATTTGATAATTTTATTATGACAGAAGAAGAAAAAATTAAAAGTGCAAACGAACAATACACTGCCGATAACATACAGGTACTGGAAGGGCTTGAAGCTGTTAGGAAAAGACCTGCTATGTATATTGGCGACGTTAATACAAAAGGGCTCCATCACCTTGTTTATGAAGTAATTGACAACTCTATTGACGAAGCTCTTGCTGGTTATTGCGATACAATCAGCGTTACCATACATACTGACAACTCTATTACAGTAAAGGATAATGGTCGTGGAATTCCAACCGGCTTACATGAAAAGGAAAACCGTTCAGCTCTTGAGGTTGTTATGACTGTACTACACGCAGGTGGTAAATTTGATAAAGGATCATATAAAGTTTCGGGTGGTTTACATGGTGTTGGTGTTAGTTGTGTTAATGCATTATCAGAAAGATTAAAAGCTACAGTTTATAGAGAAGGTAAAGTTTTTCAGCAAATATATCATAAAGGGATTCCCGAAGAAGATGTAAAAATTATCGGGGATGCGGAAAAAAGCGGAACCGAAGTAAACTTTCTGCCTGATAAATCAATATTCCTGGTTTCCGTATATGACTTTTCGATATTGGCTGCAAGATTAAGAGAACTGGCATTCCTTAATAAAGGAATTAGATTGACATTAATTGATGAAAGAGAAAAAGATGATGATGGCAATTATATTACCGAATCTTTCTTCTCTGAAAACGGTCTTGCCGATTTTATTGCTTACCTGGACGAAAACAGGGAAAACCTTACACAGGATGTAATAAGTATTGAAGGTGAGAAAAATGGTGTTCCTGTTGAAATTGCCATGCAATACAACACATCATTTACTGAAAACCTGCATTCCTATGTAAATAATATAAATACCATTGAAGGAGGAACGCATCTTTCAGGTTTCAGAAGAGGGCTGACAAGAACGCTTAAAAGTTATGCCGACAAATCTGGAATGTTATCGAAGCTGAAGTTTGATATTAGTGGAGATGACTTTCGTGAAGGGTTGACTGCAGTTATATCTGTAAAAGTTGCCGAACCTCAGTTTGAAGGTCAGACAAAAACCAAACTTGGTAATTCCGAAGTTATGGGTTCGGTTGATCAAATGGTGAGTGAAGCTCTTTCCCACTATCTTGAAGAGAATCCAAAGGATGCCAAAACCATTGTACAGAAGGTAATTCTCGCAGCTACTGCAAGGCATGCAGCGCGTAAGGCAAGGGAACTGGTTCAACGTAAAAATGTACTATCCGGCTCAGGATTACCTGGTAAACTTTCCGATTGTTCTGACAGAGATCCGGAGACTACTGAGATATATCTTGTGGAGGGTGATTCTGCAGGTGGTACAGCCAAGCAGGGACGTGATCGCAAATTTCAGGCTATTCTTCCGTTGAGAGGAAAAATTCTCAATGTGGAAAAAGCCCTGCCTCACAAGATATTTGAAAGCGAAGAAATTAAAAATATATATACTGCACTTGGTATAAGTGTGGGAACCGAAGAAGACAGTAAAGCATTGAATCTTGAAAAACTAAGATATCACAAAATAATAATCATGACCGATGCCGACGTTGACGGTAGCCACATCGCAACATTAATTATGACCTTCTTTTTCCGTCATATGCTTGAACTGGTTGAAAAAGGATATGTTTATATTGCTACTCCGCCTCTTTACCTCTTACGTAAAGGAAAACAGGAAAAATACTGCTGGACGGAAGAGGAACGTGAGAGATTCATAAAGGAAATGTCACCTGACGGATCCGAAAAAGGAATACATATCCAGCGATATAAAGGTCTTGGAGAAATGAATGCAGAGCAATTGTGGAATACTACCATGGATCCTGAGCGACGCACGTTACGCCAGGTAACAATTGAGAACAGTTCCGAAGCTGATCATGTTTTCTCAATGCTGATGGGTGATGAAGTTCCTCCACGCCGTGAATTTATCGAAGCTAATGCGAAATATGCTAATATTGACACTTAATTAGCAATGATTATAACTACATTTTAAGCCTGGTTTATAGAGTTA
This sequence comes from Bacteroidales bacterium, assembly GCA_028277395.1. Taxonomy (GTDB): domain Bacteria; phylum Bacteroidota; class Bacteroidia; order Bacteroidales; family F082. The sequence continues at coordinate 42,331 of JANQGJ010000071.1, read as the reverse complement.
ACCGGGCTTTTTTTTTCATTGCCGGTTATATTAAGTATTTTTACATACCATTTTTATCATTAAGCAGAATGAAGTTTATAACTATCAAAGAGTCACATTATGTAACGGACCTGACTGTGCTAAAAAGTAAACTGGAATCTGAAGGTATAATATGTAATTTAAAAGATGAATACTCTACCCAGGTACTTTCCCATCTGCCCAATATGATGGTTAAACTCCAGGTTTATGAAAAAGATCTTGAAAAAGCAGGTAAAATCCTGTCGGATAGTGGTGAGTTTAAGCTCACAAACAATAATGTACTATGTCCTGAATGTATGTCTGATAACATAAAATATATTTATACTTTTCAGGATAAACTTCAGATATTTTGGTCATTGATAATTTCACTTTTCACCTTAAAATTCGTAAACAGGATAACCGGTTTGCAAAATTGCAGATGCAAAGATTGTGGTTGTATGTTTACAGCGGCTCATAATCAGTAAATTGGATAAATTCACTCTGTAAAATCAGAAATCCGGGATCAGGATAAATAAACTCCATAGCTTCCTTCAAATGATTCACCGGGAGCAAGTACAATAAGACCATTACCATTATTAAAAGCATTGGCACTGCATGTCATAGGTTCAATGGCAATTGACTGTCTGTCAGGAGGTATATATACCTGCAAATAATTATATTTTCCAGTTCCTGTTTCCTGCCAAAGGCTAATGGTTGTATCTGATGCTGGTGAATATAAACTAGTTACGACTTTTCCGGTTTCGCTATCATGAACAAGGTAACAGGTATCAATATCATCAGTTTCAATTCTTTTAAGTTCAGTATATTTAATGTCAGGTCGTAATTCTCCCGTAGGTATTAATCTGTTATCAACACAAACTTTGGTTGAAGATGGTATTTTTAAACTAAGATCGTCAACTTTTTCATTAAACATAAAATATGGATGCCAGCCATCACCAAATGGCATTTCCTCATCTCCGGTATTCTTAACTGTTGTTTTAATGCTTAATCCTTCAGATGAAAACCTGTATTCAATCACAAGATTGTAACTGAAAGGATATCCGGTTACATCGCCTTTATAATTAAAATATAACCTAAGAATCCCTGATTTATCATTAACTGACTTGCTTAAAAGCCCCATTGGTTTATTAAAAACCAAACCATGTAACGAACTGTTATTTTCAATATCGTTAATTGGTAACTGGTAGTTAACTCCTTTAAAGCTGTATTTTCCTTCAGCAATACGGTTTGGAAACGGGACAAGTTTCGAACTCCTGAACCTCTTGTTTTCGATCAGTTTAGCATATGAATCACAGCCACATATTATATTTTGAATTTTGCTGTCCTTCCTCAGTACCAACTCTGTAACACTTCCTCCAGATGAGGGAATTACAGCAACATATTCATTTGTAACATTATTGGTAATTAATACTTTATCAAATTCACCAATCGGTTCATTCTTAATTCCAAACAGAATATTGTTAACGCTGAATTTACTGATTGCAAACAAAGTATTTGGTACTATGCTGCTACGTATTTTTCAAATATAAAGTAATATCTGTTAATTGTTTATTTCTAATTTGATATATTTGAATTAAATTTCATTGATAAAACAAGTGTAACATACTTTTAATCCACTCTAATTTATGAAGAAAACTTTCTCTATAATAATTACTGCTTTTATATTTTTCTCTTTTGCAGAGGCATCAGATAGTCTTACAGTTAAAAAAAACAGACATGTTAAGTCCCTGCGATTTTTCTACCAGGCAGGAAGAGTTTTGCCAACAAACGGATTTCTTGAAGGTGATAATAAAAAAGGTGAACCTATCGACTACTATCAGAGTGCTTCATTACAATATGGTATTGAAACCGATGGCAGAAAACTCTGGCAACAAATTTATGGCTACCCTACCTGGGGATTTGGTTTTTACGGTGTAAATTTCTTCGATTCAGATGAACTGGGAACACCTTCTGCAATATATGCATTTATAAATGCTCCTCTAATAAAAAGATTTAAACGCTGGAGTATTAATTATGAGGTTGGATTTGGATTAACCTATGATTGGAAACCATTTGATCAGGAAACGAACCCGTATCAATACGCTATAGGGTCAAGTAATACTGTATTTATCGATGCAGGATTGAATGCCGATATAATGATAGGGGATCATTTTAATTTAACCGGAGGATTTACCTTTACTCACTTTTCCAATGGTGCAACAAGAGTTCCGAATATGGGTATAAACCTCATAGCACCAAGAGTAGGATTAAAGTATCTTTTTAAACCACGTCCGGAGTTCATAGTAAACGAAATACCAAAGTATAAAAACAATTGGGAATACGTTTTATTGGTGGCTGCATCTTCAAAACAACTTGCTTTTGAGGTTTACGACGATACAGACACTTCATATGTTGCTGAAACTTATGGAATTTTCACTTTTTCCACCGGAGTAAACCGACAGATATCTCACAAAGTTAAGTTTGGTGCAGGTTTTGATATTGGTCTGGATGGTTCATATAACTCATACATAAAATATGAAAACAGAGAAACTACAGAAAGACTAAATGCCGGAAACGGAGATAAACTCGCCATTGGAGCTTACGGAACCTTTGAACTTGTGCTGAATAAGCTTTCAGTAGTGGTTCAGCCAGGTTGGTACATTTACAGAGAAGAATGGAAAATACCAGACTCCCCACCTTCTGATGATATAGCGATACCCCACAGAAAACCCGGAGGATCTTACCAGCGACTTGGTTTGAAATATCATTTCTACAAAGATCTGTTTGCAGGAATTAATGTCAGGGCATACGACTTTTCAATCGCTGATTATATCGAATGGAACATTGGTTATCGCATTGAGTGGTATTAACAAGAAACATAATTTCAACCTCAACCACACTGGTTGAATATTATCCTTAATTTTGAAACAGGATATTGATTAATAAGCAGCAAAACAGTTAGTCTAAAATTCGAGAACTTCTTTTAGTCCTGTAATAATATTATCAGTATCAGGTAAAATTGCTTTCTCAAGAATTCTGTTAAATCCTATTGGAGTGAATGTAGAGCCTATTCGTTTAACTGGTGCATCAAGGTATTTAAACGCCTTATCAGAGATCAAAGCAGCTACTTCGCCACCAAAACCGGCAAAAACTTTGTCTTCATGGACTACCAGTACCCGGTTTGTTTTCATAACTGATTTTAAAATCGCATCTTCATCAAGAGGTAATAAAGATCTCAGGTCAACCACCTCAATCTCTTTACCTGTTTCTTCTTTTATCAGTTCGGCAGCCTGAAGACACATCGGTAAAGTATTACCATATGTAATTATACTCAGATCATTCCCCTCTCTTCTCACTCTGGCCTTACCAAATGGTACCTCAAAGTCATCAGGTACAATTGTTTCAGCTAAAGGATCATTATACAGTGCTTTAGGTTCCAAAAACAAAGTTAGTCCGCGTGACCTTATGGAAGTACGCAACAAACCTGCGGCATCATCAGCAAAAGCAGGGTAAACTACACGCAATCCGGGAAACGTTGTAAGTGCACCTTCAATGGTCTGTGAATGGTACAAACCACCTCCAATATATCCACCTGATGCTAATCTGATAGTAACATTTGGTGCAAACTGTCCGTTGCTCCTCCAGTAATCGTGAGTACTGTCAACAAGTTGTTCCATTGCAGGCCAAAAATAGTCGGCAAACTCTGCTCCTTCAACAATAACCCTGATTTTATCGTTAAACCGGGTCATACCATTGGCAGTACCAAGAATAAAATCTTCTGCTATCGGAGCATTAAAAACACGTCCAATCCCAAACTCCTGCTGCATTCCTTTACTAACATTAAATATCCCTCCCTTATCCTTATTTGCCATATCCTGGCCAAAAATGTAAGTATCAGAATTATTACGAAACTCTGCCTTAAGAGTCTGGTTAAGAGCCTGTATAAGTCTTAAAGAATCTCCTTTTGATCCGTCATGTGTACCATCAGGATATTTCTCACTTACGTAAGGTTCGGGAGATACAAAGTCAAATACGGATTCTGGATCCGGATCAGGTGCTTTCAGGGCTACTTTATGTGCAGCTGAAATGGCTTTCTTCTCTTCTTTGTCTATGTTCTTCAGTTCTTCTTCGGTAAATTTTCCAGAGTGAATTAACTGAACACGGAATCGCTCAAGTGGGTCACTCAGCCTTACACAATGTCTTTCGCTGTCATCCCTGTATAGTTCATGCGCATCTGAATTTGAATGTGAGTGAATTCTCAGACAATTTGCATGTACAATTACGGGTTCACTGTTTTCAACTGCATGTTTCTTAGCGGCATCCATAGTATTCATTGAATCGAATACATTTTTACCATCGCAATACATTATTCTGAGGTTTTTCATACCACGATAATTTTCAGCAGCTCTGCGGTTAGCTGATTGATCACGTTGTGGAACTGATATCCCATATTGATTATCCTGAAAAACAAATACAACGGGAAGCATTTCTTTTGATGCACCGTTTATTGCTTCAAATACATATCCTTCCGATGTTGAAGATTCACCCTGTGAACTTATGGCAACACCTTTACTGCCATAAATTTTTATTGATCTTGCCACACCTGCAGCATGCAATGTATGGTTACCTGTTGCAGATGATACATTCTGAATATTCCATTCAGGTTTAGCAAAATGATTGGACATATGCCTTCCCCCGCTAGCGATATCATCAGCTTTTGAGATTCCGTTCAATATGATTTCTTCTGCTGTTAGTCCGGCAGATATAGCTGTCAGCATGTCTCTGTAGTACGGAAACAGAAAATCATTCTCCCTATCAAACACCTGCCCTATCGCAAGCTGAATACCATCATGACCTGCGTAAGGTGCATGATACGACCATCCCAGTGCCTGTTTCAAATAATTTGGTGCCTTTTCATCAAGCTGACGACCAAGTGTCATCAGTCTGTACCACCTCTCAAGTGTTTCTTTATTTGTATTATCTAAAGTATATTTTCGCTTTTGTGCCATGTCAATAATTATTATGCTGCAAAAATAATCTAATTTTTTATTTTTACTGATTCTAAATAAAGTTTATGTTAAGATAATATTCATTTGTTTTTGAATAAGTTTCAGTGACATATAAGCTATTGAATGATTGTCAGATATTACATATAATTCTTTTGTTTTCAATATGGTGCTTGTAATCAAATAATAACTACTTTTGCACCACCTCCGTAAAATACTTTGGTGCACATAACATTAGTTTCTTTAATTAAATATTTCCATGAACAACTTTGAAGAATTAAACCTGAATTCTGAGCTGATTAATGCTGTTTCCGACCTTGGTTTTGAAAAACCAACTCAAATTCAGGAACTGGTAATTCCAGTCCTCCTTGAGTCTGAAAAGGATCTGATCGGCCTTGCTCAAACCGGTACAGGTAAAACAGCAGCATTTGGGCTGCCTATGATCCAGAAAACCAATACATCATCAAACGAAACCCAGGGATTAATACTATCACCTACCCGTGAGTTGTGCATCCAGATATCCAAAGACCTTCAGTCATATGCCACTAACAATAAGAAACTCAGGGTTACTGCTGTTTATGGAGGATCAAGTATTGAAACACAAATTACTGAATTAAAGAAAGGATCACATATTGTTGTAGGTACACCCGGAAGAACTCTTGATTTAATAAAACGAAAGAAACTGAATGTTGGTAAGATTTCCACCATAGTACTGGATGAAGCTGATGAAATGTTGAGTATGGGATTTAAAGAAGACCTTAACAGCATACTGGAAAAAACACCGGCAAACAAGCAAACGTTGCTATTTTCGGCTACAATGCCTGATGAAATAGCTAAAATCTCAAAGAAATTTATGAAAGACCCTGTTGAAATTTCAGCGGGAACCAGAAACATTGGGGCTAAAAATGTAGAACACATATACTATGAAGTACATGCCCGTGACAGATATGAAGCACTTAAACGAATTGCAGACATTAATCCCAGGATTTATGGTATAATATTTTGCCGTACCAGACGGGAAACAAAAGAAATTGCCGATAAACTTATTCAGGATGGGTATAATGCTGATGCACTGCATGGTGATCTGTCGCAGGCACAACGCGATTCGGTAATGAATAAATTCAGATCCAAACACTTACAGCTACTGGTAGCAACTGATGTTGCAGCAAGAGGACTGGATGTTGAGGAACTTACCCATGTTATTAACTATAATCTCCCTGATGAAAATGAAGTTTATATCCACAGAAGTGGCAGAACAGGAAGAGCCGGTAAAAGTGGTATTTCTCTTTCTATACTACACATGCGTGAAAAACACAAACTCAGGTCAGTTGAAAAAATCGTAGGGCGTAAGTTCAAGAAGCAACTGGTACCATCGGGCAAAGAAATATGTGCCAAACAATTATATAACCTGGTTGATAAAGTTGAGAATGTTGAAATTGACGAATCACAAATATCACCATTTATTGATGCAATCTATAAAAAACTTGAATGGCTTAGCAGAGAGGATCTTATAAAAAAATTCGTCTCTATTGAATTTAACAGGTTCCTATCATATTACAAAGGTGCCAAAGACTTAAACACAGCTGATAAATCAGAAAAAGAACCGCAACGAAAGAAAAGAGATAAGAAGGATAAGAAGAAACCTGCAGGCGATATTCAATTTACCAGGTTGTTCATTAATGTTGGTAGCAGTACTAACCTTAATCCTGCTTCATTAATAGGACTGATCAATAAATACACCAGGGAAAGAAACATCGAAATTGGCAGAATCGAGATAATGAAGAATTTCTCCTTTTTTGAAGTTGACAGCTCATTTGAGAAAAAAATACTTAATTCATTCGGAAATGCTGAATTTCATAACATCCCTCTGGTCATAGAGGTAGCCAATCAAAAACAAAACGATCAGAAACAGTCGAAATCCGGGAGTTTCAAACGTAAAGACAACTTTAAGGGAAAAAGTAAATACACCCGATCTAAAAAAGAGAGAAAAAAGAAAAAAAGATGACAAATGATAAGGGTATATAATACATCTTATTAATCAGACGGATACATTATAATCCCTGAGAGCATCATTTAATGACGTTTTCTTATCAGTGGTTTCTTTCCTGGTACCAATGATCAATGCACAGGGCACCTGGTATTTTCCGGCGGGAAACTCTTTTGTTGTAGTACCAGGTATAACAACTGACCTTGGAGGCACCACACCTTTATATTCGACAGGTGAACTACCACTAACATCAATAATTCTGGTTGACTGTGTTATAACAACATTGGCACCCAATACAGCCTCATTTCCAACATGGACTCCCTCAACCACAATTGAACGTGATCCAATGAAACAATTATCACCAATAATAACCGGAGAAGCCTGAATCGGTTCCAGTACGCCACCAATTCCAACACCACCACTTAAATGTACATCATTTCCAATTTGCGCGCAGGAACCTACAGTTGCCCAGGTATCAACCATTGTTCCACTGCCAACATATGCACCGATATTCACATAAGATGGCATTAGTATTACTCCTGGTGATATGTACGAACCATATCTTGCTACAGCATGAGGCACAACACGAACATCAAGTCCGGCATAATCATGTTTGAGAGGTATCTTATCATGAAACTCAAACATTCCTACCTCAACCGTCTCCATTTTACGAACTATAAAGTACATTATTATGGCCTTCTTTACCCAATCGTTTATACGCCATTCACCAATTGAAGGCTCAGCAACACGTACCTCACCCTTATCCACCATCTCAATTACCTGATTAACTGCAACTATGTAATCATTTTCTGTTAACAGGTTTTTATTATCCCATGCAGAGTCTATCTTTGTTGTTATGCTATCCATTGATTATAAATTATCGGATAAAAGTATAAAAAATTACTAATTTTGCCAGCTGAATCTTGCATACTATTAATTTGAACAATGGGAAGAATCCTGGCAATAGATTACGGACAGAAAAGAGTCGGACTGGCTGTTACAGATGAACTACAACTGATAGCAAACGGACTTACAACTGTACATGTTAAGGATATATGGTCGTATTTAGATGATTATTTAAAGAAAGAAGATGTAGATTCAGTTGTGGTTGGTGAACCAAAGGATATGATGAATAAACCATCGGATTCTTCAAGGTTTATTGAACCATTTGTAAATAAATTTAAGAACAGGTATCCAAATATTGAAGTTTTCAGGTTTGACGAACGATTTACCTCAAAAATTGCTTTAGATACTATGATCGCAGGAGGATTAAGTAAATCAAAACGTCAAAATAAAGCATTGGCAGATACTATAAGTGCAACACTTATTCTTCAATCATTTATGGATTCGAGAAATTAATAATTGAAATAATATATGGTATTACCAATAACAGCATACGGTCATCATACTTTGAAAAAAGTAGGAGAAGATATTACAAAGGATTATGAAGGACTAAGTACTTTAATCGAAGATATGTTTGAAACAATGTACTTTTCGAAGGGTGTAGGCCTGGCAGCACACCAGGTAAACAGACCTATCAGGCTGTTTGTGATAGATCCTACTCCTTTTGCTGAAGACTTTCCGGAGGTTGAGAATATATCAAAAAAAGTTTTCATTAATGCTCATATAACTAAAGAAGAAGGTGAGGAAAAAGATTTTGAAGAAGGATGTTTAAGCGTACCAGGAATTTCTGAAGTTGTCAAAAGAAGATCGATAATCTATATGTCATATTACGATGAAAATTTCAATTACCATGAGGATGTTAAGTTTGAAGGAGTTATGGCACGTATTATTCAACATGAATATGACCATATTGAAGGAAAAGTATTTATTGAAAGATTATCGAATCTAAAAAGGATATTACTTAAAGGTAAGTTGCGTGATATTAGCACAGGAATAGCTGATGTTGCCTATAAAATGATATTACCACGAAAAAAAGGGAGACGATAACCAATATTAATATAAATCTAAATTGTTATGTACAGAATTTTAATTTTATTAATTATCAGCACATTTCTTTTTCAATCCTGCACCAATAATAACGCTGAAAGTAATGGAGAAGAAGTAGTTACAATCAGGGATATTAATGACCTTGAGGAAGAACTTTTTGGTGAAATGACCACAACTCCTGATATTGAAAAAGCAAAACAACTTCTTAAAATGTACATTATATATGCTGATCAGAATCAGAATGATTCGCTGGCACCGGAATTCCTGTTTAAGGCTTCGGATATTAGTATGAATATCAGTGATGCCAAAGCTACCATTGCACTTTTCAACAGGATAATGAGAAACTACCCGGATTATAAGAATATTCCAACTATAATGTTTCTAAAAGGATTCGTTTATGAAGATCAGTTAAATGACTATGCAAATGCCAGGAAGTATTACCTTGAATTTTTAGAGAAGTACCCCAATAGTGATTTTGCAGATGATGCTGTTGTATCACTTAACAATCTGGGTAAATCGCCTGAAGAACTAATAAAAGAATTTGAGAAAAATAATAAAGAATAGATAAAAAAACCGGCTGTTCAACAATTATTAAACAGCCGGTTTTTTTCTTATCTTCTGATTACAGTCCAAAAGTCAATCCAACCTTAAAAGCACTTAACCCACTATATCCCAACTCACTAAACAATCCAAGGTTAGGATTAAACATCCAGCGTCCTCCAACGAAGAAGTCTGGCTCAAATTTAACATCACTGTCGAAGTGAGCTGTACTACCACTTACTACTAATCCAAACCCTGTACCAGCATAAACATCAAATACATTAGTTTCCAGCGCTGTAAGATGCCAGGTTGCCCTGGGTCCAATATAAAATCTTGGGAACACTTCGTTATCGTTAAACCATTCATAATTAGCAATCTGGAATTCGGCGAGACCTCCAAATGATACAACTCCAATACTTCCGGTTGGAATAACTCCAACTTCACCGCTGAAATTTATTGTTGGAATGAATCCGTCAGTCATGGGGGCACCAATTCCACCATTAAACATAATGCTGCCTTTATCGAACACATTTTGTGCCTGAAGTGTAGCTATGAATAAAACTGCTGTAGCTAAAATTAGTATCTTTTTCATGCTTATTTATTTATTTTATCCTAATTCTATTTTGCGTAGTTAATTGCTCTTGTCTCACGAATAACGGTGATCTTAATCTGGCCGGGATAAGTCATTTCTTCCTGTATCTTACGTGAAAGCTCAAATGATATCTTATCAGCCTCAGTGTCGCTAACCTGTTCAGCGCCAACAATAACTCTCAATTCGCGTCCCGCCTGGATTGCATATGTTTTAACAACACCCGGATAACTTAATGCCAAACCTTCAAGCTTTTTAAGTCGCTGAATATATGCCTCCACAACTTCTCTTCGGGCGCCCGGACGTGCACCTGAAATAGCATCACAAACCTGTACAATTGGGGAAATCAGGGTCTCCATCTCTATCTCATCATGGTGAGCACCAATTGCATTACAAACATCAGGCTTTTCCTTGTATTTCTCGGCAATTTTCATCCCAAGTATGGCATGTGGTAATTCCGCCTCATTTTCAGCAATTTTACCTATATCATGTAATAAACCGGCGCGTTTGGCTTTTTTAGGATTCAACCCAAGCTCAGATGCCATGGTTGCACTTAAATTAGCAACCTCTTTTGAGTGGGCAAGAAGGTTTTGTCCGTAAGATGAACGATATTTCATTCTACCCACCAGCTTGATCAGTTCATGGTGCATATTGTGAATACCAAGGTCAATTACTGTACGTTTACCAACTTCAAGAATTTCCTGTTCAACCTCCTGACGGGTTTTGGTTACAACTTCTTCAATACGGGCAGGGTGTATTCTGCCATCTGTTACAAGCTTCTGCAGAGATAACCTGGCAACCTCTCTCCTGATTGGGTCGAAACCTGATAGCAGAATAGCATCCGGACTGTCATCAATAATAATTTCGATTCCGGTCATGGCCTCAAGTGCCCTGATGTTCCTTCCTTCACGACCAATTATTCTTCCCTTGATCTCATCGCTTTCTATATTGAAAACGGTTACAGTATTCTCAATTGCATGCTCAGCCGCTGTACGTTGTATGGTTTCAATAACAATTTTCTTAGCCTCACGGTTAGCAGTTAGCCTTGCTTCTTCAGCTATTTCTCTGATATGAACCATAGCCTCGGATTCTGCTATCCCTTTTAGTGACTCTACAAGCTGTTCTTTGGCCTGTTCAGCAGAATAACCACTAATAATCTCAAGTTGTTTTACCTGTTCGCTATGCATTTTATCAACCTCGGTTTGTTTTTTATCAAGAATTTGAAGCTGATTATCAAGGTTTGATTTAAGAATATCAAGTTTCTTCTGCTTTCGTTGTGCTTCTTCTATTTTTTTAGATAAAATAGAATCCCGTTGCCTGATTTTATTCTCGTTTTTTTGAATCTGGTTATTTTTCTCATTTATAACCTTTTCATGTTCACTTTTCAGTTGCAGGAACTTTTCTTTAGCCTGAAGAATTTTCTCTTTTTTTATAACTTCTGCTTTCTCACGGGCTTCTTCGAGTAGTAAATTACTTTTTTTCAGAATTGATTTCTTAAGAAAAGTACTCGTTAATAATCCACCAACGACTAATGAAAGCGCTGCTGTAATAATTAAAATAAATGTATCATCCATAGTGTTTTCGTTTTGTAAAATGCAAAACAGGAGATATAAAAAAAGGCCCAACATAATCCGGAGTTGGTAAACTCCTAATAAAATACGTCTAGGGCTGCCAGTTTCTTCGAACGTCCAGCGTCCCCCTAATAAATTAGGAGAATTATTAACAAAAGCTAATAATCAGGCCTGTTCTAGGACCCTTTGAGCTTATCCCTAATTGTAATAGTGTTGAATTTACAAACTGTGAATTATGTGGGCACTTTATATTTTTAAGAACGATGATCTTATAGTTTTAAATGTGACGATAACAAATCGTCAACTTCCTTCAATTTATCTTTCATCTCTTTGTCTCTGAAAGATTTCTCATTTTCAATATGCATTAAGCCTGAAGCGTATTGCAATGAAACCATTGCGTAAAGATCTTGCATATCCTTATATTCAAACGCCTTTGAATACTTCTTTATTGTATTGTTTACATCTTCCGCTGCTTTTCTTACCAGCTCTTCTTCATTCCTGCTTATAGTTAAACTATAAGGCCTGCCTCCAATATCAACTTTTATATTAAGATCAGTTTTCATTATCAATTATAACTGCATAATGAGTTATTCGCTTAGTACCTCAATACACTTATCTATTTCCTCGATCAAACTATCAATCCTTTTGCTGCCCTCTTCAACACCAAATTCTATCTCTAATGTATTTGCAAGTGTAAATTTAAATATTTCTTTTTGATTTATCTCAATCTTTTCATTTAACATCTCAATTTTTTCAGCCGCTACTTTATTTTCATTGAGTAACCTGTTATTTTCTTTAGTTAAAAGATTATTTATCTCAATTAATTTCTTAACTTTATACTCAATTCCGGCAATTAATATTTCTTCGTTATCCATAGAAATATTATTAAATATTGTACAAAATTACAAATAATTGTTGAAGAAGCCGTCAAAATAAAATACGTAAACTAACCTGCTTAATATCAGGCACTAACAGCCATTAATTACATGAACGAAGAATTCCTGTATTACATTTGGACCCACAGATTGATAAACAAAGACCTGCAGACTGCTACCGGGGAAGAAGTTGTGATCCTTTCTCCGGGAGTAAGAAACTACGATAGTGGTCCCGACTTTTTTAATGCATTAATTGAAATCGATGGCACTAAATGGGCCGGAAATGTTGAAATGCATGTTAACGCATCCGACTGGAAAAAGCATAATCACCATCAGGACAGCTCGTATTCAAGTATCATATTGCATGTTGTTTACAATAATGACTCGCAAATACTGAGAAAAAATGGTGAACCTGTTCCCGCCCTGGAATTAAAGAATACCTTTAATGATGAGCTATTACAGAAATATCACAGGTTTTTGAATTCAAAAAATTCCATACCTTGTGGTAATCAGTTGTGTAATATTAACAAGTTAGACAAATTACAATGGTTTGACAGATTGCTTGTTGAAAGGCTTGAGAAAAAAGCAAATGATATTAACTCAACACTGTTGAATACAAGAAATGATTTTCTTCAGGTATTTTATCAGCAAATTACCAGATCACTCGGATACACCGCAAATGCTGAATCCATGGAAATGCTGGCATCAATTACTCCATTAAAATTGTTGTTAAAACATATCAAAAATAAAAATCAGATTGAAGCATTGCTTTTCGGTCAGGCAGGATTGTTAAAAAACCCTGACATTGATCTTTATATAGATGAACTTAGAACCGAGTACAGGTTTTTAAAAACGAAATACAGATTAACAGGTATGGAACCTGGTCAATGGAAGTTTATGAGGATGCGCCCTGCAAGTTTTCCAACAATAAGAATTTCACAATTGGCTAATATTATTTATAATTCATCGGGACTTCTTTATAAAGTCCTGGAAACTGACAGACTTGACAATGTAGTAAGTTTGCTATCAGCCTCAGCATCAGAATATTGGAACGATCATTATCAGTTTGGCAAACCTGTGCCGGGCAAAACAAAGAAACTGGGCAAAACAACAATAGATGTTATTTTGATAAATGCAATAATTCCGTTTCTTTTTGTTTATGGTAAAATAAAAGATGATTTCAACTTAAATGAGAAAGCTATCAACTGGATTTCACAAATAAAATCCGAATCCAACAAAATAACACAGGAGTTTTCCTCAGTTGGAATTATACCTGAAAATGCCATGCAAAGTCAGGCATTGCTTCAACTTAAATCAAACTATTGTAACAGAAAGCACTGTCTTAGGTGCAGATTTGGTCATACAATTTTAAACGGGGGAATTAATTAAAAGTAATGGCACTAATAATTTCATAAATTTGCATCTTATAGATTTGTAAGAATTGGACGAAAGTAATAGCAGACGTGAAGTAATTATTGCAGGATTACTCCTGTTATTGGTTATAGCCATTGGGGTTGTGGGTTATATGTCAATCGATGAATTTAGTTTTATCGATGCCCTCTATATGACAGTTATTACTATTTCCACAGTAGGTTTTGGAGAGGTTAATGAACTTACACAGTCGGGAAAACTATTTACTTCAGCTTTAATACTAGCCAGTCTGGTAATTCTTGGTTATTTTATAAGTATATTAACACAAAAGCTGGTACATAGTCAGTTAAGCTTTTTTTATGCAATCAATAATAAAAGAAACAGGTTAAAAAGAATGGAAAATCATATTATCGTTGCCGGATACGGAAGAAATGGCAAGCAGGTTGTTAATGAGTTGCTTATAATTGGATTGAAACTTGTTGTTATTGATGATAATCACGATATAGTCATTAATAATATGGGCAGACCCGTAAGATTTATTGAAGGAGATGCGACAAATGATGATGTACTTATAAAAGCTGGTATTAAAACTGCCAGATCATTGATAACCACGCTTCCAAATGATGCTGATAACCTGTATGTTGTACTTACTGCCAGGTCACTTAACCATGATTTAAAGATAATCAGCAGGGCATCAAGTGAAAGTTCTGTAAAAAAGCTGCGAATGGCAGGAGTTGATAATGTGGTTATGCCAGAAAGAGTTGGAGGAGCTCATATGGCTACTCTGGTTGCGCAACCTGACATAGTTGAGTTTCTCGATCAACTATCTGTCCATAGCAATACCCCAACACAATTGACTGAGATCATGTGTAACGAACTTTCTACCGACTTAATAAATATGCCCATTAGTGAAATAGGTGTCCGAAGAAAATCCGGAGCTAATATTATTGGCTTCAAAACAGCATCAGGTGATATGATAATCAATCCATCACCTGATACCAGACTAATGCCAAATGCTAAAATATTTGTCCTAGGAACCAATGAACAGATCATGCAAATGAAAGAAATCATTAGTGAATCGGAAGAAAACAATATGTAACAGATACAATAATTTTTCAGGAACTATAGTTTAATAATCATCTTATTTGATTTCAGTTGAAGAAATATAAAACGGGCATACTATCAATAATAGTTATATTCATGATATTTTCATGCAAGAAAATAGACAGACTTACCAACTTCTATATTGATTCATCGATTAGAATTACTCTTGACACCACTTCAAATAGTAATACGGTATCAGATATATGGACATTTATTGTGAATGCAGATTACACCTCGCTGTATATAGAAAATAATTCAAGAACTGATTTAAGTGAAACTATAGTATTGGATAAACTTTTATTTAAAATTGCATCTCCGGAATATCAGAATCTAAGTATTCTTAAATCGGCTGAAATATACATATCCACTGACAAGCTGGAAGAAAAAAAGATTGCGTGGGTTGAAAACATTAATGACAATCTAACTATTGTCGAAATGGAAACATCTGAAGATAATATTCAGGATTACATATTAAATAATCAATACGTACTTAGATGCGTTACAACGGGAAGAAATCCTGTAACATCGAAAGTGATAATTGACATTCAATGTTTATACCTGGCAACCGCAGATCTATCACAATTAATTAATAATAAACAGTTGTAAAACAATAATGAAAAGAACAATAAACTCATTAATTATTATAATACTCTTTATTGTTGCAGTATCCTGGTCAGGCTGTAAAGACGATAACGGCCCTGAGGTTGAAGAATTTATTATTCAAATTGACAGTATGATTCATGCTGATACGATCAGTCTGGGTAATGATCTGGAAATTAAGTTATATGGTCTGATTGGCCCAAACGGATGTTATGAGTTCGACAGATTTGTTCCCGAATTCGTTACAGGTAAACTGACAGTAACAAGTTGGGGTAAACATACAATTCAGGACATGTGTACTGAAGAAATTGTATATATGACGGGAAAAAAATTATTCGTAAGTGATCTGCCTGCAGGTAGCTCAACAGTTACTGCAATTCAACCTGATGGTACTGAATTATCCCAGGAAGTTTATGTTCGTGAATGAACCGGAGTATTTATTAGATCATTAAATATATTGCCTTATATTTGCCTGAATTTACTATTCTTTTTAAATATGAATGATATCATTTTAAAAGACAGTAAAGAGTTACTTTCCAAACCAAATTATTTACAAGCTCAGTGAATCATTCGTATGGAGGAAAATTGAAAACTGGTAAACGCTGCCATTATATGGTTTGTGAAACGAAAAGTAATTAACTGATAATTAAAATATTTATGACACATTATACAGGATGGATCGGCGGGCCGGAAATTATAATAATACTGATTGTTGTACTATTATTATTCGGTGGCAAAAAGATTCCGGAACTTGCAAGAGGACTGGGCAAAGGTATTAAAGATTTCAAAAAAGCTACTGATGATAACGGGTTGAAAGATGATCTGAAAGATGTTGCCTCAGAAATAAACAGCCTTAAAACTGATATTGATAAGATTAACCCTAAAAAAGTTCTAAAAAGCGATAAAGTTTCAAAATCAACAAAACAGGGTTAATGCACTGTGATCACAAAATGCTAATATTAATCTCAACAACTAAATAATTGAAAGACTTAACCACCGGGAAAGAAGGAAGACGAATTCTAAATTTTGCCCTTCCTATGTTATTTGGAAACATCTTTCAACAGCTATATAATGTTGTTGACAGTATTATTGTTGGTAAAGTACTTGGTGATCAGGCATTGGCAGCGGTTGGTGCAAATTTCCCATTTATATTTGCCCTGATTTCCTTTGTGGTAGGTATCGCAATTGGTGCAACAGTTATAATATCCCAGTATTTTGGTGCAAAACAAATGGATAATGTTAAAAAAACCATAGATACATTATATATATTCATGTTTTTTGCATCTATATTTCTTACAGTAGCAGGAATATGGCTTAGTGATTATGTATTCAGATTGATTGATTTACCTGATGATGTAACTCCACTGGCAATTGAATACTTCAACGTTTACGCCATTGGTTTTATATTTTTCTTTGGT
Source organism: Bacteroidales bacterium (assembly GCA_028277395.1). Taxonomy (GTDB): domain Bacteria; phylum Bacteroidota; class Bacteroidia; order Bacteroidales; family F082. The sequence goes on along the minus strand of JANQGJ010000071.1, from coordinate 25,323 downwards.
TTTCAGGGAACCAGTGCAATACTTCGAGGGTTGGGTGATTCAAAAACACCAGTATATTTCCTTGTAATATCTACTATTATGAATATTATACTTGATGTAATATTCGTTGTTGTGTTTAAATGGGGGATCATTGGAGTTGCAGCTGCTACAGTTATAGCACAGGCAGGTGCTTTTTTTACAATTATCTGGTACTTAAACAAATTTCATTCGTTTATGGAGTTTTCTCCACTAAAAATGAAATTTGATCTGAATATTTTTAAAAAGAGCTTGCGTATTGGTTTACCTTCAGGGATACAGCAAACTTTTGTAGCATTGGGATTTCTGGCTCTGTACCGTATTGTTAATATATTTGGTGTCCCAACCATAGCAGCATATAGTATTGCCATGCGAATCGACTCATTTGCAGTTATGCCGGCGATGAACTTCTCAGCTGCTATCTCCACTTTCGTTGGTCAGAATATTGGAGCAAATAAATTTGACAGGATAGGAAGAGGAATGAAGTCAACATTATTGATGCTAAACTCAATATCAATAACCATCTCCATCATAGCAGTCATATTTGCCGGACCATTAATGAATATGTTTACCAACAGTCCCGAAGTGATTGAAATTGGGAAGCAATATGTTTATATTGTAACACCTTTTTACATTGTATTTTCCACAATGTTCGTATTTAATGGTGTTCTCAGGGGTGCAGGAGCAACATTTGTACCGATGATAATTACAATTCTTGCTTTATGGGCTATCAGGTTACCAACATCATGGTTATTATCAATGAATATTGGGTCAACAGGTATATGGTGGGGTATTCCAATAGCCTGGGGATTTGGGGTTGTTTGCTCATATCTGTACTACATGTCGGGTAAATGGAAGAAAAAAGCCGTGGTAAAACATGATACAATTAATGATTGATCAATAATTTTTCAGCTATCTTTACCTTTCAATTTATGAAATTATAATGATGAAACCTTTTTCAGTTGCAGATCGGTTAAAAAGTTTCATTTATGCTTTCAATGGCATAAAATATTCTCTGAGTACACAACATAATTTCATCATTCATCTTTCATTGTTATTAATTGCAATAATATTAGGTTTCGTTCTGAATATCAGCACAAATGAATGGATAGCAATTACTATTGTTTCTGGAATGGTTCTTTCATTTGAAGTTTTAAATACAACAATTGAAAAGTTTGTAGACTTCATTGAGCCAAATAAAAATAAGGATGCGGGATTAATAAAAGACCTCGCAGCTGGTGCAGTTCTAATAACTGCAATTGCAGCATTAATTACCGGACTGATAATATTCTTACCCAAGATAATCAATTATATATGAAACTTATTGCCGATAGCGGATCAACTAAAACAAGTTGGTTACTTGTACATAACAATCAAATAGTCAAAGAAATAACAACCAGTGGTTACAATCCGTATTATTATAAGGAATATCAGTTAATTGAACTGATTCGTGAAGAACTTGCACCAAAAGTGTCAGGGCATAGTATTAGTAAAATATTCTTTTATGGTTCAGGATGTTCGTCAGTTATTAACTGTAACATGGTAAAAAGTGCTCTATGGCAAATTTTCCCCGGTACTGCCATAGAAATAAACCATGACCTGATTGGGGCTGCAGTGGCACTTCTTAAAAATAAACCCGGGATAGCATGCATATTGGGAACCGGTTCAAATTCCTGTTTATGGGATGGCGAAAAAATAGTGGAAAATGTGCCTTCAGTAGGGTATCTGCTTGGCGATGAGGGTAGCGGTACTTATATAGGGATGAAAATATTGAAAGGGGTTATGGAGAAAAAAGCCCCCAATGAAATAATAAAAAAGTTTTATGAGTATTATGATCAAACATTTGAGTCAATTTTAACAAACATCTACAATAAACCTGAACCCAACCGGTTTTTTTCAGGTATATGCTTATTTGCCGGCAAGAACATCTACAATAACTGGATTCATTCAACTGTAAAGCAATCATTTGAAGATTTCTTGAGAAATCAAATAAAACACTATACAAATTACATGGATAATGAAGTATGCTTCACCGGGTCTATTGCCCATTCATTTAAGGAAATATTGATTGAAGCCTGTAAAGAGAATGGTATCACAACAGGATTGTTTTTAAAAAATCCCATAGAGGGTATGTTCAAATACCATACACATAACCTGTAAATTAAAATTGATATAAATTACTAACCGGCGAAACTAAACATATAGATTTCCGTATATATTGCCTAACTTTGCTGTGATATAGGTTGTTTAAGGATGTCAACTACAAACATAAATAGTGAAAAGGAAAGGCTTGAAATACTGAGAATGTATAAGCGCCTTATTGAAGTATGGCATACCCGAAAAAACACACAGGATAAATGGCTGGTTCGCAAAGCATTCAGACTTGCAGCAGATGCACACAAGGACATGCGCAGGAAGTCAGGAGAGCCATTTATAATGCATCCTATTTCAGTTGCAATCATTGCAGCTAAAGAAATCGGACTGGGGCGAACATCAATTATTTCAGCATTGCTCCACGATACAGTTGAAGATACTGATCTAACCCTAGAGGATATTGTTGGTATATTTGGGCCGGAAGTGGCGAAAATTATTGATGGTCTTACCAAAATAAATGAGATCTCAATAACCTCAACTACTGCACAGGCCGAAACCATTAAAAAACTGCTGTTTACCTTATCAGATGATGTTCGGGTTATTCTCATAAAGCTTGCTGATCGCATTCATAATATGAGAACTCTTGATAGTATGCCGCGTGACAAACAACTTCGTGTTGTATCTGAAACCCAGTATATTTATGCTCCACTTGCACATCGGCTTGGTTTATATAGTATCAAAAGTGAACTTGAGGAATTGTCATTCAAATTTTCACAGCCTGGTGTTTATTCTGAAATAATTGAAAAAATTGAAAGCACTTCGGAGGATCGTTTGTTGTCATACAATATCCTCAGCAAAACCATTACCAACGAGCTTAAGAAACTTAACTGTAATTTTGAACTCAAACTAAACGTAAAAACTGCTTATTCCATTTGGCAAAAGATGAGAGCAAAGGAAGTGCCGTTTGAAAATATTTACAACACTTATTCAATTGATATAATAATTGATGCTGATCCCGATACCGAGAAACTAATGTGTTGGTCAGCTTACTCCATAATTACAGGAATTTACCGTTCGAACAATAAAAGACTTAGAGACTGGATCAGCACACCCAAAGCTAACGGCTATGAGGCAATTCATGCAACTATAATGAATCCGTACGGCCAGTGGGTTGACCTCCATATCAGGAGTAAACGAATGAACGAGATTGCTAACAAAGGTTATGCAGCATACTGGAAATACAAAGATCATGACAAAATAGATACAAGTCTTGATAACTGGCTCAGTAAAACCAGGTTACTACTTGAGGAGAGTGAAGAAGATACTTTTGATTTTATAAGTGATTTTAAAAGAAATCTGTTTTCAGATGAAATATTTGTGTTCACTCCAAATGGTGAAATGTTCAATATGCCTGCCGGTGCTACTGTTCTGGATTTCGCATATACAATCCATACAGATTTGGGAAATCAGTGCATTGGTGCAAACATAAACCATCGTATAGTACCAATAAGCCATCAGCTTAAATCAGGTGATCAGGTTGAAGTAATTACTTCAAAGATCCAGACCCCAACCGAGGAATGGTATAAATATGTTGTAACAGCCCGTGCCAAAAGCCGTATTACAAGTGCCATTAAAAATACCAGAAAACAATTTAAAAAGATAGGAAAAGAAAAACTGGAACAATATTTCAAACAGCTGAATATTGAAAATAACAAGCATAATATTAATCTGATCTTATCGGGCAGCAACATAAAAGGACCAATTGATCTATATTATTATGTTGCACAAAAAATGATAGGGCTGAAAGAAATAAAGGAAATATTACAACCCAACGAAAGCAGGTTAAGCTGGATTAAAAATATCCGTCTGCCTTTTACAAAACCAAGGATTGTTGCAAATGAAGAAGTACCCGAATCAGAAGTAAAAACACCCAAAAGTGTTGAAGAAAAACAATATATATCAGATTTCAATACACTTGAATATATTGTTTCCGATTGCTGTAACCCGTTACCCGGAGATAATGTTATGGGATTGATTTTTCCTAATGAACCGATACAAATCCATCTTACCGATTGTGAAGACGCAATCAGGCTTATGTCGCAGCATGGTAAAAACATTGTTAAAGCAAAATGGAGGCAAAAGGCAGGAATTACCTTCCTTGCAGGTTTAAACTTAAAAGCGGTTGATAGCCTGGGTTTGATTAAAGAAATTATTACCGCAGTAACTGAAGAATTTCAAATTAATATCAGATCATTTCATCTTAACAGTAGTGAAGGATTGGCTGATATCGATATAACCATTTATGTCAGTAGCACAAAAGTTTTAAAGAAATTAATGGTCAGGCTAAAGAAAATAAAGTCGATCATAAAAACTACCCGTCTTGATAAAATTTAGCAATTTTATTATTTATACTTAAACTAAATAAAGAATTTTCTTAATTTTACGCCAAAATATCCGGGCATGAAATCAGTAAATAAGAAAGATACATATGAATCTGTAAAGCAACTCTTCACAGAACACTTGGAATCAAGAGGTTACAGAAAAACACCAGAGAGATATACAATCCTTAAAGAGATATATGAGACTGAGGGTCATTTTGACATTGAGACTCTTTATATCAGGATGAAAAACAACAAATACCGAGTAAGCAGGGCTACACTTTATAATACTATTGAGCTACTATTAGATTGTAATCTTGTTACCAAACATCAATTTGGAAATAATTGTGCTCAGTTTGAAAGATCTTTCAAGTACAAACAACATGATCATTTCGTATGTACTACCGACGGTAAAGTACTTGAGTTTTGTGATCCGCGAATTCACGAAATACAAAAATCTGTTGAGGAACTGCTTGGTGTTGAAGTTGCCTACCATTCTCTTACATTTTACGGTAAATGCAGTACCCATAAAAAGAAAAGCTAACTATACGGTTAGTAAATATTAATAACTATTTTTTTCGCTAACAGGCAAATTATTACCTTTGCATATAGTAAACCCTGTTTTACATACAGGGTTTTTTAGTGTGCATTTAACAAATATTTATTTCAAACTAATTCAATAAGAAGAACATGAAAATCGACGTATTACTAGGCTTACAGTGGGGTGACGAAGGAAAAGGGAAAATTGTTGATGTATTAACTCCTAAATATGACATTATTGCAAGATTTCAGGGTGGTCCAAATGCCGGACATACAATTGAATTTGATAATAAGAAATTTGTTCTTCATACTATTCCTTCAGGTATTTTTAACCCTGATACTATTAATGTAATTGGTAATGGTGTTATTATTGATCCTTTTATATTGAAAAAAGAAATTGACAGGTTGAACGAAAGTGATATTGGTGTCAGCGAAAACCTGTTGGTTTCAAGAAAAGCACACCTTATAATACCAACTCATCGTCTTCTTGATGCTGTTTACGAAGAAGCAAAAGGTAAAGATAAAATAGGTTCCACATTGAAAGGTATTGGCCCCTGCTATACAGATAAAGTAAGCAGAAACGGATTACGTGTTGGAGATATTGAACAGAACAATTTTAAGGAGAGATATAACAACGCAAAACAGAGACATATACGGATCATTGAGCAATACAACAGTGAGTACGAAAATATTAAAATTGATGGTCAGGTTTTTGCTGATTATGAAAGGAGCTGGCATGAAGCATTGAAAACCCTTGATAGTTTGAAGAAAATAAACAGCGAGTACTACCTTAACCAGCAATTGGATGCTGGAAAGAAAATACTTGCTGAAGGTGCCCAGGGTACTCTTCTTGATATTGATTTTGGCTCCTACCCTTTTGTTACGTCATCAAATACTACAACGGCAGGAGTTTGTACAGGATTGGGAATTGCACCTAAAAATATTGGTAAAGTATTTGGTATATTTAAGGCATATTGTACCAGGGTTGGAAGTGGGCCGTTTCCCACTGAACTTTTTGACAACGATGGTGAAATACTCAGAAAAGTTGGCAATGAATTTGGTTCTACAACCGGACGTCCCAGAAGATGTGGGTGGCTTGACCTGCCAGCACTCAAATATTCAATTATGCTAAACGGAGTTACTGAATTGATGATGATGAAGGCTGACGTAATGAACCAGTTCAAAAAAATTAAGATCGCTACGGGTTATACCTATAATAATATTGAAACATCGGAGTTACCATTTGATGATAATGACGGAAATGTTAAACCGCTTTACACTGAAGTAAATGGCTGGGGTTCTGATATTAGCATAGCTTCAACATATTATGATTTTCCATGTGACCTGAAAAATTATGTCAAATATATTGAAGACGCTGTAGGGGTTCCAATCAAACTTGTATCATTTGGACCAGACAGGAAAGATACAATAATCAGATCATAACAATGTAGTTGAATTCAATTTGATGATATGAATCATTAATTTTGAAACCTATTTATTACAAAATCTCTTTATAACATTATAGGCTTCGGTAATTCCCAGCTCACCGGCTTTGCTTAGATCCTTGCATGCAAGTTTTGGTTCATCAACGTATAAAAGAGTGAGAGCTCTGTTATAATAAGCCTCTGCAAGTGTTGGCTGAAGTTTAATCGCCATCGAATAGTCATCAATTGCTCTTTGGAATTTCTTTAAAGTTAGTTTTACATTTGCCCTGTTATAATATACGAAAGGTAAACCGGGATTTTGTGCAATTACTTTGTCAAAGTCTTTCAAAACTTCTATGTGATCAGGTGGTTTTATTGCTTCATTTGGTTTTCCGGAAAATGCTCCTCTGCTTATGGTTATTGAATTTGTATATTTACTGTCGGAATAAATGAATTCATCCATCTCATACCTTATGGTCCCCCTGTTTAATAATGCATATGAAATACCGGGATCAATTTCAAGGGCAACATCGTAAGCATTTATTGCAGTTGAATAATTCTGCAACATACTGTTAATAACCCCTTTCAGGAAATACGCCCCGGCAGTATCACCTTTGATCAGTATTGTACTATCGATTCGTTGTAACTCCTGTAATGCAGTTTCCTGTGTTACTGGCCAGTCCCTGGTTGTGAACACAAACCTTATCCCCAGTTTATTATCGGCATTAAAAGCTGAAATATTCTCATCATAATATTCGTACTGTTTGTATTTCATATATATGGAATCTGGAAGGTCAAATGCATAGATCAGGTAAAAGTTTGATTTGGGTACAATATTAATTCTGTTGAACTGAATTCGTCCTTTCTGCATATTACCATTAACAAAGTCAGCTTCAAATTCTATGATTTTGTTGAAATATGATGAATCCGCATACCTGCTGTATAATACACCGGGATCATCATCATCATTATTTGCAGCCGCAATAATATCCTGAGCCCTATTTCTGTCCTTAAGAGCTCCTTTTTTGTCATTTAATGCCTCCCTGGCTGCTGAACGGTTTATATATGCTCCTGCAAAATCAGGGAATATTTCGATCGCTGTTGAAAAGTTAGATTCTGCGTTTTCGAACTCTTCCATTAAATAATAAATATTACCCAGATTATAATAGGTATAAACATTATACGGGTTTATCCTTGTTACCTCATTATATGCTTTTATAGCCTCATTAAATTTCTTTCCGGAACTATAAACTATGGCTAAATTGTAATATGTTAATGCATTGTTCGGATCATATTCCAGAACTTTATTATAATTATCTATAGCATTTGTAGTGTCATTAAGTTTTAAATATGTCAGCGCCCGCTGAAAATAAACATATGGATTCTCATCATCAAGTTTAATGGCATGATTATAATCATCAAGAGCCGAATTCAGGCTGTCAATCTCATACTTTATCATACCTCTTTTCACCCATGCCTCAACATTAAAATAATCAAGATGTATTGATTTGTTAATATCTTCAAGTGCACCAATATTATCATTTAAGAAATGTTTTGCAATTCCTCTGTTTAACCAGGCTGATGCAACATTGTTCTTAAGGTTAATTGATGAAGAGAAGTCCTCAACAGCACCTTCAAAATCACGCAAATGCATTTTCGTATCACCTCGTGCCAGAAATATATCAGGATTAAAGGGATCAATTTCAAGTGCTTTATTGAAATCCCTGACCGCATGAGCATAATCCAGTAATCTGTCGTATGATATACCACGATACTGGTAAGCCCGCGCATATAAAGGGTGAAGTCCAACTGTTTTTGTAAAGTCATTTACAGCTCCCCGATAATCACCAAGACTGTATTTGGCTATTCCTCTTAAAAAATAAGCCTCAAAACCTTCCTGTTTTGAACTTAACGCAATGTTGAAACTTTTTATAGCATCAAGATACTTTTCATTTTGAAGTTCATTTTGGCCTTTCCTGATAAAATGCTCATAGTTAATCTGTGTAAAAGCATTAAAAAATAACAACAGTGGGATTACAATCAATATAATACGCTTATTTCTGTGCAATATGTTTTTCATTATTGATTAAATACAATTAACATGAATTGTGGCATGTGCAAATATACTACAATCATAAGTCCCGTTTTGCGGATGCTGATCTTGTTTAGGATATTTTAACTATCAAAAATACAGTTCTTCTATACTTTGGCTTTAAGATAAGTGTATGTTTCAAACTGTGACCTGAAATTTTCATCCCCATCATTTCTTCCAACATATTCATTTATGTGACTGGTATTCACTTTACGTGCTTTAATGTTGTCATTTAACTGAATTTGCAGAATATCCATGATCTCTTTCTGGATCAATGGATCATATACCGGACATGCTGTTTCAAAACGATGGTCAAAATTTCTTACCATCCAGTCAGCTGATGAAATATAATAAAGAGGTTTACCTCCGTTTGCAAATACCTGTATCCTGGAATGTTCCAGATATTTATCAACAATGCTTATTACATTAATATTATCACTTGTGCCTGTTATTCCGGGGACAAGAACACAAATACCTCTGCAAATAATATCTATTTTCACACCGGCCCTGGAAGCCTGATACAGCTTATTTACAATTTTCTTATCAACAATGTTGTTTAATTTTAATATAACCCATGCTTCTTTTCCTGCTTTAGCATTTCTGATTTCAGTATTCAAAAGTTTATTGAAACTATTTCGAAGTTGGTATGGTGCAATGAGTAAATGGCTGAATTTTGGTGGATTATATGGCATTTCAAATAAATGAAACAGCATATTAACTTCTCTGCCAATATCCTGATTTGCAGTAATAAGGCTGTCATCAGCATAAACTTTTGCAGTCGACTCATTAAAATTCCCCGTACTTAAGTTAGCATAATAACGATTTCTGCCTCCTTCTTTTCTTCTTATTAGCAGAAGTTTACTGTGAACTTTGTAGCCGGGAAGTGTTTTAATGATTTTCACACCTTCTTCGGTGAGTTTTCTGGTCCAGTAAATATTTGCTTTTTCATCAAACCTTGCCTGTATTTCAAGAAATACCGTCACTGATTTGCCATTACGTGCTGCATTAATAAGAGCATTAATTACGTTGGAATCACGTGCTGCCCGGTAAAATGTCATTTTAATCGCCCTTACTTTCGGATCTATGGAAGCTTCACGCAGCAAGTCAACAATGTACTGAAACGACTGATACGGAAAATGTAACATGACATCCTGTTCACGTATGGCACGTAAAATACTCTTGCCCGGTTTCAATAATGGATGTGGTAATGGTAATTCCTTAGAATATATCAGGTTTTTGGAACCAATTTTCGGAAAAGACATAAAATCCTTAAAATTATGGTACTTTCCCCCTCCTCTTAGATTATCTGCACCGGTAATATCAAGCTTCTTCAATAGTCTGCTCAAAAATGCTTCCGGAATATTTTCATCGTAAACAAATCGAACAGGTACTCCTTTCTTTCTTTTCTTAACACTATCGCTCATCTGATCAATGAAGCTTTTGGAAATATCATTATCAATATCGAGTTCGGCATCACGTGTAAACTTAATGGTATATGAGTTGAATGTATTAAAACCAAACGGTGCAAATATGTCGTTCATACAGTACCTCATTACATCATCCAGCATGATAACATAATTATTCTCATCACTGGAAGGTATCAGCAGAAACCTTGATAATACATGTGTTGGAACCATAATAAGTGCAAAATCATCATCCTTCTTTTTACCCGAATCTTTCAGGTGAACTGCCAGGTATATGGCATTATCCTGCAATGCATCAGATGTTTCAAGATTTTTCAGCATAATGGGGAAAAGACTTGGAACAACTTCTGAGATAAAAAATTCATGAACAAATGCTCCCTGCTCCTGAGTTAAATTGGTTTCATCAAGGAAAATAATACTATGCTTCTTTAGTTCCTCTTGTATTAAGGCAAATGTTGCATTAAACTTCTCTTCCTGTTGCTCAACCATGTCATGAATTTGTTTAAGTACTTTGGAAGCAGGAACAGCAGGCAATGATTCCTTTCTCTTTTCAATTTGAGCCATTCGCTTAAGTGTAGCAACCCTGACCCTGAAAAACTCGTCCCTGTTATTCGAATAAATACCAAGAAATTTGAGTCTTTCAATAACCGGATTATGAGCATCCATTGCTTCCTGTAAAACTCTTTCATTGAAATGGAGCCAGGACAATTCCCTGTTTATTAATCTCTTTGATCTGATCATCAGTCTAACATTCTTGGAAAAACAACAAATTTAACTTTATACTCTGCATCAGAGATCTTTTCCCAGTTATCAGTTTCAAATTCAATACAAACTGTACCTGTTGTTGGTAGATTATCAATTTCCGGAAGTACAAATTCATTTACAAAATCAGTTAATGTAGGATTATGCGCAACCAGCATTACCGAGTTAACAGAATTATCAATTGCAAAAACCTCCGTATAAATATCATCAACACCTGCGTGATAAAGTGATCTTGTATTCTTAACCAAATTCTTTTCATATCCGATGCCATCAGCGATCATATTTGCTGTTTCACATGCTCTTACCGCAGAACTTGTGAGAATAAGATCAGGTGAAAAATTCTTACTGTTCAAGAAGTTAATTATTTTCCTGGTTTTCTTAATTCCTGTTGATTTTAGAGGTCTGTCGTGATCAGACAGGTCGATGTTGTCCCATGCTGATTTAGCATGTCTTACGATAGTTAGTTGTTTCATTAGTTAACAATTTTATGATATAAAAACCAGGCTTATAAAACCTGAATATCATTTGATAATTTACCAAATGATATTATTGTATCGACCAATTAATTAGTACAACAATAGATAAAACAATTAATAGTATTGTTAACCTAATGTTAAGTCAATACAATTAGAATAATAGCAAAACTACTAAAAAGAGGTATAATAAATCTGATTTACAGATCAATTACGTTAAACAGCAGTATGTTAAGTACTAATAACCGAACAGCGGGAAGTCTCTCATCATTTTGTTTACACGACTCTTAACAGACTCAAGAACCTGAGTGTTTTCAAGATTTGAGATAACTTCGTCAACCAGTTCAACAATAGGCTCCATATGATCTTCCTTCAGACCACGTGTTGTAATAGCCGGTGTTCCAACTCGTAATCCACTTGTTTGGAAAGGAGAACGACTATCAAATGGCACCATATTTTTATTAATTGTAATATCGGCTTTCACCAATGTATTTTCAACAATCTTACCGGTAACATCAGGGAATTTACTTCTCAGGTCGATCAGCATTAAGTGGTTATCTGTACCACCTGATATAACTTTGTATCCTCTTGATGTAAATGCATTAGCCATAACTTCAGCATTCTTCTTAACCTGCAGTATATATTCAAAATAGCTGTCTGATAAGGCTTCTCCAAATGCTACTGCTTTACCAGCAATAACATGCTCCAGCGGGCCACCCTGTATTCCTGGGAATACGGCTGAGTTAAGTACGGCAGACATCATTTTCGTAACACCTTTCGGAGTTTTTAATCCCCATGGGTTCTCAAAATCTTCTCCCATTAATATCATACCACCTCTTGGGCCTCTTAGTGTTTTGTGGGTTGTTGTTGTAACAATATGACAATGCTCGATCGGATCATTAAGAATACCTTTGGCAATCAATCCTGCAGGATGAGCAATATCTGCCATGAGAATAGCATCAACCTGATCGGCAATATTTCTCATTCGTTCATAATCCCAGTCACGTGAATAAGCAGAAGCTCCGGCAATGATCATTTTTGGTTTTTCTTTTAAGGCAAGTTTCTCCATTTCATCGTAATCAACAATACCGGTTTCTTCCTTCACCTCATATGCAATCGGATTATATAGTATTCCAGATGAATTTACAAACGATCCATGTGATAAGTGACCGCCATGTGATAAATCCAGACCCATAAATGTATCACCTGGTTTGAGGCAGGCCAGAAATACTGCCATGTTTGCCTGTGCTCCTGAATGGGGTTGAACGTTAGCGTACTCAGCATCAAACAGTTCACATGCTCTGTCAATGGCAATTTGCTCACTCTGATCAACAATTTCACAACCACCGTAATATCTTTTTCCCGGATATCCTTCGGCATATTTATTAGTCATAACAGAGCCCATTGCTTCAAGAACCTGTTCGCTGACGAAATTCTCAGAAGCAATTAACTCAATACCATGCATCTGACGCTCTTTCTCAAGCTTTATCAGGTCAAATATTTTCTGATCTCTTACCATTTCAATCAAATATTAATGTGTTATTATTATAAAACTTTAGTCACTTTTACAGTAACAAAAATATTAATTATTTCATAATCCTGACAAAATATTTGGCTCGTTTACAAGTTATATCCTTATGTTTGCTGATCCTGTTAAAAAGGACAAATTAACATACTGATCCTGATTTAATCTGGATTGTTATATCTTCAGTTATAATGATTGAATTCGATAGTTTTACATTAAGTAATGGATTGAGGGTTATTGTTCATCGTGACAAAAACACTCCAGTTACTGCTATGAACATAATATATAAGGTAGGTTCACGTGATGAAAACGTGAGAAGAACCGGGTTTGCCCATCTGTTCGAACATTTGATGTTTGGGGGGACCAAGAATATTCCGAAATATGATATTCCGTTGGAAAAAGCGGGTGGTGAAAACAACGCCTTTACCAACTCTGATTTTACAAATTATTATCTGACTGTTCCAAAAAACAATCTTGAAGTTGGATTTTGGCTGGAGTCTGACAGGATGAACAATCTGGCTTTTTCTGAGAAAAGTCTTGATATACAACGTAATGTTGTTATTGAAGAGTATAAACAGAATTATCTGAATCAACCATTTGGTGATGCTTTTTTATTAATAAAACCACTTGCCTACAAGAAACATCCCTACAGATGGAATACCATTGGTAAAGATATTAGCCATATTGAAAGGGCATCAATGCAACATGTTAAAAGCTTCTATGAGAAATACTACAATCCCGACAATGCTATCCTTTCGGTAACCGGCGATGTAGATACTTCTGAAATCGAAAAACTGGCTAAGAAATGGTTTGGACCGATAAAACCCGGCCGGAAGTTTGAAAGAAGTTATCCTGTTGAGCCGGTTCAAACAGAGAAAAGAATAAAATCAGTTCGGAGAAATGTCCCACAAAATGCTATTTATATGGCCTGGCCTATGCCGGTAAGAAATGATATAAGATATTACCATTGTGACCTTATTTCAGATATCCTTTCTAATGGTAATTCATCAAGACTTTTCAGGGAACTTGTTAAGAATAACAACGTATTTTCTGAAGTAAATGCATTTATTACCGGTGACATTGATAATGGATTGTTCATAGTAGCAGCCAGGCTTCTGGATAACACATCAATGGAGGAAGGTGTTACAAGAATAAATAATGAAATATCAAAATTAACAACCGGTTATGTAGCTGATTACGATCTTGAAAAAGTTAAAAACAAGATTGAATCAAACCTGGTTTTCTCTAAAATATCAGTATTATCCAAAGCTATGAACCTTGGCTATTATGAACTTCTGGGAGATGCGAATAAATGGAATATTGAGTCTGATATTTACAGAAGTATTAGTAAATCAGATTTACTAAATACATCATTGGAGTTATTTAACTGCGACCATCAAAACATACTATTTTACAATAAGGTTAGAAAGAATAATTAATGACGGGAAGTACAAATATCAATAGAAAAAGAATGCCTGAAACAGGAAAGCATATTTCTTTAAACCTGAACAGTCCTGACTTTGTGAGGCTCGACAATGGTTTGGAAGTTTATGTTATCAATCAGGATGATGTTGAATTTACAAGGCTCGATATTGTATTTGGTGCCGGATCCTCTATACCGGCAAGTAGTCTGGTAGCTGACAGTACAATTCAGTTACTTATTGATGGCACAAAATCTTTATCTTCTGAAGAAATTGCCAGAAAACTTGATTATCACGGAGCTATTATTGATACCAATATAACTAAGGACAAGGCTATTTTATCACTATACGCCCTTGAAAAACATCTGGAAGGTTTGGTACCAATTATTAGCGATATGGTTGCCAATGCAACGTTTACAGATAATGAATTTAAAAACTACATACAAAGAAAAAGAAATCAGTTTTTAATAAACAGTAATAAAGTAAGATACAAAGCTATGCTTGAGTTTAACAAGCTGGTATTTGGTTCTGAAAGTGCCTATGGACGAACTAAAGAACTGTCGGATTACGACAATATAAATCGAACAGATATTATTGAAAATTATGAATTGAGATATTCGCCCGATAATGCTTATGTTGTACTTAGTGGTAACGCAAATGCCAAATCTATTGCTTTGATCAACAAACATCTGGGAAATACGGATTGGGGAAAAAGCAGAACACAAATAATGCAATCAGTAAGAATAAATGATGTTGAGAGAGTTGAAAAATATCTTGAAAAAGACGGAACGTTACAATCTGCAATACGTATTGGTCAACCTATAATCAGTAAAAGTCATCCTGATTACAATGGTTTAGTTGTATTGAATACCATCCTTGGAGGTTATTTTGGCTCAAGGTTAATGTCCAATCTACGCGAAGACAAGGGTTATACGTACGGTATAAGTTCATATATAATTAATTATCTGCACGGAGGCTTCTGGAGTATAAATACTGAAGTTAATGCACAACATACGGCAAATGCGATTAATGAAATAAAGCATGAGTTAAAAATGCTTAGAGAAAAACCGGTTGATTCGGATGAACTGGAATTGGTGAAAAACTATATATATGGTACTTACTTAAGAAGTTTTGACGGACCAATTGCACTATCAGAACGATTTCGTGCAGCCAAAGATCTGAACCTGGATTTTAATTTTTATTCTGAAAGTCTTGAAAGTGTAATGCACCAAACATCCATGCAATTACAGGAACTGGCAAATAAATATTTTAACTTTAATGATATGATTGTTCTTGTAGTCGGTAAACTCAATATAGGTTGATTGTTCGTATCAAATCCGAATTGAAATATACATTAGTTATTAATAAATCATTGTCATATATTTGTAATAAAACAATCAATTTGAAGATTAAATAATAGTGAATAGTGTTTTGAAGAATATATTAATAATATCAGTGATCTTTTTGTTATCATTGGTTAATGCTTTTGCTAATGAGGACCCTCCTAAAATTACATGTGTTGAAGTTTTGGATGATGGGTCTGTCAAACTCCATTGGATTTCTGACAATTCGAACTGGTCGGAATTCAATATATATTTTTCTACAAACAGATATTCAAACTGGAAATATTTAGGTTCAATTAATGTTCCAAATTCATATTTCGTAATATCACATGATACAGCACATGCAGATATTGAACCATATTACTATGTAGTAACTGCTGTTTACCCATCTTTAAACGAGGTTTCTTCTGATACGGTAAGTACCATATTTATGGGTGTTGCCCCGATACCAAATGATGAAGGCATTGCTTTAATAGCATGGAATCCTGTAAGCAGCCCATTACCTGAAGGATCATCCGAGTTTTATAAAATATACAGAAAAATCCAGCTTCCAGGTCAACCTCCAGGTAGCTGGTTATTACATGATAGTACTAAAAACACCCTCTACAATGATACAGTTGAAGACGGGCTTTGTAATGCTTTTATAGATTATAGAATTGAAATTGACAATATTATTGGATGTTCTTCAGTTTCAAATGTTAAAGGAGATTGGTTTAGTGAAACCAGGCAACCAGCAAAACCTGTATTTGACTCTGTAAGTATTAATGAAAACGGTGAAGTTGTATTGGGATGGACTCCTTCAACAAGTGCTGATGCATTGGGAACAATTATATATATATTTGACTCAAATGACATCCCGCATGAAATTGATACCATAACGAATAATCAGATATCAACCTACATTGATTCTATTCGTAAACCCTGTAGAGACAATAATATACGTTATTCTATTGCGGCAATTGACAGTTGTGGGAATAAAAGCCCCGGTACATTTTCAACACCTCTTCGTCCTATTTTTTTTAATTCAGTAAATTATACAATTTGTAACGAAACCAATTCAATATCATGGGAATCATATATAAATGCTGAACCTGAAATTGAGAAATACCTGATTTGGTCATCCAAAAACAACGAACCAACAGCAATTGTAGGTGAAGTCCCCGGCGATGTAACAAATTTTAATCACACAAATATTGAAAACCAAACAGATTATACATATTACATCCAGGCTGTCTTTGGTAATAACACCTCTACATCTTGTGAAAATTCAATTACAACGGGCAGTTATATTAAACCAGGCTACATTTACCTTGCAAATGCTGATGTACAGGAGGATAATACCATCGATCTGGAATTGGATGCTGACCTGTTGCCATTGGATTGTTCGTGGGAAATTTACAGAAGTGAAACTGGTAGTGGTACTCAAACATTACTCACAACTATTAACAGAAGTTCTGTATCCTCAAACCCATTTACATATGCTGATCAGACTGCTGACGGATCAACAGGTTTTTACGATTATACAATCAAAGTAATTGATAGCTGCAACCGTCAGGATCTGGAATCTGATCTTATGAAAACTGTATTTCTTCAGGGAAGTAAAATATCAGAAAACCAACATCAGCTGGTATGGAATGCATTTGAGGGATATGAAAATGGTGTGAGCAAGTATTACATATTCAGATCGACAAACATAACAGTAGTTCCTTTATTAATCGATTCGGTTAATTCTTCTACACTAAGTTATATTGACAATGTATCAATGGTCAGCACCACCGAAAGCGAATTCACTTATAAGGTTCAGGCTGTTGAAGATGGACCAAACTCTTTTGGTTATCAAAATGTAAGTAATTCGAACAGGGTTATTTTCCTAAGAGATACAGAGCTTTATATGCCAAATGCCTTCAGACCAAATGGAGTTAACAATATTTTTAAACCGGTAACTACCGGTTTTGCCGGTTCGAATTACCTTTTCCAGATTTTTAACAGATGGGGGCAGGTAATATTCGAAACCAATGACCCAAATGAAGGATGGAATGGTATTCACAATGGTAATCATGCGCCCCAGGGCGTTTATATTTACAGACTGGTTTATGATGATGTTAACGGAAACCCGATAGACAGGAAAGGAAATGTAACATTAATTGATTAGAATGTTTATTATTTTTGCACCAATGATCAACATACAACATTAATTATCAACACAATACTTCCATTTCAAATACCATAACCATTAGTCGTTGAAGATCATCCGTTAAATCATGTTAAATCTGGCATATATCTTGCAAAACGATTAACCTGATATCGTATTTTTTGGTACTTTTGGCAAATTTTAAATTCCACAAAAATATGTCATTTGATAGCGACAAATTTAAAACTGAAGGCCTTACTTATGATGATGTTTTACTAATACCTGCCCATTCCACAGTATTACCTCGTGAAACTAATCTAAATACTAAGTTTTCAAAAAATATTGAGTTAAAGATACCCATTGTTTCTGCTGCTATGGATACGGTTACTGAGTCTAAAATGGCAATAGCCATGGCACAGGAAGGTGGTATTGGTGTAATTCACAAGAACCTAAGTATAAAATCTCAGGCAAATGAAGTACATAAAGTAAAGCGTGCTGAAAATGGTATGATACCAGATCCTGTTACACTTCATAAAGAAGCCAGGATAAAAGATGCGTTAAATATAATGGCGGAATACAGTATTGGTGGTATCCCGGTTGTTGACACTGATAACAAATTGGTTGGTATTGTTACAAACCGTGACCTTCGTTTTGAAAGAGATCCTGAAAAACCCATATCTCAGGCAATGACAAGTGACGGACTCATCACCACTTCGGAGTTTATTGACTTTGAGAAAGCTGCTGACATACTTCAGGAACATCGCATTGAGAAATTACCGGTTGTAAATGATGACAATGTTCTGATAGGGCTTATTACATACAAAGATATCATAAAGATAAAAGCGCATCCAAACAGCTGTAAGGATAAACAGGGAAGACTACGAGTTGCTGCTGCAGTTGGTATTGGTTCAGATACCCTGGACCGTGTTAATGCACTCGTAGAAGCCGGTGTAGATGCGATAATAGTCGACACAGCACATGGTCACTCACAGGGTGTAATTGATATGGCTGCAAAGGTGAAAAAGAATTATCCACAGATCGACCTGGTGGTAGGCAATGTGGCAACCGCAGAAGCTGCACTTGACCTTGTTGAAGTAGGTGCTGATTCGATAAAAGTGGGAATCGGACCCGGTTCAATATGTACAACAAGAATTATTGCAGGTGTAGGAGTTCCACAGCTAACAGCCGTTTATGATGTGGCTAAAGCACTGGAAGGTACCGGAGTTCCTGTAATTGCTGATGGAGGAATCAGGTATACAGGAGACATAGTAAAAGCTATTGCAGCCGGTGCCAACTCAATAATGGCCGGCTCCTTGTTTGCCGGAGTTGATGAATCACCTGGTGAAGCAATTATTTATGATGGCAGAAAATACAAATCATATAGAGGAATGGGGTCTGTTGAAGCAATGAAAAAAGGATCGAAAGACAGATATTTCCAGGATGCGGAAGATGACATTAAAAAACTTGTACCTGAAGGTATTGTTGGTCGTGTACCATATAAAGGATCTCTAAGTGAGGTAATTACACAGATGATTGGCGGACTAAGGGCTGGTATGGGTTATACCGGTTCACATACAATAAGTGATCTGCAGGATGCAAAATTTATCAGGATATCTTCAGCCGGAGTCGTTGAAAACCATCCTCATGATATTACAATAACACGTGAAGCACCAAATTACAGCAGAAGTAACTAAGTAAACACTATCACTGAAAGTAGAATTAGAAGTAAAATTTATTATAATAAAAAATATCAACAATGAAAAACCCGATTAGGCTATTAGCAATCTCGTTAATAACTGTGTTAACATTAGGAAATGCAGTTTCTCAAACATCAATCGATAATAAAGTATTGGTAACTATTGGAGATGAAAATGTTACAGCCGGAGAGTTTATGAGAGTTTATGAGAAAAACAATACTCAGACCGATCTATATGAGGCTGATGCAGTTAAGGACTATCTTAATCTGTATACTAATTTCAAACTGAAAGTAATTGAAGCTGAAACACTTATGATGGACACCGCATCTTCATTTATTAAAGAACTTGAAGGATACCGAACACAACTTGCCAAACCTTATTTCATTGATGAAACAGTAAATGAATCATTGTTAGAAGAAGCCTGGACCAGGAGTAAAACAGACATCAGAGCTAGTCACATTCTGATCATGGTGGATGAAAATGCTACTCCCGATGATACTTTAAGAGCATATAACAAGATTTCGAATATACTGGAAGAAATAAATTCAGGAAAGAGTTTTGAAGATGCAGCAGTTGAACATTCTGATGATCCTTCAGCACGCGACCGTGAAGCAATACCAAATAAACAAAGGTTTAGAAAAGGAAATAATGGTGACCTTGGGTATTTCACAGTATTTAATATGGTATATCCTTTTGAAAATGCTGCTTATTCTACAAAGTTAAATGAAATATCACCAGTAATAAGAACAAAATATGGCTACCATATACTTCAGATAACTGATATTAAAGAAGCAATGGGAACTGCTGAAGTAGCTCATATTTTTGTTGCTTTGCGCCCCGATGCGTCAACAGAAGATTCATTAAGGAAAGCTGAGAAGATCAATAACATTTATTCGAAAATTCAGGAAGGTCTTACTTTCGAAGATGCTGTAAAAGAGTATTCGGAAGATAAAGGATCAATTAAGAATAATGGTAAACTTTCTCCTTTCTCATGTAACAGAGTTGTACCGGAATTTGTTTCAGTTATTGATAAACTTGACATTAACGATATCTCTGAACCTGTACAAACTGCATATGGTTTCCATATTATCAAATTGATTTCAGTTAAAAAACCGGGAACACTTGAAGAAGAGTCCTCCAAATTAAAAGAAAGACTTGCCAAGGACAAGCGATCACAAAAAAGTGAAGACGCTGTAATTACAGGAATTAAAAAGCACAACAAGTATAAAGAATTTCCAAAAGCAAAAGCAGAGGTCTTTGCAAGTATTGACACATCAGTACTTAGTAAAAGATTTGTAGCTGAGGGATTAGCAAACATGACTGATCCTGTTATGAGACTTAAGAAAGATAAATATTCACAATACGATTTTGCAAAATTTGTTCAGAAAAAACAAAGAATTCAGGATAATATTGACAAAGATGTTTATCTGAATCAGCTGTTTAAGGAATTTGTAAAAGAAAACTGCATCGACTTTATGGATAAAAATCTTGAAGATCAGTATCCTGATTTTAAAGATCTGGTTCAGGAATATCACGATGGAATACTACTATTCAACCTTACTGATGAAAAAGTTTGGACTAAGGCTGTGAAAGATTCAACCGGACTCCAGAATTTCTTTGAAAATAACAGGTCGAAATATACCTGGGGCGAACGTGTAGATGCAACAATCTACCACCTAAAAGATGGTAGTGTTGTTGATCAGGTTAAAGAAATTATTACAAGTAATGATAATGATGGCGACATTGCTAAAGCCCTGGAACTTGATAGTATTACATCAGTAAAGATACTTCCGGGACAATATGAATCAGGTGATGATAAATATGTGGATATGGTTGAATGGAAACAGGGAATTTCTGATCCGATAAAATCTGATGTTGAAAACCTTACAGTGTTTGTGAAGATCAATGAAGTATTACCACCCCAGCCAAAAGAGCTATCAGAAGCACGCGGACTTATAACCGCAGATTATCAAACATACCTCGAAGAAAAGTGGATTGATGAATTAAAAGCCAAATATCCTGTGTCAGTGAACGAAGAGGTACTAAAACAAATAATTGAAGTAAAGAATAATTAGCTGTTTACAAATTAATATACTTATTTTGAGAAAAATACTATCATATTTGATTGTTTTAGTCTTAACCACATCGTGTATTAATACACTCAATCAGAATGACAGCCTGATTCTCGCAAAAGTTCATGACAACTATTTATACTTCTCAGATATTAAAAACATTATCCCTGACAATATTTCTGCCAGGGATAGTATTGCATTTGTAAGAAGTTATGCAAAAGACTGGGTAAAGACCAATGTTATTATATATCATGCTAAACAAAACCTTCCTGCAAGTCAGCTCGACTTCTCAAAACAACTGGATGATTACAGGAATTCGCTGATAATATACCAGTTTGAAACAAATTTTATAAATCAAAACTTAGATACCATTGTCTCTGATATTGAGATTGAAGAATACTATAATTCTCATTTGAATGATTTCGAACTCAAAGAGAACATAACAAAAGCCATATATGTGATAACCGACCAGAATTCAACCGTTGAGGCACAATTCGACTATTTATTTTCACTACCTGATTCTTTGTTATTTGATTCTCTTGAGTATTACATACCGGAACATGCGATATCATCAAATCTTGATACAACAAGATGGGTTGGATTCTTTAATATCCAACAGATAATTCCAATTGAAACTTATAACAGAGAATTGTTCCTGAAGAATAACAGATTCATTAAAATAGTTGATGAGAGATATATTTATTTCGTAAAATTTATTGATTTTAAGATTAAAGATGATATTTCACCGTTAGACTTTAAAAGGAATGACATTTACAATATTATCATATCCCAAAGGAAGGTAATGCTCACAAAAAAAGTTAGAAATGACATACTTGAGAGAGCGATGAAAAATAGGGAGTATGAAGTTTTCTATCAGGAATAGCTAATAATTCATTAATACACGGAGTACTAACTGAACATTGACAAAAGCGCAGGAAAATGAATAAAAAAATGGATTTTCGAATAACACATTATATATTCAACTTATTAAAATTAATAAAACCGGTATTAATCGCTACTACCATATTTGTTTCAGTACATATATCAGCCCAGGATGGTGAGGACTTTGTTATTGATCGTGTAGTAGCAGTTGTAGGTAAAAGCATTGTCCTGGAAAGTGATATTCAAAATCAGTTTCTCAATTATAAATTGCAACGTGAGATCAGAGGTAGTGTGTCAGATATGAAATGTAGAATAATTGAGGAAATTCTATTTCAAAAATTAATGGTTACACAGGCAGAGGTTGACAGTATAGTTGTAAGTGAAGTACAGGTAGAGGCAGATCTTGACAGAAGGTTATCAGGTTTTATTCAACAGTTTGGCTCCCAGGAAAAAATGGAGGAGTATTACAATAAAACATTAACCGAGATAAAAAAGGAGCTCTACGAAATTGTTCATGAACAGATGCTTGCACAACAGGTACAATCCGGTATAGTAAGTGGAGTTGACGTTACACCATCAGAAATAAGATCCTTCTACAAATCAATACCGGAAGATAGTATCCCACTCATAAAAACAGAATATGTTATTGCTGAGATTGTAAAAAATCCTCCAATCAGCATTGAAGAAAAACTCAGGGTAAAAGAGCAACTTATCGGTATCAGAAAACGAATACTTGACGGAAGCAGTTTTTCAACACTTGCGATTATGTATTCGCAGGATCCCGGTTCGGCAAGCAAAGGTGGTGAACTGGGTTTCTATGGCAGAGGCCAGCTATATCCTGAGTTCGAGGCTGTTGCTTTTAAACTCAAAGAAGGGGAAATTAGTAATATTATTGAAACAGAAGCCGGATATCATATCATTCAGATGATTGAACGAAAAGGAGATTATGTTAATGTAAGGCATATACTCCTAACTCCAAAAGTAAGTCCGGAGGATTTAAATATTGCTCGGAATCAACTGGACAGTATCGCAGGCCTGATAAGATCAGACTCAATAACATTTGAAGATGCAGTATCAAGATTCTCTGAAGGGGAGAATGTTAATAATGGGGGACTGATTGTAAATCCTTACACAATGGGAACAACCTTTGAAGCTGAACAATTAGATCCTCAGGTATCATTTGTAATTGAAAAAATGCAGGTTGGAGAAATATCGAACCCCGTGCCAATGAAAACTGAAGACAATAAAGATGCCTTTAGAGTTGTTCTTCTCAAGAAAAGAACCCAGCCTCATAAAGCGAACCTTGTTGATGATTATACTAAAATAAGGGAGTGGGCACTGCAGAATAAACAAATGGAAACCATGAGTAACTGGATTGAGGAAAAGTCGAAAGATACCTACGTTAAAATAATTGATGAATACAAATCATGTAATTTTGAACATAACTGGGGTGATAATGATTAATCATAAAAACCAACTCAAAACATAAATAAGAAAAATTACACTTGAATGGTATATTTGATTTTAAGTGTAAATTGAAAACGTTTAAACAATGATACAAAATAAATATAAATCAGATGTTGAAGCCATTGATACTTTTGTGGATATTTACAAGAAACTTAAAAGTGAAATAGCAAAAGTAATTGTTGGACAGGAAGAAATTGTAAAAAACTCCCTGATATCAATTTTTAGCCAGGGGCATGTTCTGTTGGTTGGAGTTCCGGGATTGGCAAAAACACTCCTTGTAAATACAATAAGTGATGTTCTTGGTTTGAGTTACAACAGGATCCAGTTTACACCCGACTTAATGCCATCCGATATAATTGGTACCGAGATTCTTGACGAATCTAGAAAATTTAAGTTTATAACGGGGCCTGTTTTTGCAAATATCATACTTGCAGATGAGATAAACCGAACACCACCAAAAACTCAATCAGCACTTCTTGAAGCGATGCAGGAGAAATCAGTAACTGTAGCGGGTAAAGCTTATAAACTTGAAGAACCGTTTTTTGTATTGGCTACTCAAAATCCAATTGAACAGGAGGGTACATATCCTCTTCCTGAAGCGCAACTGGACAGGTTCATGTTTAATTTGATCCTGGATTACCCGGAGTTTAATGAGGAACTTGAAATTGTTAAAAGAACTACCGGTGGTATAAGCAACAACTCATCAAAAGTTATTGATGCAGAGGAAATACTATTTTTTCAACAGTTAATACGTAAAATCCCTGTTGCCGACAACGTACTGGATTATGCAGTAAAACTTGTTGCCAGAACACGTCCTGGTACTTCTGCTGCTCATCCATGGGCTAATGATTTTCTAAATTGGGGAGCAGGTCCGAGAGCCTCACAGTTTTTAATAGTTGGCGCAAAAGCACATGCTGCTATTTCTGGCAAATACTCCCCTGATATTGAAGATGTTAAAGCTGTTGCCCTCCCTGTATTACGCCACAGGATTGTACGTAACTACAAAGCGGAAGCCGAAGGAATCAGTGTTGATGATATGATCAGGGAATTGTTGTAAAGTCAACCTTGACTGTTTAAATATTCATGAACAAACTGTCGCGCCACAAACTGTCGCGCATTTGTAATGCGTGACATAAACTTTTATTTAATAATCTATCCGTTTTATTCATTTGGAATATAAATCTTTCTGATATTGGTCAAACAGTTGTCGGACGCATTGCAAATGCGCCCGGGGTGTGGAATTGTTGTAAAGTCAACCTTGACTGTTTTAAATATTCATGAACAAACTGTCGCGCCACAAACTGTCGCGCATTTGTAATGCGTGACATAAGCCTTTACTTAATAAGTTATTCGTTTCATTCATTTGGAATATAAACCTTTCTGATGTTGGTCAAACAGTTGTCGGACGCATTGCAAATGCGCCCGGGGTGTGTTGTGGGCATTCTTTACATTTTACAACAAACTACCTCACAACAATCTTTCCAGTACTTTTATCACCATCACAAATCACAGAATAAATATAAACCCCTGGCATAATACCACTACAATCCCATATTGTACCTTCTTTTGATAGTGTTATTTCA
>JANQGJ010000002.1 GCA_028277395.1 Bacteroidales bacterium | reverse complement strand
ATCTGGTCCGGTAAATGAATACCATTGCTCACCTAAACTCACAATTGAGCCATTCTGAGCAGGATCATTGATATTTCCGTATGAATAGGGATCAGTACAGTCGTCTCCCTGGGCACGAGTGCCATTAGGTGCATAAGTCACAGGCCCTAAGGCTGCATCTTTCTGCATCTTCAGCTGTTGATGGAACTTTATCTCTTCAGGGGTCATATTCTGAGCCCACAGAACAGATACAGATACCAGCAAAGCTAACATCAGTAAAGTTAATTTAGTAAAACTTTTCATACGTAATTAGTAATTTGTTAATTAATAAAACTCTTACTTATGTAAGTTGCCAATAAGACAGTTTAAATAGGATATACCCCTACTCTAAAATGCCTTTTTTTGCACTTATTTCAGGTTATACCAATCCTATTTATACACCTGTTTTTGTGCACTTTGTGCTACTTGTGCACTATTTGTAGTATCAATTTTGCAATTTTTAGTACAGAATTATTGTCTGAATTCGTCAAATTTTAAAACATATGCCCAGAATTACATAATAATTTCAGGCAATATTTTTCTTAAATAAAATTATTAATACCAGAATATAGCTATTCTAAATATTATAATTAATCTAAAAGACAAGTACGATATTGTAAAATTGCCTAAACAAGAAATGCAATATTATACTACTTACCCTGTACTATAAATTGGAAAGAAATATGTTTGGAAGAATCAAAATTACTTAATCGTCCGAAATAGATCCCCGGCAAGAAATTGTCAATTTCTATTGTAATTGTAGTGTGCAGTAGTGATAAATCCATTTGTTTATTTATCATCTGTACACCCATAGAATTATATATATAAAGTTCATTGATCTCTATTTCCAGATTCTCAGTATTGATATTAATCTGTTTTGAAGCAGGATTCGGAAACACAAAATTCTCTGATAAATTTTCATCACTATAAATAGTAATTCCAATTTTACGATTTTCGATTTCCAGTACCACTCCCGTTTCATCTTTATTATCAGGTGTTAATTTTATTACCGAAGATGAACTGGTACTATAACCTGCTTTTTCAGCATCAACTATATAATTTCCATAAGGAAGGTCATAAAAATAAAAATCCCCGTTGCTGTTTGTAATTGTATAATCCAGCAGAGATGATTTATCACTATTAAATAATAAAACTGTACTATTTGATAATCCTCCATTACAGAAGATGTTTATACTTACATCAAACCAGGGCATACAATAAATATTACTAATTCTATTTGAATTATCCGGCAGAACCATATGACCGGATATACTACCCACCCCGGGGGGTAAATCAGCATCTACAGAAGGCAGGGAAATGTCAATATCATAAACATCCTCGTGAACCGGTAACAAATAAGCATTTTGCCACCTAAGCTTATTAGCATAGTAACCAGGCACCAAACCATCAACATTATTGGTATCTGGAAGAGCGTATAAATAATAATTACCACTCATTACTTTATCAAATCTGAACGACCCATCGGCTATAGTTGATTCAATGAAGGCAGCACGGGTTTCAGACATCTCTTCGATAAAGGCTAAAACAACACCATTACCATACGGCAACCTGTCATCTGTCCACATTTTTCCTTCAATAGAAAAATACGGTTCAATGAATATTCTGACAGAATCAGAAATCTGTCCACAATCAGATACAGATGTCATTTTCAAATATACTGCACCAACTTCATCATCACCAGTTCCGGGATAATATATGGGATTAACCAGATTTACGTTATCGAAATATCCATCACCGCTGCTCTCCCAAAATACATAATTATAGTTTTCAGCATATGCACCTTCCAGAATAACATCAGATTCTCTGAAAATTACTGTATCGTTTCCGGCAAATGCTACCGGATTGTCAACTATTGTTAGTATAAAACTATCCATTTTTTCATCATTGTCGGAGGTTACATTTATCTGTAACTCTACATTGCCATTTGCAACATCTAAAATCCCGGGATAATAGGTGGGATTTAACAGATTTGGATTATTAAAAGCACCATCTCCACCAGTTCTCCATTCAATTTCATTATAGAAGTAGGGTATATTACTATTATTAATAAATATCTCAGGCTGATTCTCACATAATATGGTATCATTACCGGCATAAGGATAAATTTCAGCAAATGCAAAAGGGCTCTCATGTCCATCAACCTTTGAGTCAGGATTGACAAAATCTGTATCTAACGCAGTTACGGCAACATTATCGTCTATCGATATTTCAACATTCGACAAATAAACAGTATCAAGTTCTAATTCTATAACATTCATGAAGCTATAATCCTTAAACTCACCATAGTACATATTATACCTTACCAAATCAGCTTCTGAATTTGCATGCCATGTAATCAGCAACTTGTTATTAACCAATTGTTTCTTAACCATAAATGGAGGTGAAATAGGGTTATTAGTATCTGCATTTTCCATAAACGGTTCATATACAAGCTCTCCGAATCCAGGGTTATCACGGAAATCGTAAATCAAATCATTTATTTGTGATGTATCCGTTGTTCCCCAATAATTATTTGTAACTAACATATCCTCTGTTGTATGATTTACAACAATGTTATGCATACCATCATTATTAAGCAGATTATTCCATTCAAAATTGTTATTCACAGTTTCTTTTACGCCTAATAACTCCTGTGTATTCTCAGAAAAAGTATTGTTTTCATAGCTATTATTTTCTGAACCTCCTCCTATGGCAATTGCCCAATTATTCTGGTAAAAGCTGTTACTATAGATAGAGGAATTATTTCCTTTATCTTCACTAAATATTGCGATATTATTCCTCCAGAATATATTATTTGATACAATAGTTGAATCATGGGCTAAAAGTAATCCGTATCCAACATTGGTTCCATTGTTTGCTATAATGTTTCTTTCAATGATATTTTCAGAATTTACAGAGCCTCCATTATTATTAATCCATATTCCATTATTACCTCCACTAATAATATTTTCACTTATTATATTGTTTTGATAGATTCCTCCCTCCTCCCTGAAAACATAAATATTGTGATTTTCATTTGAAATAACACAATTCCATATTAAATTGTTTGATGTAGATCCAAGAAAGTCAGCGTACAATTCGATACCATTATAATTAGATTCAATTCTTGAGTTAACAATATAACAGTAACTGCTATTCATCATATATATACCCAGATTCTGACAATCCAGCAAACTTGTACTTTCAATTAAAACGTTGTTTGAGTTTTCAAGCCTGATTGCTGTTTCGGCATCTTTAATTATGGCATAGGTTATATTCACTTCATTCTCAACCCCTGAGTTTAAGACTGATAAACCTGACCATTTCCACATATGTCCCGGGTTAGTATGGTATGGTAAGAAGTTCACAGAATCCTCCTCTGTACCATTCACTCTCAAGGTCCCTGCATCAACTATAAACTCAATTCCATACCTGATTTTCACAGTTACACCCGGATTTATAGTCAGTACAACTCCACTTGGTACAACAAAATCCTGAAATACAATATAAGTTGTATCGCTGTACCATGTTCTGTCAGCTGTCATAATACCTGATATGAATGCTTCCTGTGCTAATGAACTAACAGAAAGTATTACAAAAGCACTTATGATAAAATATCTTTTGAGATGGCAAAGAACTACTTTCTTCCATAAATTAAGAACACTATTTTCCCGGATATCTGCTGACATTGCTTTTTCTTAAAAATAATAGCTAAGTCCTACTTTAACCCCGATGCCTTGTAAATGAGTTTCTTTAGGATAATCGTACACTATATTATCAAAATAATGTAAATAATAGAATTGTGAGTTAAGTGCCACTGAATTATTGACTTTAAACTTCATTCCTATCCCTCCTAGTGCTGAGATATTTCTTTTTCTAAACTTCAGATCCGTAAAATTTATTCCCTCCGGATTTGTTGTATCTGAGATTGCTATTCCATGCTTATATATCAAAATACCCAACTGTGCCCCGGTGGTAATATACATCTTAAAATTTCGTGAATTATAGAAATCATATGAAAGGGAGAGTCCGAAGTCCATTAAACCTATCCGGTTATCAATATTATAATTATACTCTTTGCTATCAACTGGTTTCCATGCTGAATCAGTTACAAAATAATAAGTTGTATCAAGCTGATTAATAGTATAATATATATCAACTGTATCGACAATATAGTATCCTCCTTCCTGTATTACATATGAATGATTAAACTTTTCTGAAAAATGAGTAAGTTTTGCCACACCGGAAATACTCAGGTTGCTAATAACTTTACTTATTTCTATACCAAGAGAAAAATTCCTGATGTCCATTTCCTTATCAGACTCTACTAAAGAAAAATCTGATAATATAGGAGATATAAAAATCTCCGTAGCCCATCCATTCTTTTTTAAGGGGTTTCTGCTGAAATAATCGAACTGTATTTTTTCATCACTTATACTATCATATCCTAAATTCACATAACTTGTATCAGGTCTGATTAATGTATCAGTTTCGTATTTATAAATTGTATCACGAATAATAACAGTATCAGAAACATAAAGAACATTATTGTCCTTTTTTATATAAGTAACATTAATTGGTATATCAACTTCATCAGTAGCTTTATCCTCTTCATTCATGACAATAGTATCGTTAGTCTGTTCAACAACAGATTCTGTTAAAGATTCCGTTCGAAAGATCACGATCTGGTTATCAATTATTTTAAAATCAAGAGGAAACTCCTTTATTAAATCGCTAATAATATCAGTGACTGCTTTTCGATCTGTGCTGTATGAAACAATTTCATTAAATATTGTATCTGCTGCATCATACGCAAAATTAAACTCAGCTTTATCGGCAAGTCTTTTCAGTGCTATAGCCAGTTTTTCATTACTAATTTCATAATCTACTACCTCATTATCTACAGTTTGCGCTGATAATGATGAGGGTATCAATATACATCTGCATATAATTACAAATGTGATGAAGATAACCTTTGCCGATAATTTTATCATATTATCAATCAATAATGATAAATCCTTCATGAAGTAGTTTCGTTCGATTAATTTTTGTTTGCTAAAATACAAAAAAACTTACGAGCACAATTGAGCATGCCGGCAGCAGGAGCAATAATTTATTAAGATATCAGTAAAATGTTTAGGTTGAATGCCTTCTATTCGAGAGTAATCTGCCCATCATTGATTTCGTACTCAAATCCATAGATGATATGCCACGATTTTAAGATGCTTTCAGGTGATTCGGACTCATAACGTGCTGTTAAAAAGTACTCGTTAAGGTCAAGATCTGACACAAATTCAACTTTATAGGTATTTTCGATAACACTAATCACTTCGGATAATGGTGTATCAACAAAATTTATAACACCGGTTTTCCATCCTTTGTAGTTATCATTCGAAAATGTTGATTTTGTAATTATTCCTGTCTCTTTACTATATACTCCTTTTTCACCAGGAGTGAGGATCACTTGTTCAAGTATTTTTCCAGACGTACTATCTACAGAATAAAACAGTATTTTTCCTGTTTCAAGATATACAGTTATTTCACTGGAATTCTCGCAATTGCATAAATTAAACGATGTTCCAAGTACTTTAACCCTTACATCTCCAGTAGTAATTACCATAGGCATTTCAGGATTATGAGTAACATTAAAAAATGCCTCTCCCATAAAACTAATCTCCCTGCACTCAGCTGTAAAAGCATCGGGACAGCTTACCTGTGAGCCAGAGTTTAATGTAACCTGAGAACCATCAGGGAGAACAACCGGTTTCAAATTTTGTGTTTCAAATGCAGAATATTGTAACATTTCAGTCTGATCTCCATCACTAAGCACAAAATATAACCCAAATAAAACAATTATTACCGCTGCTATTCTTGACAAATTAGTTAAAACCCGCCCTGAAAGCCATGTTTTCCTGTTTACCGGTACCTCAACTTCTTCTGTTTCGAAGTTTACTCGTTTCTTAAAGTCATCCCATCTGCTATCTACATCAATCAAAAATGAACCATTTCTAACTGAACTGCTTTCCCATGCTAATAAGAATTCTTCATACAACTTCATATTATCCTCAGATAATTGCATCCACAATTCTACTGCCATCTGCTCTTCTTCAGAGCAATTACCAGTGATATAGGACACCAATTGTTGTATGTGAAATTCATTATTCATTAAAAACCTATGTGTTTTAACAGTAAGACAGTTAAATGCCGTTTTACCCTTACTCTAAAAGCAACTTTTTTTTAATTTTTTTTTATTTATATTAATTCTACAATAATCAAACATCAAGAATTTGATAAATTGTCATTAGAATTATAGCAACCGGCACATAATCCTTTAGTACAATACGAAGGTATTTTAATGCCTTAGTCATCTGTGTTTCAACCGTTTTAACAGAAATAGACAGCTGTGTAGCTATCTTTGAGTTCTTCATACCATCAAACCTGCTAAGCTCAAATATTTCTCTTCTTTTCTCAGGCAATTTTAATATGGCTTTTTTTAAAATCTTTCGTAATTCCTCTTCTTCAAGTTTGATCAGTCCATCATCAAATGCTTCATACAGGTTTCTGTCCTGAACCAATATATATTTATCCTTAACTTTCTGCTTGCTCAAAAAATTCAATGCATAATTCTGAACAGCCCTATGCAGATAAGCACTAATAGAACTATTTATTTCAAGTTCATCATGTTTATCCCATAGTTTGACAAAAATTTCCTGTACAATTTCTTCCGCATCCTCAATTCTCTCAACATATTTAACACAATAATAACATAAGCGGATATAATATTCCCTGTATAATTCTTCAAAAACAGTTCGGTCACCGCCTTTAAGTCTTTCTATTGTATTATCGCTATTCTCTATCATTTTTGGATTCCTGAAAAATCATATGAAATAATCAGAAACTTGTTCTCTTATACTTCTTAAAGATTTTAAGGAAATACAAAGGTAAGTAATAATTATAAAAATATGCAAACTGTTAAAATGAAATAATACTCCAGTAGGTATAATGAACCGATCTTCGAACCATAGTTTTTACTTTAATAGTAATTGCAACTCTCTTTGATTACGTCGATTTTATTGTAAGCATAATTAGGCCCGATGTGTATTCAACTCCATAAACTTTCTTTGACCAGTGGTTAATTACACTGGTTAAACCGGAACAAGAGAATCAAATATTCTTGTTGTGTAAAATTATGATGTAATTTATAAGTGATAATATAGATATATCAACATTTACCACACCCCGGTTTTATTGTTTCAACTCAAGGTCTTTTTTGGAATTGAAACATACAGAGACATTATTTTAATAGTTTTGCCAAAGATTTTTAATAAATGAAGAAAGAGAATATTCTAATATCATGGGCAATTCTATTACCTCTTGTTTTAGTTTGGGGCAGTTCATTTATTTTAATCAAAAAATCACTGTTATATTTTACTGCAGTAGAAGTTGGAATATTAAGGATATCAATAACTACTATATTTTTGTTACCTGTAGCACTAAAAACTTTCAGGAGTATTGACAGAAAACACCGCATTTATCTTACAATTTCGGGTACTATTGGAAGTTTCATTCCTTCATTTATGTTTGCAATTGCACAAACCGGAATAAACAGTTTACTTGCAGGCATATTGAATTCTCTTACTCCTTTATTTACATTATTGCTGGGACTGATATTTTTCAGGTTAAGGGCAACATGGTATAACACATTGGGTGTATTTATTGGTTTATTGGGAGCAATGGGATTAATTTATGCCAGTGGTGGCGACCAGGGATTTGCGTTCAATATTAAATATGCCTCATTAATTTTCATAGCCACAATTTGTTATGCTTTCAATGTTAATTTTATAAAAACATATTTAAAACACATAAATTCTCTTACAATAACTGCGTTAACTTTTTTTTACATCGGTGTTCCTTCAACAATATATGTCCTGTTTTTTTCAGATATTCCGACAAAATTATTAATGGATAGTGAAAACCTTGCAGGCTTTGGATATATAAGTATCCTTGCCATTGCCGGTACAGGAATAGCACTCATAGCATTTAATAAACTGATAAAAATCAGCAGTCCTGTTTTTGCATCTTCAGTTACATACTTAATACCTGTTATTGCTATAATCTGGGGCATAATTGACGGAGAAATTTTCAAACCTGTTTATATTTTATGGTTTGTATTAATATTAGCAGGAGTATTGTTGGTAAATACCAAATACCGTAACACAGAGAAAAGCAAAAATCAACGGGAAGAATAATTAAAAGTAAAATTTAACAACAATTATTTGTTAATTAGTTTTTTTTTATATTTTTGCACCTCCAAATTTCTAAGGAAATTAAACTAAAGATTATTAATCATGTATGTAGTTGTTGATATAGCCGGACAGCAGTTCAAAGTTGAACAGGGACAAGAAGTTTTTGTTAACAGGCTAGAAGGTGAAGAAGGCGAAAAAGTTAAATTTGACAAAGTTCTTCTTGTAGATGACAATGGAGCAGTTAAAGTTGGCACTCCATTAGTTGAGGGTGCAGCAATTGATGCTCAGATTGTTTCACACCTTAGAGGCGATAAAGTTGTTGTTTTTAAGAAGAAAAGAAGAAAAGGATACCAGAAATCAAATGGTTTTCGTCAGGAATTAAGCAAAGTACTAATAGAAAAAATTACTGTTTAACCTGTCTGCTTTAGCAGGCTATAATTACTAGAAAATGGCACATAAAAAAGGAATGGGTAGCTCCCATAACGGACGCGAATCAGAAAGTAAACGATTAGGTGTTAAGATTTATGGCGGACAAGGTGCAATAGCCGGTAATATAATCATCCGCCAACGTGGTACTGTTCATCACCCTGGTTTAAACGTAGGTATGGGGAAAGATCATACACTCTTCGCACTTGTTGACGGTGTTGTTGAATTCAAAAAAAGAAAAAATAATAAATCGTACGTAAGTGTGATTCCGGTAACAGAAGAAAATAACTAATCATAGTTTACAATTAATGTAAATTTCAGTTTAGATTAATAAAAAACCCGGCTTGTTATTACTCGCCGGGTTTTTTATTATAATAACTTTGCACAAAATAATTTAATTATGCTTCAGCTTAATAACATTAGGGAAAATAAAGAAGAAATAATAAAGCAACTGGCTGTTAAAAATTTCGATGCAGCTGATATTATTAATGAAATTGTTGAACTTGACGATCTTAGAAAAAAAACACAAAAAGATCTGGATGATTTATTATCACAAAGCAATAAGTTAGCAAAAGAAATTGGTAATCTTTTCAAATCAGGACAGCGTGAAAAAGCAGAAGAGATTAAAGCTGAATCCATAAATCTTAAAAAAAGCTCGAAAGATCTTGAACAAAAATTCAGCCATACAGTTCAAAGTTTGAATGAGAAACTTATTGAATTACCAAATATACCTCATCCAAGTGTGCCTGAAGGAAACTCTGATGCTGACAATGAATTAATGTACGAAGAAGGGACAATTCCTGAGTTACATGAAAATGCAATTCCTCACTGGGAACTGGCCTCCAAATACCAAATTATTGATTTTGATCTTGGCAGTAAAGTTACGGGTGCCGGGTTTCCATTTTACAGGGGTAAAGGTGCGCGTCTTCAACGTGCATTAATTAACTTCTTTCTGGATGAAGCGATTAGTGAAGGTTATCTCGAATATCAACCTCCTCTTCTGATAAATTCTGACTCAGGTTATGGAACTGGCCAGCTACCTGATAAAGAAGGCCAAATGTATTACATTGGTGAAGATGATCTATACCTGATACCAACAGCAGAAGTGCCTATTACAAATATCTATAGAAATACTATCTTAAGAGAGTCAGATTTTCCGGTAAAAAATGTTGCCTACTCAAATTGTTTCAGAAGAGAAGCAGGATCCTACGGTAAAGATGTACGTGGATTAAACAGGTTACATCAATTTGATAAAGTAGAGATTGTACAAATTCAGCATCCTGACAAGTCGTACAATACACTTGAAGAAATGAAAGATCAGATTTCATCATTATTGAGGAAGCTGGAACTACCATTTAGGATTGTGAGACTATGCGGAGGAGATTTAAGCTTTACAAGTGCACTAACCTATGATTTTGAGGTGTATTCAGCAGCTCAAAAGATGTGGCTGGAAGTAAGTTCTGTGTCAAATTTTGAAAGCTTTCAGGCTAACAGAATGAAGCTTAGGTACAAAGACAAAGATGGAAAATCAAAACTAGCTCATACATTGAACGGAAGTGCTTTGGCATTACCACGAATTGTAGCTGCCCTGCTGGAAAATAACCAGACTGAAAATGGAATCGTAATCCCTGAAGTGCTAAAAAAGTACACAAACTTTGATTTAATTAATTAACAATGCGAATATCCGTTTTCGTTATACTGTTTTCCTTATTTGCATTGATTTCATGCAACAATAGCAATAATGAGAAATATCTGGCAGAGCTTGATGAATTACTTGTTCAGCTAAAAAATGCTGAAAAAGAATATTCGAATTTTGACAGTGCTGCTATTTCCAATATCCGAAAACAGGTAAAAACAACCTGTAAGCGGGTAAGAAATCCTTACGATTCACTGTTGAACGAAACTATTATTCCATACAGTCATATTGACAAATCGATTAAGCAGATACTTCGAATGGATGTCAGGATCAGAAAAGATATTGTGAAATCCAGGTCCCAGATAAAAGACTTATATCATGATATAGAGAACAATCTTGTTGACTCAATCCCGTTAATTATGTATATGGATGACGAAACCAGGGCTGTAGAGATGATCATAGAGAAAATGGAATACAACATACTTAAATCTTTACACGAAACTAAAAAGTTTGATTCTTTACATCCTATTGTTGAAAATCTCTTAATTAGCAGCAATTGAAAGAAGTTTCCAAATACAGTACTATAATTATTGTGACAGCCGTATTGTTGTTTTTTTCCAATGGGGTTGCTCAGAATAATCCGGGATCGAACCCAATAATTTTAAAACAACAAAGAAATCAACCGGATCCTAAAGAAAAACTTGCAATTTCCTTTTACAGGAGTAAAGATTTTAAAAAAGCAGCTGAATTGTTCCAGCAATTGTATTCTGAAAAACAATCTAATTACTATTATAATTATTATTTCAATTCATTAATCGCCTTACAAAACTACAAACAGGCTGAGCGTTTAATAAAACAACATCGCAGACTTAACCCTGATAATTACCGGTATTTGGTTGATGAAGCCTATGTTCTGGACTTAACCGGGAATAAAAAGAAGTCTGATAAATTACTCAACAAACTGTTAAACAACCTTCCTGCTCAACGCAATAAGATTCTGCAGATCACCAATAGTTTGCAATCAAAAGGATATTCGGAAGTTGCCATTGAGGTTTTCAAAAAAGCCAGGACAACCTCCGGTAGTAATAACACATTCAGCATCGAAATTGCCGATGCATATTTGTATAATGGTGACTATAGCAATATGTTCGACAGTTATATATCTCATCTTAAGCATTCACCAAAAGATCTGCAGCGTGTAAAAAGCAAACTGCAATACATTATGCGAATGGATGTTAACAGCAATTTATCTGACATGTTAAAAAGTAAACTGCTGGAAAGTTCACAAAAGGATCCCGAAAATGAACAACTGGCGGAGATGTTGATGTGGTATTCTCTTCAGACTAAAGATTTTAATATGGCATACCGGCAGGCAAGGGCCAACGACATAAGATTTGGTAGTGGTGATGAAGATATGCTTGAACTTGCTAAAATTGCCTATTCCAATTATGATTTCCAATCAAGTTCAAAAGCTTATGAGTATTTAGTTGACAAAAAAAACAAAACCCCTTACTATGTTGAAAGCTATGTAGGGTATTTTCTGTCTAATGTTAAGGATTATGAAGAAGATCATTCAGCTGTCTATAACGATTATTTAGATCTGGAGAAAATGGGTATTGAGGCAGTAAACCTGCTTGGGATTAATAACACCACATCAGAAATAATTATTCATTTGGCAGGAATCACAGCTTTTAAGCTTAATAAGTATGAAGAAGCTGTTGAGATGGTAGAATTAGCCCTGGCTAATCCGGCAATCGATAAAAAGATGGAAGCAGAACTAAAATTAAAACTTGCTGATATCCTCCTTGCTTCCGATAAAATATGGGATGCAACATTGCTGTATTCGCAGGTTGAATCTGATATGAAAAATGAACCCCTGGGGCATGAGGCCAAACTAAAAAACGCAAAAGTGTTTTATTATGTTGGTGAATTTGATTGGGCTGCAACAAAACTCGACATATTAAAATCAGCCACATCAAAATTAATTTCCAATGATGCTATTGAGTTATCAATGTTTATCAACGACATGCGGGAAGAAGATACTATTGGTTTTGTACTAAGGAAGTTTGCAGGTGCAGACTTATACACATATCAGGGTAAATATGATTCTGCCATGAGGTTATTAAATAAAATTGAAAATGATCCTGTTGGAATTTACAGTGTTGAATATGCATTATTTAACAAAGCTCTTATTTATGAGAAAATAAATGAATATATCAAAGCCGATTCCGTTTTCAATATTTTAATTCAAAGCTACCCTACAAGTATCAAAGTTGATAATGCCTTATTTCATCGTGCAGAACTTCAACGCAATCATTTCAACAATAAAGAATTGGCAAAAGAACTTTATATGATTTTAATGACTGATTATCCTGAGAGTATATATGCTAGTAAAGCCAGGAAAAAATACAGATTTATTGACAAAACTGTCATTAATTGATAGTACAATTCAATTTATTTGTGATTAATTCACATTTTTAATGAATATTGTTCTTAAATTAACAGGTACATATGGTTAGAGCTAAGAAATACCTTGGACAACATTTTCTTAACGATACGAATATTGCTCAAAAGATTGTTGATTGTCTTGGTCCTGTTTGTTCAAATGTATGTGAGATAGGTCCGGGTACCGGGGTTCTTACAAGGCCATTACTGGATATTACTTTCATCGAAAAGCTAAAACTAATTGAAGTTGATAATGAATCTGTTGAATATTTACAGGATAATTTTGACGATGACAAACTAACAATTGTTAAGGCTGATTTTTTAAAAATTGATATACACAGTATTTTCAATACTCCCTTTGCTGTCATAGGCAATTTTCCATACAATATATCAAGCCAGATATTTTTTAAGATACTGGAAAACAGAAAACTGATTCCTTTAATCGTTTGTATGATCCAGAAAGAAGTTGCTGTTAGAATTTCTGCCTCACATGGAAATAAAACCTATGGAATACTAAGTGTTCTGTTACAGAGCTGGTACGATATCGAATATTGTTTTACTGTAAATGAAAATGTTTTCATTCCTCCTCCAAAAGTAAAGTCG
This sequence comes from Bacteroidales bacterium, assembly GCA_028277395.1. Classification (GTDB taxonomy): domain Bacteria; phylum Bacteroidota; class Bacteroidia; order Bacteroidales; family F082. The sequence goes on along the minus strand of JANQGJ010000002.1, from coordinate 15,849 downwards.
GCAGTTATCCGTTTAACAAGAAACTCTACAAATTCTCTAAACTGTAATGAAAAACTGTTTTTTCAGGTTGTAAAAACCGCTTTTAATCAGCGCAGAAAAACTTTAAGGAATGCTCTAAAACCATTATTACCTGACATTTCACAGTCAGACAATGTTTTCTTTATAAAACGAGCTGAACAACTATCTCCTGATGAGTTTGTTGAGCTAACAAATATTGTTAGTGAGAAAATGAATAATTAAAATTCTGATTAATCATTGGAAACAACTAATGTTATACCATTTTGTTAATTAAACTCATTTTTTCTAACTTTGCTATATGAAAGGTCAGTCTGGCATCTTATACAAGCCTGAGACTCACCGCGTTCTATATATATTACTACTAATTGCCACCCCATTTCTACTACTACAAAACTACCTACAGTCGGTGATAGGCGAATTATCAAACCTTACTTATCAGATAGGTAAAGTTGATATACCAGTAACTGTTACAATTGCTGTTTTAGGAATAATCGTAATTCTAAAATATAGTTATAGGAAGCTCAACAAATTCAGAATTTTTTCCTGGCTGGTTGTTATAATTCTGTTTTGGATTGGACAAAAATCAACGGATTATTATTTTAACCATAGTTATTATGAGTTACAATACAACTGGCATTATTTTGCATATGCCATATTCGCATACCTAAATTACAGAGCTTTAACACACAAAAACGTTGCTTCTCACAAAATAATTCTACTCACATTTGTTTCGGCTCTTGCAACTTCAACCCTGGATGAATTTTTACAGATGCCTCTTTCAAACAGGATCTTTGATGTTGGTGATATCTCAAAAGACTTATGGGGAACTTCAATCGGACTAATAATCATTTATTTCATCCTTGAAAACGGAAAAATAATATCCAAAGGATGGGTAATAAGGCAGACAAAACTGATTAATTACTTTAAAAATCCTCTTTCAGCACTTTCTTTGGTAGTCCTTTTAACATACATATTTATGGTTATTGCATCCATACTAACCGAAACTATGTATTTATTCAACACAATATTAGTTACAACACTATTGTTTACTATCCTCTTTTTAATAATTCACTTAACTCAATTCAAATTTTACAGAAATCTGATAATCAGTATCGGAGTTATTTTAACAATTCTACAGAGCGTGTTTTTTATTAAAAATTACAATGATGGAATTACATACAATAGCAATAACATCCTTATTTACAAAGGGATTCCAATAGTATATTTTGATGTGTTGATCTATCCCAATGGATTTTTCAGGCTTGTTGATAAAAAAGAAAGGTTTAATCAGAGAGATCAGCAAACAATATTTGATCTGTGCGAAAACATAGTGATTTTTGGCACAGGAGAAAATGGCACTGGTGGAAAAGGATTTCCAAAACTTGATCAAACTCAATTTGTATTTAATGAAGAAACTAATAAGGGTATTCAAATAATTTTGCAGAAGAACAATGATGCCATAGTCACCTTTAACCGGATCAGTAAGGAAGGTAAACGGCCAACATTGATTATTCACAACAATTAGAACATGAAAATCAATACAGTAATAACATATTCCCTGATAGCTATCTGGTCGGTACTCATAATTATGGGAATACTAACTATTATTTCTCCGAAATGGCTTGTCGACCTGTCAAACCCAGGTAAAAATGTGGAAGCTATAACAATAAAAAATGCCGGCGATGCATATCTTAAATCCGGTAAGTATTTAGAAGCCATACAACAATATAACAAAGCATTGAAAATTGTTCCCGATTTAAAAAGTGCTATGGCTAATCTGGCAATTTCTTACCAGAAAACAGGTAATTTCAGCAAAGCTGTAAGTTCATTCAACCAGTTGTTAAACCTGGATCCTGAATACCCTGAAGTAATATATTATAATCTGGGTGAGTTATATGAAAAAACAGGTCAGCCGGATAAAGCTCTTAAGAACTATCTTCTTTCAGCTAAAACTTCTGCAAACCCGGAAAGCTCATTTCAAAAAGCCGGATATATCTGCATGGAGAAAAAAGAATGGAACAAGGCAATATTATATTTTAAACTTGCTATAAAAAACAGGCGCAGTATTGAGAATTCATATAAGGAAATGCTAATCATACATCAAAAAGCATATTCAGATACAAGTTATGGCTTTAAAAATATTCAGGAAAAGCTGCAAAACGAGGACTACCTTACATATCTTAATGATTATGACGAAGTTATTTTTAATGAACAGTTAAGTACAGACATCGATCTGGCCAAAACATATAATAATACAGGTTACTGTCTGGCTTTACTGGAAAAGTATGAAGAAGCTGTATTTTATCTGGAAACTGCGATAAAAATTAACCCGACATATACTGAAGCGAGAAATAATCTGAAAGTTGTTGAAAGTTTCATTAGTGAAAAACAATAACAAATTCACTCTTCATATAACTAATACAACCTGAAAATAAGCACCTTAAGATAACCTTATTTTAATATAAATTTAATAGGAAATTCTTCAATTCATACTACTATTGATGCATATAATAATTTGCATGATGAATTTGGAATTTGAAGCGCAACAATTTCAACAAGAGTTAAATAATGGCTTAAATGCACTTACAAGTACACACGAAATACCAGATATTTCAGAAACCATTAAAATTGATTTGCACTGCCATGATTATAACAGCGATAAACCTGACGAGCTCCTGGGAAGGATTCTGGATGTCCCTGAAACTTGGTTAAAATCTGAACAACTGGTAAAAACTTTAGAACAAAACGGTTGTAATGCGATAACTATTACCAACCATAACAATGCCAGATCATGCTGGGAACTAATGGAAAAGGGTGTTGATATTCTTCCTGCTGCAGAGTTTACCTGTACTGTTCCCGACTATAATACCTCTATCCATGTTCTGGCTTATGGATTTAATCAAAAACAGGAAAAACGATTAAATGAATTGCGATACAATGTTTACAAGTTTCAAAACTATGCCCTGAACCACGATATCCCGACTGTTTGGGCTCATCCACTTTACTTCTATTCTCCATCTGGTGTTCCTCCCATTGATTTTTTTGAAAAAACAGCATTGATTTTCCAGAGATTTGAAGTTATAAACGGACAACGAGATACCTGGCAGAACCTGTTAACCCATGAATGGCTGCAAACTTTCGATCAGGAAAAAACCGACAGGTTATCAGTAAAATATGATATAAATCCTTATGACTATTGTTCTTCCCCTTACACAAACACATACATTGGCGGATCAGACAGTCATATGGGAATATTTGCCGGACTCACCGGTACAAGATTATACGTTCCCGGACTTAGCATTAGAAAGGATGAAGAGTCATTTTCCACTCTGGCCCTGGAAGCTATCAAATCTGGCAAATGCGTGCCATACGGAGGCAATAACAATAATGATAAAATGGCAACAGCATTTCTCGATTATGTTTGTCAAATTGCTTTAAAACACAAAGATCCGGGTTTATTACGAATATTCCTCCATAAAGGATCGTATAGGGATAAACTAACTGCACTTGTTACAACTAATGGTTTTGCCGAATTAAGGAAACATAAAGTTACCATGAAATTCATTGAGTTGTTTCATAACAGCTTTCTTGGTAAATCACCACATTTCACAAAAAAATGGTTTATTCCTACAGTTTACAAATCCATATTTGATGATACAAAAAAAATTGCAATCACACATTCGGGCAACACCAAAGATGCTGTTGTTAGCTACAATAAAGCTGTTTACTCTATAAACAATCAATTAAACAAAGTGTTTGCAGAACGATTAAACGAAAAAGTATCAAAGCTGCTGGCCACCAATGATTTAAATGACATTGATTTCAATTCAATAATCGATAAATTTGAAGTCCCATCAGAACTTAGGTTATACACAAATCCTAAAGTCAGTTCAAAGAACAGTAGGATTTCAAAAGTCAATATCAGCAAATTTCTGGATGGATTAAGTTTTCCTTTTCTGGCATCTTCATTAATTCTGGCTGCAAATTTCGCATCTGCAAAAGCTTTATACAACAACAGGGAATTACTTGACAGTTTCTCAGCGATCACAAAAAAATATATTAACCCAAAAAGAGTATTATGGTTAACTGATACATTTGAGGATAAAAATGGTGTGTCAATGGTATTAAAATCTGTTCTTGGAACAGTTCAGGAAAGAAATCTCCCAATTGATATACTTGTTTGCAGTAACAATGTTAAAGAAACTTCTCATCTAAAGGTAATTTCACCCCTTACCGATATTGAAATCCCGTTTTATGATTCTCAATCAATAAAAATTCCAAATTTCCTTGAAATCCACAAACTTTTTTTAGAGGGATGTTACGATAGGATCATTGTTTCCACAGAAGGGCCAATGGGTTTCGCAGCACTTTATTTAAAGTATGCATTTAATATAAAAGCATATTTTTATATGCATACAGACTGGTTAGAGTTTGTTAAAAAAACAATGAGATTTGACAGGCAGGGTTTAAGCAGGTTTCGCAGAATACTTAGAGCATACTACGGCAACTTTGATGGTGTTTTTGTTCTTAATTCTGATCACCGTAACTGGCTGCTTAGCAAAGACATCAATTTTAAACCCGAAAAAGTCCATTTAACTGCCCACTGGGTTGAACAAGACATGGAAAGAGTGCATGTTTCCAAAAATGATGTATTTGGAATTGATAATGATTGCCCGGTAATTCTTTATACCGGGCGTTTGAGTAAAGAAAAGGGAGTAGATGAACTTGCTGTAATTTATCATTCTGTTGTAAAGTATATCCCCGATTTAAAACTTGTAATTGCTGGTGAAGGGCCTGAAGAGAGTTATCTTAAAAAACTTGTTCCCGAAGCAATATTCATGGGGTGGATCAATCATTCTGCACTTTCATCAGTTTACTCTGCGGCAGATCTGTTGTTACTTCCTTCAAGATTCGATACTTTCAGTATGGTGGTACTGGAAGCATTGGCATGCGGACTTCCGGTAATTGCGTACAATACAAAAGGTCCAAAGGATATTATTGAGAATGGCACATCGGGTTATCTTGTTAAAAATCAGGCACAGATGAGTTCAAAGATTGTTGAGTTTTTTGAAAATGATGATGACAAAGAAATAATTAAAAAAAATGCAGTCTGCAGATCTGAAGAATATACACCTGCTAAGATCATGGATAAATTATTAATTGATATTAAGCTATATTGAACAAACCAAAATGAGTGTTGATAATGAATTTATTTGGTGGAAACATGGTGTAATCTATCATATTTACCCACGTAGCTACTTCGATTCAAGCAATAATGGCAATGGGGACATCAGAGGGATCATCCAAAAGCTTCCTTACCTTAACAGGCTTGGGGTAGATGCAATCTGGCTATCCCCGGTTTATGACTCTCCGTTACACGATAACGGATATGATATTCGGGATTACCGTAAGATAGATAAGATATTCGGAAATCTCGACGATTTCAAGGAGCTATTAGACAAAGCTCATGATAATGATATCAGAGTTATTATGGATATGGTACTAAACCACACTTCAATTGAGCACCCATGGTTTATAGAATCAAGGTCGTCAATTGACAATCCAAAACGCGATTGGTACTTGTGGAGAAAAGGTAAAAACCGGTTTACTCCAAATAACTGGCGATCAGCATTTGGAGGAAGTGCCTGGGAATATGATAAACATACTGACGAATACTACCTTCATACTTTTTTTAAAGAACAACCGGATCTAAACTGGCGTAATAAGTCCATGCGAAATGCTTTTTTTGAAGAAATCAGGTATTGGCTTGATCTTGGAGTTGATGGTTTTAGACTTGATGTTATAAATATGATAATCAAGGATAAGAAATTCAGAAATAACACTAAGATATTCAACCTGCTATTCCCAAATGCAAAATCTTTTAGCAGAAACAGGCCCAAGTCTTATAAAATTGTCAGAAAGCTCCGAAAACTAACTAATAATTATCCAAATAAAACCCTTATCGGGGAGATTTATAATACTCCTCCGGGTAACTCAAAACTGGTAGCTTCATATCTTGGAAATGGTAATGACAGTTTAAATATGGCTTTTGATTTCTCAATATTTTTCAAAGGGTGGAGCGCAAAAAAATACAATGATGCCATTGAAAACCTATACATGGAACTACCTGATAAAGGGTGGCCATGTTTTGTTTTCTCAAACCATGATCTTAACAGGAGTATTAGCAGGTTTGGCAGTCATTCTGAAAAGAAGGCGTTATTAACTGCTGTTCTGATGTTCACTTTAAAGGGCACTCCATTTATATATTATGGTGAAGAAATTGGAATGAAAAATATTAAACTGAGAAAATCAAAATTAAACGATCCTCTTGGTAAAAAATACTGGCCTCTATTTAAGGGTCGCGATGGTTCGAGGACGCCTATGCAGTGGAATAATCAGGAACATGCAGGATTTTCAAAAGTTAAACCATGGTTACCTGTATCTCCGGATTTTACAACAACAAATGTAGAAGTACAGGAAAACATGGCAAATTCGCTACTAAGGAATTATCAAACGCTAATCAGTATCAGAAAAAAGTATCCCTCACTATTAAAAGGTGACTGGAAATCGAAAGGAACAAGTAATAACATAATGTCATACCAAAGAAATTATGGTGATGAAATAATGACTATAATCCTTAATTTTTCATCAAAAAACAAGACATACTTATTAAGCAACAATCAATACAGATATATTTACACCACTCATCCTGAAACTTTAACAGATATGGTTACTACTACAATTACGCTACAACCATTTCAGGCTATTATTCTTGAATTAATCAATAAACCAAAATAGTTTATTCAGGGCTCTGTTTGGCATTTTTGCCACTAATAAATCAGTGGAAATTTTTTAATAAAGTTTATTTCAAATGCAACGGTTTTATTCTTATTTTCGTCAATAAGTTATTACAACTATAAAATGTTGATTGATGTGATCGGGAAATACATCTTTCGTAATTTATGGTTTATAATTTAAAAATCAGATTATAGGGACCTTGTTGATTGAGAAATATTTAAGGCAGATTCAACATCAGACAAAGTAACGATTTGAATTGAAGAAACCAACGTAATATTGACAATGTCAACTAATTGTATCTATGATGATTAATGAAAATATTTCCCGAATTGACCTACACAACTCAAGTTTTGAGATTCTTGAAAGAAATGATAAAAATGTTAGTATTGTTTTTGACTGGTCCATCCTTGAGAGTTTGGAAGAAGAAGGAATTGATGAACCAGTTGTTATTGGTGTTACCACCTTCACAATAAATGGAGTTATGGATGAAAAGGTATCTGTGTTAAATAATCATAATAAAGAATCTTCACTTACAAAAGAAAAATTACCCAAAACTTTACAAAACATAACCCATTCCGAGATTGATGATGATTCTAAATCAATCAGACTTAAAGGAATTTATAATGAAAATGGTTGTAACACAACCCTTACATGGCAATTTAGATACGACGATTGCAAAATTTATTTTGATTCGTACTACACATTAACAGAATGGAGAAACGGTAATCTTTCAGACTATCTAAAAAATAAACTATTGATAAGTTAAATTGGAAATTAAGTCGGGTGAAAAAGCATTTTTCATACTTTCACGATCTAATTACTAAAAATGCGGATATTTTTCTTTAACCTGATCGTTTTAGTCTTTCTGGTTGGTTTTAATAGTATTGTAACAGGAAAAACCAGGCTCACAAATCAAAACACTGATATAATTTTCCCTGAAATAATTGTTAAGAATGTATCGCATGATATTGAATTAATAATAAACAATGATGAAGTTGCAGATTTTTACAATAACAAAGAAATCAGTGTTGATATTTGTGGAATAAAACATAACGTTATTGTTAAAAACGGTCATGCAACTATTCCGTTTATTTTTACACGCAAAGAAACAATTACTGTTGCCACAGGAGATTTTTCACAATCAGAACCCGTTAATCCTATTCCTTTGTGGATGTCGATACTCCCACCTTTAATTGCTATTCTAATTGCCCTGATCATAAGAGAGGTTTATACGGCTCTCTTTACGGGAATATGGATTGGTGCTACAATTATTTATTATTATAAGGGTTCGGCATTTTTTATTGCTGTTTTTCAGGGGTTTCTGGCAATTCTGGACACTTATATCATAGAATCGTTAAATAATAGTGGTCACCTTGCAATTATTCTGTTTTCAATGATTATTGCTGCTACTGTTAGTTTAATATCAAAAAACGGAGGTATGATGGGTGTTGTCAACAGGCTATCAGTTTATGCAACAAATGCTAGAAGTGGCTCGCTGATCACCTGGTTAATGGGTATTATTATATTTTTCGATGATTATGCCAATACACTGGTGGTTGGAAATACCATGCGTCCATTAGCTGATAAGCTAAGAATCTCAAGAGAGAAATTATCTTATATAATTGATTCAACCGCTGCTCCGGTAGCTTCAGTAGCCTTTGTAACAACATGGATTGGTGCAGAACTTAGCTACATTCAGGATGGGATAAACACATTAAACATTAATGAGTCTGCATACGGAGTGTTTTTTAATTCTCTTGCATATTCCTATTATCCATTTTTCACACTAGCGTTTGTTGGAATATTGATCTGGAAAAGAGTTGACTATGGTCCTATGTTAAAAGCTGAGCGATCTTCCGGACAGTTAACAGACATCTCTTATAATGAAAATCCATCAGAAAACATAATCTCTGATGATTTAATGGAAGAAGTAACAGCAAAACCAAACATTACTCCACGTAGTTTTAATGCAATTATTCCCGTATCGATAATTATTATTGGAACACTTTCAGCCTTACTGTATACAGGTTGGGATAAGGCAGTCTGGAATAACAATTCCATTGGCTTTTTCAATAAATTATCTGAAACAATAGGAAATGCCGATTCCTACATTGCCTTATTATGGGCCTCATTGTCAAGTTTATTCGTTGCAGCTATTCTTACCTTATCACAAAGGTTATTATCACTTAAAGAAACAGTAGAAAGTATAATTAAAGGATTTAAGACAATGCTGCCGGCAATAATGATACTAACACTTGCCTGGTCGGTGGCATTGATAACTGAACACATGCATACTGCTGATTTCATTTCAGGTATCCTTACGGATGCATCAGTATCACCATACTTATTACCTGTTATTACATTTATAATTTCGGCACTGGTATCATTCTCAACAGGAAGTTCCTGGGGCACAATGGCAATACTATATCCTCTAATTCTTCCCTCAGGCTGGCTGCTGGCTAAAAGTTCCGGACTTGATTATGATTCAACTCTTTCGATATTTCATAATATTGCAGCTGCTGTTTTAACAGGATCTGTTCTGGGTGATCACTGCTCACCAATCTCCGACACTACGATTTTAAGTTCACTTGCAAGCTCGTGCCCTCATATTGAACATGTCCGGACACAGCTACCCTATGCATTAACAACAGGTACAGTAGCAATCTTTATCGGGATTATTCCTGCATCGTATGGGGTTTCTCCATGGATATTATTTCCACTTGGATTAGTTTGTTTATGGTTAATTATACACTTTGCAGGTAAGCCAAATTACAAGTAGAAGGAATAAATAATATAAGCTATATCAAAGGCTTACCTTGGTTAGGTGCAACTACACTTCTGATGTTAATGTCTATATTAAAGTTACATAACAGTTAAACTATGACCCGATTTATTTTCAACCTGATATTTTTTGGATTAATATTTACAGTTATTGGCCAACAATGTGAAACTGATATTGATCTGACATACTGGTCAATGAAAGGTTCTCCTCGTGGGGATTGGCAGGTTGTTAACTCAAATCATGTAATTGGTTCAAATGATGGTATCTCATCCTCTTATTATATAAGTAATACAAGTTTTATTAATGTAAAAATTAGTGGAACTATTTCTGTTGAGAACCATAATGACCGGGATTTTGTAGGATTGGTATTTGGCTATAAAAAACCGACAAATATTGCCGAAAATAGTGATTATAACTTCTTCTTACTTGACTGGAAAGGTGAAACTGAAGGTGTTTCAGGATACATTGCACATAGTGGTCTTAGGTTATCCCATTATAACGGTTTTATAACAAGAACAGGACATCAGGAATATATGTGGGGTACAAAAAATAATCCTCCTACACGAAATCTACTTGCCAATTTATATGATGATACACTTGGGTGGAAACCTTACCAGGAGTATTTTATCGAAGTAATATATACATCAAAATACTTTTCTGTTAGCATTGACAGCAACATGATCTTTACCAAAGAAGGTTGTTTTGAACCAGGCGGGTTTGGTTACTATTGCATGTCTCAAATGCAGGTGCACTTCAAGGACTTTAAATATCAAAGCTTTGTTGACTTCATGCCGTCAAGTTCATCAGTCTGCATTGATGAAGATATTACTTTCTCACTTTTTGATCCTGCCTGTTCTGATATTCCTCCATTCGTAGAGTCTCTTATCTGGGATTTTGGCGACAACTCGTTTAGTACAGCATTGTCTCCAATTCATTCCTATGGTTATGCCGATAAATTTGATGTTATGCTTGTTGTTAATAAAACTCACCAATGTATAGATACAATAATTAAAGAAATAACAGTAAATCCCTTTCCACATTTAAATCTGGGGCCTGATATGGAACTGGCTCAATGTACTAAAGTAACTCTTCAGTCAATGGCTAACGGGAATTCCGTTTTATGGTCAACCGGGGAAACAACTGATGTAATTGAACTTGTAAATATCCCAAATGATACTATTTTATGGGTAGAAGCAGTTAATAAAGGATGTAAATCTAGTGACACCTTACGGATAAAAGTTATACCACAACAGGAGAAATTATTCTTTCCAAATGCATTTACTCCAAATGGTGATGGGATAAATGATGTGTTTGCACCGGTTGGTCAGTTAGATAATGCAGCTCAATATCATCTGATGATATATGACAGATGGGGACAACTTATTTATGAATCAGTCGATCCACATATTGGCTGGAATGGCAACTCCACAGGTTCCGGGGTATATATTTACAAGGTGATTTATGAAATGACCGATTGCGCCGGTAATGATAAAAGTTACACGAAATTATCCGCTTTCACACTTATAGATTGAAATTAACCAGATTTACCGGTATTTATTTTTCAGTGTATCGCAGGTTATGACCAGGGTGTACCTGTGAAAATATTACATTTGATAATTTCACAGGTACAACTTATGATTATTCCGCATTCATTACGGCAACCATGATCATATTAACGATTTCTTTTACACCGCTACCCATTCTCAGTACATGTGCTGACTTTTTCATTCCTGTTAAAATAGGCCCTATAACTTCCAGATTTCCAGTTTCCTGAAGTAGTTTCTGTGAAATATTAGCTGCGGCAAGATTTGGGAATATTAAAGTATTCGGTTTATTTCCAATTAATTTTGAAAATGGGAAATTGCTTTGCATCAAATGCTGGTCCAGGGCAACAGATGCCTGCATTTCACCATCAACAACCAGATAAGGGTGTTTTTCATGTAATATCTCAACAGCTTTTCTTTGACAATCAGGTCCGTCACTCTTAATCGATCCAAAATTTGAGTAAGATAACATTGCAATACGAGGTTCGATCCTGAATTTCCTTATTTCTTCAGCTGCGAGTAAAGTAATGTCAACAAGATCATTCTCACAAACTCTCTTGTTAACAGTACAATCCGCAAGGAAAAGAGGTCCTTCTTTAGTATTAACAATGTACATTCCTGAAACCAATCTGCTGTTTTCTTTCTTCCCAATAACCTGTAAAAACGGAGTGATTGAATCCGGGTAATTTCGTGTTAAACCAGAAAGAACAGCATGAGCATGACCTGTTTCAACCAACATTGGTGCAAAATAATTCCTGTGAAACATTGCATCCTGGGCTGCAATCAGAGTCATTCCATTTCTCTTCTCTTTATCAAACAATATCCTGGCAAATTCTTTTCTTCTTTCCTTCTCTGTATCTGATTTGTTATCAATGATCTCAACACCATTAAGTTCCAGCTCATGCTCTTTGATCATTCTACGAATTACTTTTTCATCACCCAATAGTACGGGGATCGCAAGTTTTTCGTTCCATACTATTTCAGCAGCTTTCAGCATTTCATACTGTTGAGCATCGGCAAGAACAACACGTTTGGGTTCTCTTTTACAAGCTGATTTCATCTGCATTATCAGCTTATTAGTTAAGCCCATTCTACTCTGCAGCTCTTCAATATATTTATCCCAATCCTCAATTGGTTCTTTTGCAACTCCGGTTTTCATTGCTGCCATTGCCACTGCAGGGGCAACTCTCTCTATTAACCTTGGATCTGTAGGTTTCGGAATAATATATTCTTTACCATAAGTAAGATTCTGTATTTTAAACGCGATGTTTACTTCTTCGGGAACTGGTTCTTTCGCTAATTGTGCCAAAGCTTTTGAAGCTGCAAGTTTCATTTCTTCATTGATCTCAGAAGCCCTTACATCTAAAGCCCCTCTGAATATAAATGGAAATCCCAGTACATTGTTTATCTGATTTGGGAAATCAGAACGACCCGTTGCCATAACAATATCACTACGTGTTGCCATAGCTTCATCATATGGTATTTCAGGGTTCGGGTTTGCAAGTGCAAATACAATTGGTCTTTCGTTCATGGAAAGCAACATTTCTTTCTTCATAACACCACCAACAGAGAGTCCTAAAAACACGTCACTGTCTTTAACCGCTTCAGCAAGGGTATGGATTGGTCTGTCGGTTAAAAACTGTCGTTTGGTTTCATTAAGATCAGTACGGTCAACATGCAGAACACCTTTACTGTCAAGCATAACAATATTCTCAGGTTTTGCTCCCAGCGCAATATACAACCTTGTACATGAAACTGAAGCTGCTCCTGCTCCGTTAACAACAATCTTAATATCTTCTATTTTTTTATCAACTATTTCCAATGCATTCAACAAACCTGCGGCAGTAATAATCGCTGTCCCATGTTGGTCATCATGCATGATAGGAATATCAAGTTCTTCTTTAAGCCTCTTTTCAATCTCAAAGCATTCAGGTGCTTTTATATCTTCCAGGTTAATACCACCAAATGTAGGTGCAATTGCTTTTACAGCAGTAATAAATTTATCAATATCTTTTTCATCAACCTCAATATCAAATACATCGATATCAGCAAATATTTTGAAAAGAAGACCTTTACCTTCCATAACCGGTTTTCCGGCTTCAGGACCAATATCTCCAAGTCCTAAAACTGCTGTTCCATTGGAAATAACAGCAACAAGATTCCCTTTTGCGGTATATTTATATACATCTTCCCTGTTCTCATGAATCGCAAGGCACGGGTCAGCAACCCCCGGTGTATAAGCAAGTGATAAATCGCGTTGTGTATGATATGGTTTTGTTGGTACAACCTCAACTTTTCCCGGTCGCCCGGAGGCATGATAGTCTAATGCATCTTTTCTAAATAACTTATCCATTTTTTTGGTATTGATTACGTTACAAATTTAGTAATCTTATTTTTACTGTTATTTAATTCACAGCAATTTTTACTGGTTAAAAATAAGGATGAGAAATCTCAGTTTTAAGACTTAACGTGTTGTTTTTTAAGCATGAATTACTATATTGCTCAAAATCGATTTTTTATCAGGATTGTCCCAAAAAAATATCATATTACACCACAATCATGTTAAATGATGAATGTGTTTTGGCAATAAAAACCGGAAACTAATTAAGAGTTTTACGACAGATTAAGTTAACCGGTTAACAATATGTTATTGAAATTTACTTTTTGATTATCCTACCAGTTGAAATTTGATCGTTATTAAGTAATATCCGGTACAAATAAACACCACTTTCAATTGAACTATCTCCCCAATTAAAGGTAGTTTTACCCGGATTTACGCTCCTTGTATCTGAATATATCAATTTGCCAGTCTGATCGTAAATTTCAATTTTGGTATTACCGGTATTTGTTGCTACAAAAGATATTTCCACAGATGTATTAAACGGATTTGGAAAAACACTTAAATCAATAAGGTCACTTTTCTCTCCAACAGATATAGGATCATAAACATAAAGATGAACAGGTATGTATTTGCTGGAAATATTTTCACCATTGATCACTATTTCACAATAATAATCACCTGTGTCAACATTTTGAGCACTTAGATTTATAAATATTGTATCTGATTCACCTTCTTCCAGGCTTCCTTCAGTTTTGGAAAATGAAATCCACTCAGGTTGATCAAGCACACTCAATGAATAATGCAGGGTGTCACTTCCTCCATTGGTAATAATCAGAGTATCCTCCGTTGATGTATGAATTAATAAATCTACGTTTATTGAATCCAGGTTCGTCACAATCAGAGGAGAACCTAACATAAGTTTCACAGAATTAAACAGATTCAACCTGCCACCCGTTACAGATTTTCCTTCCAAATCTGAAATTGGGTCAACACCATCCAGAATATAGTCCTTTATCATAAGTGCTCCTTGCCCAGGATTTTCCTTATAATTGGTAATAAAGGCAGAATCAGCAACTGACATTAACAATGCAACTGCTCCGCTAACATGCGGTGTTGCCATTGAAGTACCTGAACTGATACGATATGTATTATTCAATCCTAATGACCATATCATTGTACCTGGTGCACCTAAATCAATTGTTGTTAGTCCCCAGGCAGAACCTCCGTTTTTCTTATCCTTATTGGTTGTGTTGGTTACTGAAATCATATAATCCGTTGTAAATGCTGTTGGGACATCACCAACTTCATCAATATCCCATGCAGCATTAGCAGTAGCACCCATACTCAAAACACCAATCTTACCCAGAGAATCATACATTGCTTCCCAAATAGGATAATCCGAAGGCTGACCATTATTTACACCAAACGAATTATTTTGGGCAACAACAAAAGCACCCTCAGCACCACCTGTTTGGTCATACCTCTCACGTACTACATAAACATAAGATAATGCTTCAACAACTACTGACTCAATATAAGAATCACCTGCAACAGGGAGAGTTTTGGCGTTCCAGCATACTCCGGCAATACCTTTATCATTATTACCGATAGCCGCAGCTATTCCACAAACATGTGTCCCATGTACATTCATTGGAAGAGATCCTGAGTGATTATATGCATTCCAACCATCATAATCATCAACATATCCGTTATTATCATCATCAATATTATTATTCGGTATCTCGCCATGGTTTTTCCAAAAGTCAAGGTCTTCATGTCCCAGATCACTTCCACCATCAACAATGGCAATAACAATAGTATCTCCATGAGAAGTAATACCACCGGTATTATAGTCCCAGGCAAGTGTTGCATCAATATCAGCTCCCTGGGTTCCACTATTCTGACCTGTATTAAGGATTGACCATTGTTTATCAAAAATTGAATCGTTTGGAATTACATCATCAGTTCCTCTCAAACTTACTTTATGATTATTTTGAACATTTACAATCAAAGGTTCATCACTTAACATGTTTATAACTGATGCATTTGACATTCTTGAGTTATCAAACTCCAATAAATATATATTGAATCTTTCGGAAACCACATGTTTTTTGCTAAGGTTATATTTCTTTAGCAGTCCTTCCAGTTCCGAATCATTTTTTAACTGAACCATAACTTCGCCGGAGATATGATCTATATCTGTGGCAACCTGTCCAAAACATAACGCTATTCCCAGAACCAGTTGGATAATTAGAAGGGTAGATAGTTTTTTCATGTGTTTATAATTTTTTATTTTACTGATAATGAATTAAATAAAAAATTTTCGCACCCATGGTACCACTCCGATAAATCTCCGCTTTCGCAAA
>JANQGJ010000102.1 GCA_028277395.1 Bacteroidales bacterium | reverse complement strand
TTTGCGAAAGCGGAGATTTATCGGAGTGGTACCATGGGTGCGAGAATTTTTTATTTAATTCATTATCAATAAAATAAAAAATTATAAACACATGAAAAGATTGGTACTTGTACGTCACGGACAAAGTGTTTGGAATAAAGAAAACCGTTTTACCGGCTGGAAAGATGTAACGTTATCGGAACAGGGTATTAGTGAGGCTGTTAAAGCCGGAAAAGTGCTTAAAGATAAAGGATACAATTTTAAACTTGCATATACTTCATATCTTACAAGAGCAATAAAAACCCTGTGGTTAATGCTTGAGGAAATGGATTCCATGTGGATAGAAGTAAAAAAAAGCTGGCGATTAAATGAAAAGCACTACGGAATGCTGCAAGGGTTGAATAAAATTGAAACAGCAGAGAAGTATGGAGCTGATATGGTTCAGTTATGGCGAAGAAGTTTTGATACTCCTCCTGAACCTCTTGAAGCTGATGATAAAAGGAATCCTAAATTTGAAGCCAGGTACGCAGACCTTACCCCTGAAGAACTTCCTTTAACTGAATCACTAAAAGAAGTAATTGAGAGAATAATGCCATATTGGGAAACTGATATCAGACCTGCTTTATATGAAAATGATGATTTGCTTGTAACTGCACACGGGAATAGTTTAAGAGCCCTTGTTATGCATCTTAAAAATATGAGTAAAGAAGAGATTCTTGGTTTTAACATTCCAACCGGAGTACCTTATGTTTTTGAATTTGATGATGACCTGAATTTTGTAAAGGATTATTTCCTTGGTGATCCGGAAGAAATTAAAAAACTGATGGAAAAGGTTGCTAACCAGGCAAAGGCAAAATAGTAAGTAAACAATCGTCCTTATGATTAAAAAATGGGTTATCCCGGATATACATGGTTGCGTCAGAACATTAGCCACACTTATTGAAAATCAGATAAAACCTAATAAAAATGATCACCTCATATTTCTGGGGGATTATATCGATAGGGGTCCTGATAGTAAGGGTGTTATTGATTATATCATGAACCTTGAGGATAATGAATATAATGTTACTCCACTGTTGGGAAATCATGAGGATTATTGTATAAGAACCTTTGATGAAGACAGAAAGAACAAAGGTTTCCTCGGTATCAGGTCAAAAACAAAAATGCAACGTGAATGGGAGATGCATGGTGGAGGAAAAACACTGGAAAGTTTTAATGTTGATTATCCAAAGGATATTCCCGGGAAATACATTGACTGGATGCGTAATCTTCCTTATTTTGTTGAAGTTGATGATTTTATAATTGTTCATGCCGGGTTGAATTTTAAAATCGATGATCCGTTCTCTGATAAGAGATCAATGATATGGATAAGGGATTTTAAAGTCGATCCTGAGAAAATATCCAATAAAAAAGTAATACATGGGCATGTACCGGTAAACCTTGAGTTTATAGATATGTCGCTTAAGAATCCTGATTATAATTTTATTGATCTGGATAATGGAATTTATTTTAATGACAGGGCAGGATATGGTAATCTTCTGGCCCTGGATCTGGGAAGTATGGAGTATCTGACACAGTCATTGATGGATGACGTTGACTTCAGCAAAACCCGATAATTCAGAATTTACCCTTTATCATGAAGTATCAGGAGGTTACGGGTATTATTCTTGCAGGGGGAGCAAGCAAAAGGATGGGTAAAGATAAGGGATTGTGTGATTTTAAAGGCAAACCACTTGTGCAACACTCAATAAATATTCTTGAGCCAATTTGCAAAACAATTCTGATAAGTACGAATAACAATTCGGGATACAAACAATTTGGATTTGAGACTGTCGGCGATGAGTTCAGGAATATCGGACCAATAGGTGGAATTTACAGCAGTTTAAAACAGTCTCCCAATAATGATAACCTGGTAATTTCATGTGATACTCCTTTTCTTGATGGTGATCTTCTAAAAACAGTTCTTTCTTTTCGCCAATCATACGATATAGTAGTGCCACAATACCGGAATTCATATTTCGAACCTTTGGCAGCTTATTATTCCAGGGAAATAATACCTGTACTATTGGATTCCATATCTAAAAAGGACTATAAACTAATAAACCTTTTTGAAAAAGTAAGGTTCAGATCTGTGAGTATTGATGCAGATGCTGAAAACATTAATCGGTTTAAAAATATTAATACCCCAAAAGACCTGAAAGCATGAATACCATTACCTTAAATAATAAGAAAGAAAGTGATTTGTGGTTAAAGGCTGCCGTAGTTGGTGGTTTATGGGCTTCACTTGAGATTATTGTAGGAAGTTTTTTGCATAATTCCAGAATTCCAATGGCAGGATCTACCCTTGCATTTTTTGGAACTATATTATTGATAGGATATTATCAATTATGGCCGCAAAAAGGACTGGTGATTAGGGCAGGACTAATAGCAGCAATTATGAAATCTGTTTCTCCATCAGCAATTTTGCTGGGTCCAATGATGGGGATAATGCTTGAGGCACTTCTGATTGAGGTGGTGATTCTGTTACTTGGCAGGAATTTCATCGGTTATCTGTTTGCAGGGATATTTAGTGTTTCCAGTGCATTGTTCTACAAGATTTTCAGTATGATAGTGTTCTATGGCTATGATTTACTGCAGGTTTATGTTAATATTATAAATTTCGGGTTGAAACAGCTTCGCATTGAAGAAGCTGAACCGGCAGAAGTATTGTTTGTACTATTGAGCTTTTACATAATAATGGGTGTGCTCGCTTCCCTGAGCGGGTACTATGCCGGACGCAAAGCTTTGTCAATGGTGCCTGACACAGGTAATTTCAACGTTTCACAAAATAATAATAACAAAAATGGCTTTTTTGTAATAAGTGATAACCAAAAAACATCAGTTACTTTGTTGTTTATTAATGTAGTTGCAGTGCCGGCAGGGCTCTTCCTGATAAATATTACAGATTACTACGGCTACGTTTTTATTGGTGTTTACCTGTTGATTTTTGGATATGTTTATCGCTTTGCCCTGCGACGGTTAAGAAAACCGGTTTTTTGGATACAATTAATGATAATTGTAGCTCTGACTGCTTTGTTTTGGAAAAACGATAAAAACGAAGTTACACTATTTCAAATGGATGGGTTTTATGCCGGCATCGAAATGATGGTAAGAGCGTTGTTCGTTGTAGTTGGTTTTTCTGCAATAAGTGTTGAACTAAGGAATCATAAAGTAAAATCATTTTTAATGAAGGTAGGTATGGGTATGTATTATCAGTCAATTGGGCTGGCCTTCAGCGCACTTCCTGCAATGATATCATCACTGCCAAAATCCAAAGATATCTTTGCCCACCCTATACGATCATTAATTTTGCCACTTGCAATGGCAGATTACTGGCTGGAGTTGTTTAAAAATAACCAAAGCAAAGGAAATAACACTTAATGTTTCATTAAATGTTATTTCTGTGGATGTCGGTTACCATTTTAATTTTGCTATTCTTTCTTTAACCGATTCTTTGTCGGGATCAACTTCAAATACCAAAGCCGGTTTCAAATAATAAAGATCATTTTCACTTTTAAACCTGTTCTCACCACCTCCTGTAATATTTAACATTATCAGACTGTTTTTGTCAATGGAGTTGTTTTTAACAGATGATATCAAGGTAGCAGTTGCAACTGCAGCAGCAGGATGAATATCTATACCTTCGGTTTCAAGAAAGATCTTTTGTGCACCGGCTGCTTCATCATTTGTGGCAAGCAATACATCACCACCTGCATCTGTCATGGCATCAAATAACCCACCCTGAATCGAATATGGAGGTTTTCTGTTTGATAAAACTTTTGCATCAATTATTTCTACCTGCTTTCTTGCTTCAATATCGTTAATTGGGAGTAAAGATCGTGATGATGCTTTCCATGCATCATAGATTGGATGAAAAGGAAAATTCTGGCTTACCATCAATTTCATTTTGCGATCACCGTATCTTCCATCTTCAATTAATCGTAAGTTTGCTTCCCAGGCTGCTATAGCACCGGTGCCGCTACCAATGGCCTGAAAGTAATATTCCGGTATTTCACCAATTGTTGTAGTTGCCGACAGCATGGTTGTTCCCATCCCATCACGACGTGCTACATTTTTAGCGCCACCTTCGGCAAAAAACATTTCAAGTTCACATGCAATATTTGATAGATGTATGGCATCAAAATAATCGCTGCCGCTTTTACTGGCTATTAGTTTTACACAATCGTTTATTGGTGAGTCGAACCACAAAGCATTAAGATTATCTTCAGGTACACACAATAAAAGAGGGATTTTATTATCGGAACAAACCCTTGCAAAAGCCCTGGCAGTGTTTCCGGCTGATGCTACAACAAGTATTTTGTCTTCGTTGTCATTCATTCTTGCACATACACTATAGGCTTCTGTTTCTTTAAAAGAGCATGTTCTCATACCTGCATCTTTTTCTGGCCAGTATCCGCTAAAAGTTATATAAAGGTTTGTCAGTCCAAGTTTGCCGGCAAATCCTTCGCTTTTAAAAGTAACAGGTGCCGATGAACCTACCAGCATTTTATTGATTGGCAGCCAGTCGGCATATTTATATATTCCGAAAGAATTATCTTTTACTGTTAACCTGTTTTTCTCATAAATTGCACGAACTAATGATGGACTTTTTTCACCCGGGGCGTCAAGATCCCAGCCGGTATCGTTAAATATTTTACCTGTAGCAACCGACATCAAACTATAATTTGTTCCTGAAAATTGC
This sequence comes from Bacteroidales bacterium, assembly GCA_028277395.1. GTDB lineage: Bacteria > Bacteroidota > Bacteroidia > Bacteroidales > F082. The sequence goes on along the minus strand of JANQGJ010000102.1, from coordinate 22,977 downwards.
ATATTCATGATTTTGTAGTTAATAAAAGACTGGCAAAAATAGAAAATAGAACAATGTCTTTCTAAAATTCATTATTCTATTCCTGATTGTCATTTAATTTTTCCTCAATGAGTTTTTTGTACTGAAGATTTGAACTATATGCCCATGTAGCTGAGGTTGGGTTTTTAGTTAACTTTAGAGATTTGATAAACCTCTTTTTCAGGAGTTTGGAGTCGTAGAGTTTTTCCCAGGCTTTTTTTACTGAAATGGTCAGATCATTTGCTGACATTGATCCGGGGTTAAAAACTACTTCGGCAAAATCGTACCTGGCCCAGTCTTCAGGGTAATTATTGTGAATCAATCTTTCATTCTTTTTCAATCTGTCAAACAATGGAGTGCCCGGGAGTGGAGTTAATATGGTTGTTTGTATGGCATCAACTTCCGAATTAAAAATATACCTGGTTCTGTTTTCAATAGTTTCAGGTGTATCTGATTCCAGCCCATAAATAAACGCTCCCAGAACCGCTATTCCATATTCATGTAATTTATTGTATACATGTGCAAAGTTGTCAACACCAACTTTAAGGTTCATGAACTTATTGGTGGTTTCCAGCTGGTCAATTAATTCTGATTCAATACCAAGAAATATCATTTTGCAACCGGCTTCTGAAGCCAGTTTTAATACTTCATCATGCTCAGAAATATTCATAGAGGCTGCGCAGAGCCAGTTCTTCTTAATCCCTCTTGATATTATTTCTTTGCAAATTTCAATAACATGGTTTACGGAAGCTTTTGAATAACCAATGAAGTTGTCGTCAACGATATAAACTTTGTCCTGTGGTATCTTTTCAAACTCATCAACAATTGCTTTAACGTTCCTGGCACGATATTTCTTACCGTTAAAAGTATGAACCGAGCAAAAGTCGCAGCTCATCGGGCAGCCCCGTGTTGTTTGAATGCTGCCAAATTCATACCTTTCATCATACAGGTCAATACGTGGTTCGGGAGATGAAACCATTGGTTCGATAGTTCCTTTGTATATTCTCTTCAGAGAATTGTTCTCAAAATCTTCAATAATCTTGCCCCATACACTTTCTGCTTCTCCGATTACAACAGTATCAACGTAATTTATTGACTCTTCAGACACAACTGATGCGTGAATACCACCTATTACTGTGTGGATTTTGTTTCTTTTATACACTCCTGCAATTTCATAAGCCCGTGTTACCTGTGATGTTAAAGCTGTAAGGGCAACAAAATCAGCTTTGCGATATTCAAATTTATCGAAGTTTTCATCAATTAATTCAATTTCCCAGTTGTCAGGAGTAAGTGCTGCAATTATGGCAAGGCTCATTGGAGGATAAATGGACTCATTGGCATGAATTAATCCTGAGCGCCTTGTGCTCAAGGGGTTTATTAACAGCAGTTTATTTTTTTTAATTGTCATTTTTTCAAAATGCTCACATAAACGGACTGTCTTTTACGTCATGTAATCCAAAAATATCAGTCAGGTTTATATGAGGTCTGGAATCATCTTTTTCGAAAACGAGATTATAGTATTGCAGGTTTGAACCATATGACCAAATTCCTGCAACAGGGCTTTTGGTTTGTTTCAATGTCCGGATGAATTTCTTTTTAAGAGTGTTTTCGTTATACAGTTTATCCCAATTATTCGATATCTCTGTAGTGATTGTTTTGTGATCCATCAGATCATGTTTAAACACAACCTTACCAAAATGATAGTGTTGCCAGTCTTCAGGGTAATTATTCAATACAATTTTACCATCTTTTGCCATTTGATCGAACAGCCTTGTGCCCGGTAATGGTGTTAAAACTGTAGCCTGAACTGCATCTATGGATGCATTGTTTATATAAGTAGTGCGATCAGACATGGTAGAAGGAGTGTCTGACTGAAGTCCGTAAATAAATGCTCCCAGTACTGCAATCCCGTGGTTATGGATCTTTCTGAACACGTCCTCGTAACTGTCAACACCCATTTTCGCGTTGAGCTTTTTATTCATATTCTGAAGCTGATCGATCCTTTCTGATTCTATTCCTAGTAATACCATCCGGCAGCCGGCTTCCGATGCAAGTTTCAGCACCTCTTCATTATCAGCAAAATTCATTGATGCAGAACAGAACCATTCAATCCTGATCCCACGTTTTATAATTCCTTTGAAAAGTTCAATTGCTCTTTCCTGTGATCTTTTTCCGTAGCCAATCAGATTATCATCTACAAAATACACCATATTATGCCTGAGTGATTCCAGTTCATCAAGAACTTCATCAACAGGCCTTAGTCTGTATGAACTTCCATTAAAAGTATGGACCGAACAGAATTCGCAGTTCATCGGACAACCTCTTGTTGTTTGAATACTTGCAAACTTATAGTCCTCATGGAAAATCTCATGCATTGGGCGAACAGCATTCTCCATTGAAAGCAGCTTGCCATAATATTGTCTCTTAAGCTCTCCTCTTTCAAAATCATCAATTAGATTTTTCCATACACTCTCAACCTCTCCTACAACAACTGAATCAACAAGTTCGACTGCCTCATCAGGCATCATTGATGCATGAATGCCTCCAAGAACAGTAGGAATATTCTTTTTCCGGTATATATCAGCAATTTCATATGCCCTGGTTACACTTGAGGTCAGTGCTGTTAGTGCAACAAGGTCGGCTTCTTCAAATTCAAACTGGTTAAAATTTTCGTCGATCAACTCAACATCCCAGTTATCAGGAGTAAGAGTGGCAATAATACCCAACCCAAGCGGTGGATATATCACCTGCTTATGAATTATTAATCCTTTTGTACTACTGTTTAAGGGATTAATAAGTAAAAGTCGCTTCCTTTTCCCCGGCATTATGAGTGCTGATTATTGAGCACAAATATAATGATTAATGAATACAAACCATATACTGGTAATTATTGAAGGCTTAACGGGCAGATAATGAGAGCCTTGTAAGAGGGTTTTAATATTATGGGTTAAAAACAAAAAACATCAGAGCTGAAACTTAGTCAGCTCTGATGTTTTATTAATAGGTTCGGTGTTTGCACAAAAACTACTGGTACTTTATGATTTTCTCAGTTCGTTTATGGTTTCCGTATACTATAGTCAATACATAGACTCCGGCAGGTAAAGAACTAATATCCATTTCAGTGCCGGTTTCTTTCTGATAAGCATACCAGGTTTGTTCAATTATCTTTGTGGAAACTGTATTAGACAAAATTGAAGAAACTTTGTTCTCACCTGGTCCGGTGATATTGATGCTGATGTTATCCGATGCAGGATTTGGATATACACTGTAAACAAAAGGATTTTTAACATCATCTATCTTAGTAATGTTGCCAATTCCAAATTCAAAACTTGCATAGCCACCAAAATCAGGTTCAAATGTGTAGAGCGGAATTCCATCAGGATCAAGTATTTTGAAATAACCTACACCCTGGCTGGGCTGATGCCAAAACTCAAGTCCGTTATCACCGGTATCTTCTATCCGTAATTCATAACATCCGGGGAAAAGATAAAAATCATCTTCATAGAGAGTGTTGTCATCACAATTATGTCTTTCATACAACAAAGTACCTGATCCGTCTTTTAGTGTATATGATGACTGGTAACCATAATTATTGGTTTTTAACTGAACAATATAAGTGTTACCTTCAGGATATACATGCAGATCTTCAAAAACAGATGAATAAGTATTGTTGTAAGTGTATTCATCCTGCTGTTCATTCGGATTACTAATATTAACGGTAAATCTGTTGGAACCACTTATCCAGAAGGTGAGGTCATCTATTGGCAGAACAACTGTATCCTGTTGCAAAAACTCCAGCGATCCGTTCCATGTGTGATTTTCTGTTTCCCCGCCATCTACAAAATATTCAATATCAAGACTTGTTAATGTAGTTGATCCCGTGTTTTGAATAACTATTTCAGGATAGGAACATGCAGGATTAAACCTTTCCTCGCCTGCTTCATCACTTGTTGGTTTTATTATCCTTACAACAGCTGCATCAACACCGAAATTAGGCGGACCGTAACTAACCAGCTGTTTGTTTACAATATAATTTGACGTTCCGCTGGCGTATTCAAGTCCGTAGTCGAGATTATGTACCTGTCCTGCTGTAACATACTCTGTAATATCATATTCATACAGATCACTTGGAGTTCCCGGACACCATCCGGCTCTGTCATATATCCATGTTCCTCCCTGTGGATATATTGCAATTTCTGAACATTCTGTCCATACTTTCCATGTATATTCAATTTCACCTCCGTCAATATTGAAAGTATGGTAACGTCCCTGAAATTCGCCCTGCTGACCATGACCTGTGATCACCGACCTGAGCTTGAACATATCACCTTCAGGATTAAAAAGTAAATCTCTTGGCTCAAAAGATTTGTCATCAATTATACTTGTGTAACTTTTACTGTCAGGACGCCATATCTGATTAATATCCAGAACATCGTGTGGAGGTGTTCCAACAATAAACAGGAATTTTATATCCATATCTTCCTGTCTTTGCCCTCCTCTTTCAATTGTCATTCTTTTTGATCCTTTCAATATTGTTGAATAATCAGTTACATCAAATGCCCAGGTTTTACCTTCCATTCCAAGATCAAGGTATATACCATATGGTGTTACAAACGACATGATCTCATATTTCGCAGGATATCTTTTGAAATAGGTGAGCTCAGTGATCTCAATGGTTCCTGTGTGAGCTGCAAATGTTGAATCTATGGCAACGCCTTCGGGATCAAAAATACGTTCGTATTGCTCCTCCCAATATTCAACTGCAGACAACTGATTGATGCTGTCATGCATCATTGTTCCGTTTCTTGGAATTATATTGAATTCCCTGACAATATTTGGAATAATTTTAACCGAATCAGTTACAATTACATCGCTTATTGTAAGGTCATAATTACCCTGGGCAAGAGTAATATTAGGCCTTTCTGTGGTAGCAATAAAACCTCTCTGAAGATTTGAACCTCTTTCATAAACCCAGTAAAGAAAATCATTAATTGTACCTGTTTGTGCATTTGGCGAAGCATCGGAAACCGAATTACCGGTTCCTTCATCAAGGTTATAATAGGCAACCAGATTGCTGTAATTTGGATGCGAAGGGGATAATTGCCTGTACATCCAGTCTTTAATTGTTTGCTCACTAAGTTCGGTATCCCATATTCTTACCTCGTCAATGTTACCAAAATATGAGCGACTTGGGTTGCCATTTGTTGCCAGTAGAAATTCCTGGATATCAATAAGTCTTGTTTTTCCGGTACCTGAATGCCACAGATCACCATTCAAATATATTTTCATTTCACCTGTCCCGGTATTCTTGGTGATAGTCCAATGGCTCCAGCTTCCTTTGAATTCACTTGCTGATGCACCTTTGTCAATCCTGTCGTATCCTGTACCGTCATTACCACAGTCGAAATAAATGCTTGAATTTCCCCATGGAAGGTGAAGATTTATTTGCCTGTTTCCTTCAGTATCCACTCCATGTAGAATACTATTATGTACAGGCTGCACTTTTACGTTCCCAAAACTCCAGAATGATACAGATATTTCTTCCGAAATACTTGAAAATGCTGTTGTTGGTATTTCTATGCTACCATTAACAGAGTTGATATTATAACCGTTTAAAGCATAAATACCAAAATTATTCCCGGTATCTTCTCCTTCAATGTCGATGGCACTGCCTGTAACATTATTTGTAAATGAAAACTCAACAATGATATTTGATGTGCCGTCCCATGTAAAAGGTGTATTAAAAGTTATTTTGTTTTCCCCTGAAGTAAAGTTGTTATCATGAAAATAAACTTCAGTAAAATCATCGGTATCAGGGTTGTTTGCATCAAGTTCTGATTTTGACGTATGCTTAATACGAATTTTAAAATACTCTGCCTCAGAGGTGCCGCCTGTAATATTTAATGCTAGCGCAACTATGTCTCCTGCAGTTACTCCGGCAGTGGCGAGTTCTGTCTGAGTGTAAAGATATTGTGATTTTCCGGAATTATTCCCGGTTGCAACCGGATGTGATATTGAAAGGCTTCCTGATCCTATATCATAAAGATCTTCGCTAATAATGCTGTTTACCTGAACCTCCTTTTGTCTGTACTGGTAATAATCATAAAGCTGTGTTTCAACATAATTAAAAGTTGATCCTGAAAAAGCCGATATGGTATGCGAGTTTGTATAACTAAGCACAGAATCAACTCTTGATGAGTCGGTAATATACGTATTGCAAGAATAATCCCATTCGCCACAGCCTCTGTTTGTATTTCCGGGTACTGAAATCAATCCATCTTTGCAGCGCATATTATAAAGCATAATAATTTTACTGTAAGTTTCATCAGGATTATCAGGAAAATCTATCATTGTATCCCTGATTCCACTCCCGTCGGTTTGTGAATAATTAAAAGTTGAAACAACGATGGTGTCGCCAACTGATTGAGCAAAAAATGCTGATGCCAGTAATGTGAGGCAAATGGTAAAAATAATTCTCATAGCATTGGTTTTGATATTTATAAATTAAGGACAGTTACTACCATAACTTGTTTCATACAAAAATACATTGTTTGATGGATTTGCAAAACAGTAAATTCATTTTAATAGCTGAAATTGAGACTTGGTAGAGATGTTAGATGCAATAATTTAAGTTTGTATGGTATTATTACGTATTAATCAATATATTTGATGTTTGGAAGGAATCGAATTTGATGTAAGATAAGCAGAGCGGCAATTCATTCGACCCTGAATGTTATTAAGAAAACTTTTACATTTTCTCTATAATCTTTGTCAATGATTCCTATTGAAAAACTAATAGATAAACGGATGAAAGATAAACTGATGTTTAGAGCTTTATTTTCTGCTTTAATTTTATCTCTTATTGTGTTCTCAGGTACATTAAACTGCCAAACAGCGACAGCACCGGTTCTGGATTCTATCACTAAAGAGTTTAAAACCATTAAGCTGTCTGAAATTTCAATTAAATCGGGTGAAATTCTGACGGATATTCAGAGAATAACTGAATCGTTATTGTCAGATGAAAAGATTGAAAGTATAAAAGTTAAAAACGATTCGTTGCTTGATCATATTGATAGTTTACTGAGAATTGACAGAGCACTTGATCTAAAAACAAAAAATACGCGTTATTTAAGTAATAAACTGGTTTACTGGCGAAAGTTTGTAAGTGTTCTTGATAAAGAAAAAGCAGCTTTGGCTTATGAAATAAGTGTTCTTACTGATTACAAAAAGAAATATGAAGATGATATTCTTGTCTGGAGTAATACAAGAAGCATTATTGAAGAAAAAGAATCGGAATCATCAATTCTTGATCGTGTTGATCAGTTGCTGCAGGAGCTGAATACATTAACATCAATTTTGCAAAAGAAAAGTGATGCTTTGCTTGTTTCATTAAATATGATAACTGAGGAAGGTGTTTTTCTTGATGATCATATTGTTAAAATCGACCAGGCATATGTAAATAAAAAACAGGAAATCTTTGTTCAGAATCAACCAGTGATTTTCTCATTGAATTATAACGACAAAAGCACATGGAACTTCCGTGAGCCACTGAGTTTTTTTTATCAGACCGAGTATAAGGAATTATATTCTTTCCTTAGTCATAACATACCGAACCTGTATTTACAATTATTCTTATTAATAATACTTGTATTTGTATTTGTTTCAATAAAAAAACGACTCAACCGGACCGAGATCAGGAAGGATTCATTTTACAGGAAAATGCTTGTTAAAATGATGTCGCGAAGTGTAAGTGCTGCCCTGATAATCGGTATTTTTGCGTCATCTTTGTTATATACCGAAAGACCTGAACTACTGAAGGATATATTAGTATTATTGGTTACCATTCCTCTGATTATAATTACAAGAACTTTTATCAACAGCAAATTTTATAGTCATATTTATCTGTTTGTTATTTTGGTATTATTGAATATTTCATATTTCATTTTCCCTCCCGATAACTTTTATTACCTTATCAATTTGTTATCCATATCAGTAATTGAAATAGTTATTTTATGGAGGCTGGTAATATATTTTTATAAAAACCCTGTGCCAAAACATTTCTTAAACAATTTGTTAATTCTATTGCTGGTTGTTCAACTTGGATTTGCGGTAACCGGATTGCTGGGTTTGGTTTATGGTTCCACAACACTGGCCGAACTTGCATTAAATGTTCCTGTGGCAAGTGCCTTTAGTGGCTTACTGGTGCTTTGTACGGTAATTATAATTAATGGTTTTGTGTCCATTGGAATAGATAGTTCATATGCAGGTAAATTAAATATTATCCGTTTTCATGGTAATTCCATAAAAAAAAGGGTTATTTTCCTGGTAAATGCCGGATTTATAATCTTTTGGGTTTTATCCATAATGAGTCTTGTAAATATAAAACGGCCTGTTTTAACTGCAATAACAAATTTCTTTACTGATGAGATCGTTATAGGATCAGCATCTTTTACACTTGGTGATATTGTTATGTTCTTCTTCGTGATCTGGATTTCAATTGTTATATCCAGAATGGTCAGAATATTGTTGGAGCAGGATATATTGAACAAACTTAATCTTGCAAAAGGAGTTCCACACACTATTGCGGTTATGGTGCGCTATAGTTTAATTACTCTGGGTGTCCTGCTGGCTGTTTCGGCTGCTGGTATGCCCCTTGATAGTTTAACCGTACTGGCCGGTGCATTTGGTGTAGGTATTGGTTTCGGACTACAGAACATATTCAATAATATAGTTTCGGGGTTTATTCTTCTTTTTGAACGACCAATTCAGATCGGAGATACCATTGAAGTGGGGCAACTTATTGGGAAAGTAGAGTCGATAGGGATCAGATCAAGTAATATCAGGACATTTGAAGGAGCGGATGTTATTGTACCCAACGGTCAGCTCATAACCAACGAGGTAGTTAACTGGACACTTTCCGATCAGAGAAGAAGAATAGAAGTATTTGCCGGTGTTGCTTATGGTACCGATCCGCATAAAGTTGAGAAACTTTTTGCCCAGGTGCTGGCAGATCATCCCGATATTATTGATGATCCCGAACCCAATGTGTTTTTTCATGGGCTTGGAGATAGCTCTCTGGATTTCAGGTTGTTGTTTTGGACATCAAATTATCCCGAATGGATCAGAATAAAAAGTGATATTGTATTTGGTGTACACGACATACTCTATAAAGAAGGTATTTCAATACCATTTCCTCAAATGGATCTGCATCTTCACTCAATTGATAAAGCAGTTGATCTAAGCAGAAAAGCTAAAGATAATAGTTCCGACACCAAATGATTTGTTAATTTTAACTATAAAAGTGAAATTATGAAGAAAACCTTACTTGTACTCCTTGTAATATTAATTAGTACAACTCTGCAATCGCAGGTATTGATATCGTTAATGTTTGGTGAAAAACTTAATAATCCGGGTGTGGAGTTTGGGCTGGAAGGAGGGCTGAACTTTTCTAAAGTATCCAACTTTGAATCAAACAGAATGCTGGGAACCCTGGGACTTGGCTTTTACTTTGACATAAAGTTAAAGGGTCAATATTATCTTAATACAGGAGTATTGGTGAAATCAACATATGGTTTGGATAAACTAACTGAGAATGACAGGCTGCTTCTAAATGCGGAGGATCTTGGTGATGAAGGTGATTATAGTTTGAGGATGAATTATTTTATGGTTCCCATATTGATAAGGTACAGATTTAAAAATCACTTTTACGTTGAAGCAGGTCCACAGGCAGGATTGATGTATAAATCCTTTCTGGAGTATAATTATGCTGATGATAGCAGAGAAGAAAGAATTAGAAACTTCAATAAGGACGATATTAATAAAATTGATATTGGAGCGATGGGTGGAATTGGCTATGTTCTTAGAAAAGGAACGGGAATGACACTTGGAATAAAATATTACTATGGATTTACCAGTGTTGTTAAAAATATGAAAGGAACAAATAACAGTTCGGTTTTTATAAAGCTGAATGTTCCGATTGGAAGAGAGAAACCACCTAAAGAAGAAAAGAAGAAAAATTAAACAAGTACTAACAAATAACTACATTACTATGAGACTAATTATGCAACGATCAGGCCGGATTGTATTACTATTTATTATTGCAGCTTTACCGGTTATTGCGAGTGCACAATATACATCAAAGAAAGTAAGCACAAGACATCAGGCATATACTGACAGCTTAAGAAATGTAAAGTATGATTATGTATTTCCATTTCTGGGACAGGGAGCTTACAAAGAGGGATTTGATATACCTTACCCTTTTGGAATGATGGGAAACTTCATTTGGATGGAGCAGGGAGTAACAATAGATGACCTTCAGCTTGGATTGTTAACTGATAACCTTGATATACCACTAACAGATGTTGATTTTGTTGAGTTTGGAGAAAATACCAATACATCCTACTCGGTTAATGTAAGACCTGATATCTGGGTATTTCCTTTTTTGAACATATATGGAATATTTGGAGCAGGAAACTCACATACCGAAGTCAATCTTGAATCTCCGGTTGAATTAAAATCAGTTGTTGATCAGAGGATGTCAACAGCAGGTTTTGGTATAATGACAGCTTTTGGTGTTGGTCCCGTATGGATGTCGATTGATGCTAACTGGACATGGAATAAACCCGAACTGCTTGATAGGGCGGTAAACGTTAATGTACTGGGGATGCGGCTTGGACATACATTTACTTTTAGAAACAGGCCGGACAGAAATATTGCGATCTGGGTAGGAGCAATGAGGGCATCAATGGGTACTGAAACTGTTGGTGCAGTAACACTTGCAGATGCATTGCCCCCGGAAACATGGGACAGAAGGGATGAAATTGTTGATAATTACTGGAGCTGGTATGACGAGCTTGATCCTGATAACATAGTTGACAGAAAGAAAATAGAAGTAGCCGATGCAGTGCTGACACCAATTGTTGATCGCATTGAGGATGCCGATGGAAGCGCGACCATCAGATATGGATTACAAAAGCAGGTAAAAGAATTGTGGAATGGTGTTGTTGGCGCTCAGTATCAGCTTAATAAGAAATGGATGCTTAGATATGAGGCCGGAATAATTGGCGACAGAAAATCACATCTGGTATCACTGAACTACAGGTTTTTGGGGGTTAAGAAGAAGGAGTAGGGCTGGAAAATCCAGGTTACATACTTCCTTATACGATAGTTCGCCGGTACTCTTTACTGATTAGCTGTTGCACAACAGTCATATAACATAGTCAATGATTCACTTGTTTTAGATATTATTTTACCTGATATATTAAGTGAGTTTTGTTTTTTTGTCTGAAATCAGAATTTATAATAATTCTAAATAAGATTGTTATATACCTGACAATGTGCTTTATACAAACTGCTATGATTATTGAAACGTCTGAAAAACCTATTAAAATTTGTACTTGGTTATTTTTAACCGTAAATTTAGTATATTTGCATTTCGACCCATCGTTTACTATATTTTAATATAGGCCATTTTGTATTGGCCATTTTAATGAAATTACAACAGACATAAATGTGTCACAGTAATTTTTGAATTGTCTAATTAATAAATATAGAAATGAAATTTAACTCAAAAATCTTAATTCTAATCCTGGTTCTGGCAGGAGTAAATCAATTAAAAAGTCAGAATAACCAAACTCAGTCAACCACAAGGTTACCTGTTACTGTTGTAGGTGAAACATCTGACATGTCCATAAACTATTTAACAAAGTGGATAAGTATTAATCCTGAATCACCAACAATCGGGAATAGTCTTTATCTATTTGAGGAAGATGGTAAAGTAAATGTTGGAAAGGTCCAGGCATCATCTGGCCCTGTTGAAATCCTGAAGGTGAACGGAAAGTTTAGTTTGATGGACCGGGTGGAGTTTACGACAAAAAATGCTGAGATTTCATGGGGAAAAAAGGAGAAGAGACCTGGTGATTTAATATTTAATATTATTAATGAAGAAGGTACCAGAAGTATACTCCATATGATTGGTGATAATGGACAAGTTGGTATTGGAACATCTAATCCTATTTCGGCTTTAGATGTAGAGGCAAATGGTGGACAGAATATACCTTCTATTGTTGCATCAAGTAACGCTGATAATAAAATATTCATGGTTCCATTACTTGGAGAAGGGGGACTTGAGCGAAAAAGCTCGTTAAGTTATCTTTCAAAAGATGGGGATGCCGGATTGTTCTGGACTGACCACATAACCGACCCCAATGGAAAAGCTGGTCTTGTTATCGCACCTATAAGCAGTACATCAGCAGGAATGAGGATTGACTATATGGGAAATGTCGGTATTGGTATTAAAAATCCAATGTCAAAGTTACATGTAAAAGGTAAGGTAAGAAGTACTGACATGTTCGTTGAAAACCGCACAACAACAAGTAAACTAACTATATTCAACAAAGAGTATCCCCCACAGGACGGCTTTGTACTTGTTACAGATGTTGATGGTAATGCCAGCTGGACAGAACCTGCAGGGTTTGGTTACTGGCAAAAAAACACAAATAATGAAAACGACCTTTATTATAAAGATGGAAATGTGGGCATTGGTACTATTAATACTTATGGATACAGGCTGGCAGTTGATGGAAAAATATTAACCGATGAGGTTATGGTTAAAGACCCTGTTGACTGGTTTGATGGTGTGTTTGAACCGGATTACAATCTTATGACCATAAATGAACTTGAAATGTTTATCAACAGCCACGGACATTTGCCCGATGTGCCTTCTGAAGAAACAGTAATGGAAAATGGTTATGGTCTTGCTGATATGAATGGTATCCTGTTAAAAAAAGTTGAAGAGCTTACTCTTTATATCATTGAGATTAAAAAAGCAATGGATGAACAAAATAAGGTCATCGAACTCCAACAAGATGAGTTGGTTAAAATTAATGCCAACCTGAATACAGGTAACTAACAGATCTATCAATACGGATTATTTCGGGCTAAGCAATTATTGTTATTGGCCTGGTTATTTAAACAGGTTTTTAGCTAAAAAAAGAAAAATGAAAAGAATCATATTAATATTTAGTTTGTTGTTCGGGTTTTCATTACTGGTAGTGTCACAGCAAATGGAGCCCAATACTGTAGATTTCGATTATGATGATGCCGGTAACAGGATCCTTAAACATGCAATATATGTTCCGGTAATTAGCAGCGCTGAGTTTCAGAGTGACAGTATTCAGGATAAGGAATTTCCTATAAAATCAACTATAACTGATAGTGCATCGATCAATGATCATATGATAAATATTTTCCCTAATCCAACTCTTGGAAGATTCAGGGTAAATATAAGCAGTCTGTCTGGTAGCGATAATGTCAGTTATGTGCTAATATCTTTAACAGGACGGGTTATTGACAAAAAATTAATAACTGCCAGGGATACGGAAATCAATTTGGAAGACATGAAAAACGGACCATATGTTTTTAAACTAACAATGAACGGAACCGTAAAATCATGGATAATAATAAAAAGGTAGATACATGATCCATATTGTTTATAACAAACAGATTTGTTATGTAATTTACAAATAATCTGATGGTAACATGATGATAATTACCCAAAAACGAAGATGATGAAAAATATAATATTAATAATATTTTTACTCCTGGTTACACAATTGTACAGCCAGGAACCACAACCTCATTTTATACTGGATGAGGTTATAGTTAGTAATGAAACAAAAGATTACATTGCCCGCGATTATGTGAATATGGTAACCGGACACAATAGTAACCCGGATGTCTCAAAACATGTTCTGGCCGATATTGATCCCCTGCTTGTTTTTCCTCCGGCTGACGGAGACCTTACCGGTGGAGATCCGGTTAATAATAATGGTGGTGTAGTTGGTACCCTGCCAGGCAATTTGATGGTTTCACCCAGTGGTGCAGCTATTTATAATATACCAATCGAACTCCCTGCAGGAGTAGCCGGCATGACCCCTTCTCTCAACCTGGTTTATAACAGTCAGAAAGGTGATGGTTTTTTTGGTGTGGGATGGGCACTTTCGGGCCTTTCAGAAATAACCAGGACTACCACTACCATTTACAATAATGGATATATTGATGGAGTTGATTTTGATGATAACGATCAGTTTATGCTTGATGGGCAGAGGTTGATACCGGTTAATACTGAGAAAACAGAGTACAGGACAGAAAATGAATCTTTTTCTAAAATTGTTGTCCGGGAAAAAGATGAATTCGGGCCAATATGGTTTGAAGTATATACAAAAAACAACCTGATACTTGAATTTGGTAAAACCAATGATTCAAGGGTTACCCACAGCAATAAAGACGGAGTATTAAGCTGGTGTATAAACCGGATCATGGACCGATCAGGAAACTACATTGATTATACTTATTATTCAGCAAATACCAATGGGTACAATTTTCCCCTGAATATAACATACGGAGGAAACGAAATTAATGGGCAGCTACCCTTCTACGAAATTGAGTTTGAATATATAACTAAGGCTTATGAACCTCTGAACTGGACATATGGATGGTATCATGTTGATCATAAGCTGCTCATAAACCAGATAAACCTGAAGTATTTGGAAACGGAGAATGTTGTTAGAAAATGGATAATGTCCTATGAACATGGGATTTATTCACGATTAAAGAGTATTACTCCTGAGGGAAGCGATGGAACTGTATTAAATCCAACGATGTTTCAGTGGGGGAATGATGATCACACTCCTGTTAATGAAACCGTCAATTATAATTATACAGATAGAGATAAATTATTTCTGGATTATAATGGAGATGGGAAAACCGATATGGTTGAATTACATGTTGAAATTGATGGTAATAACAAAAAGAAATACACAGGGTGGAATTACAGGAAAAGACTCGAAACAGGCTTCTCCGGTGCCAGTAATATTAACTCTGTGATTGATCACTATGTTCACTCATTCGCAAAAGGAGATTACAATGGAGACGGACTGGACGATATTGTACGTTTTAGTTATACAAATTCTGATTTGACTGAAATAATTATGGATATGGTGCTTTTCTCAAACGGAGATGGGTTTGTTTGTCACAATATTTCAGGTTTTCAATTTATGAAAAGCTTTCATCCTGAGATTAGAACAGGGGATTTTAACGGCGATTGCATTGATGAAATTATTGTATCTCAGAAAAGCTGGGATATCTCAGGAGCCAGTAACAATACCCATGTATTAAAATTCTCAACAACTTCGCCATACTACCATCTTCATATGGGTTCACGTCTTGATTTTGGTAATAAAGATGTGGAATATAGCCAGTTACATCTTGGTGATTTTAATGGTGATGGTTCTAACGAGGTAATGACTGTTTCACGGACTGAAGAATCTGCGCGTGGCTCCCAGGTGGATAGATCAATAATTTACGATATAGACCTTATTAATCATACAACAGAAGTTTATTTTGAAAATGTTGATTATCCTACCATTAATCATAGGGTGTTTACGGGAGATTTTAGCGGTGATGGAATTACAGACATACTGACATATGATGTACCTGACCCTGCAAAAAGCTGGGTGGTCAGCAGGTTTAATGGTAAGGATAAATGGATATTTTACTGGCCTGATCCTGATCTTTATGATGTTGATCCATATGGTGTTAGTAACGGTAATATCCATACATACTGGTATTCTTTCAGGGTAGCAGATTACAATGGTGATGGTAAATCAGATATTGCACAATATCACCTGAGGGAAAGTCAGGATATTGCAGATTTTGACATTTTCTACAGTACCGGGGGCAGGTATTTCCAAAAATTTTCCGGAGAAATCAGTGTTAATGGTGGATTTGTTACCACCGGAACCAATAATATCATATATAATAATCTTAGCAGTTATAATGATTTTAATGGTGATGGCAGGGCTGATGATTATTTCAATAATGGATTTGTTAATGATGAAATTTACCTTTTTGATTGTAACAATGATTATACTGAACTTAAAGGAATAATAAATGGTTTTGGTCATAAAACAGAAATATCGTACAACAGGTTAACCAATAACGATGTATATACCAAAGGATCTGGAGCTGATTACCCTCTTCGTGATATTCAACCACCGATAAATGTTGTTGAAACTGTGGAGGTTGAAAACGGGCAGTCAGGAAAGATTACAACCAATTACAGATATTCAGGTGCAAAGATGCATTGCCAGGGTAAAGGATTTCTGGGTTTTGAAAAGACTATCATAATTCAGAACCCTGATTCTGATCATACCCTTACAACCGAAAACACTAATATGTTCAATGAAACATATTTCTTTAGATGGATGTACAGCAGTAAAAATTATGCAGATATTGAAGGTAGTAATAATGAGTTGATCTCCGAAGTAATAAATGACAATCCGGTGATCAAGGATTTCGGAAATAACAGGATATTCCAATATATACCACGTTCGCTTACGAAATATCATCATACAGGTGATGAAACCAGCAGCTATATTAAAACAACTTTGATTGAACAGTCTTATTCTGATGCAGATATCCTGTTCGGAAACCTGACATCATCAGTATTGTATTCCGATCCGGATGAACATAGTTTATCAGACCCTGTTGATGAATACGATTTCTTCTCGAAAAAATCGTTTAAATATCACGCTCCTTTCACAAATATATGGTTAACAGGGTTAGTCGAAGAATCGGTAACTGAAACATGGAGTAAAGATGTTGGTGTCATGGATAAACACAAAAGCATATTTAAGTATTATTATCAAACACCCAGAATATATTCAATAGAACAAATTCCAAATAATGATAGCGAGCTATCAACATTGTTGACATATGATAATTATGATGATTATGGAAATATTACTTCCTCAACAATATCGGCACCTAACTTTACTCCGGCCACTGCTTCAAGAAATACGCTGTATAGTTATAACCCTGAATATTGTGGTAGATTTTTGACTGAAACAAAAAAAGTAATTGATGGCGCTGAATATATAACCTCCTCAACATACTATGGAGAAACAGGGCTTGTAAGCAGCTCTACAGATATCAATGAGTTAACAACAAGTTATTATTATGATGGGTTTGGCAGACTGGAAAAAACAGTCGCACCAAATGGTGTACAACAGGTTAATAAGCTGTTCTGGGCGCATGATCATGAAGATAACCCCGAAAACGGGTTGTACTATGCATGGTCACAACGATCAGGAGAAAGTGCATCATGTAGTTTTTTTAACAAAACCAGGCAAGACTTGTTATCCATGTCAGATGATTTCAAAGGCAGGAAGGTTTATCAGAAAAATTCATATGATGAATTAGGCCGGTTAAAACAGACCTCTAACCTGCATTATTCAGAACCTGATTTGTTGTGGAGTTATTATTCATATACTTCCACCGGATTAATTAAAAAGCTGGTTAGTCCCACGGCAACCATCAATAAACAATATGATGGAAGGATAACTACTTCAGTAAATCAAACAATAAACAGGCAAACTTCCGAAGAAACGAATGCCATAGGAAACATAATAAAAGTATCAGATGAGGGGGGAATTATTGACTATGAATATTATAGTTCCGGTAAACATAGCAGTATTACTTCAAATGGTACATCAATTGGATACATTTATGATGCCCTTGGCAATATCGAAACATTGAAAGACCCTGATGCAGGCACCATTACATATGATTATAATCCATTTGGAGAAATTATTAAGCAAACCAATGGAAACGGAATGACTTATGAAATGGAGTATGATGGTTTGGGAAGATTAGTAACGAAAAACCTGCTGGGTAGTATTGACGATAAAGTAACCTGCACTTATTATACAAACAGGGTTAATGGGTATGGCCAGCTTCAAAGTATAACAAAAGCAAACGGAATCCAAACAAATTATTTGTATGACGAATATGCCCGTGTTATTGAAAAAGCACAAACAGTTGACAATAATACGTACCAGTTCAACTATGAATATAATATACTGGGAAAAATTGATACCAAGTACTGGCCATCTGGCTTCGCCGTAAACTATCATTATAAAAATGGTTATCTTAGCGGTGTTGAACAATCAAATACCGGAACAATTTTGTGGGATCTGGAAGATGTAAATGCACAGGGACAGGTATTGCAATACCGTTTAGGTAATGGTTTGCTTACTGAAAAAGTATTCGACAGTTATGGATTTCCTGTTTCAATAACAACTGATAACCAGGTACAGACACTCAATTATAGTTTCAATCCAAATACCGGTAATCTCATATGGAGAGAATCGGCTGTTTATCCACCCTATGGCAACCATATGCTCAGGGAGGACTTTACATACGACCTGACAACTTTAAATAACAGGCTGGAAAGCTGGAAAGTTGGTAATGGCACAACATATGAAAACTTGTATCAGGCTAATGGTAATATTGAGAGCAAATCAGATGTGGGAACATATATGTATGATAATATTGAGGAGGGGCCACATGCTGTAAGCAGGATAAAGAACCCTAATACAACTTATCTTGACAATACTAAAAACCGGGAACAGGTAATAACGTATACTGGTTTTGATAAAACCAATACCATTACTATATTAGATGAAAATGACCCTGAGGTCTCTTCTCATATGGAATTTACCTATGGGCCCGACCAGGCAAGACGTAAAACTGTACTGTATAAAAACAATGAGATGGTGCAAACAAAGTATTTTATCGGGAACTCACTTGAAATAGAGAAAGACAAGGATAATAATACACGTGAACTGCACTATATAAATGCCGGGGACGGGCTGTTGGCTATTTACGAGATCGATAGCAGGGGTTCAGGTTCAATGTATTATGTTCATAAGGATTACCTTGGTTCATTAGAATCAATTACAAACCAGGAAGGTGAAGTTATTGAGAAACTAAGTTTTGATCCCTGGGGAAGAAGAAGGAATGCCACAAACTGGACTTACGATAACCTGCCGGATTCATATCTGTTTAGTCGTGGATTTACCGGACATGAGCATCTGGATGAGTTTGATCTGGTAAATATGAATGGTCGTACCTACGACCCTGTCCTTGGAAGGTTTCTTTCACCTGATAACTATGTTCAGGCACCTTATTACACACAGAGTTTTAACAGGTACAGTTATGTATTTAATAATCCGTTTAAATATACTGACCCCAGTGGTGAAAATCCAATACTTGGAATTGCAGCTATAGCGATATTTACTTATTTACAAAATGCCTATGTAAACAGGGATGAGAACGGGAAGTGGTCATGGAATCCCGGTGACTGGTTTAAGGATGGAAATTTCCAGGTACAAGCCGGTATAAATTCCAGTCTTGATATGTCGGATGTAACATATTTTGGTACTGCTGGTCCTGGTAACTTTAATCCTGGTATTTCATATAACACTAATAAGGGTACAGGTATTGGTTACTTTTATAATGGAAACACAAGTTTTTATTATCCGAATCATGATTATAATAGGCCTGAACAAAATGCAGAAGCATCAATTGACAGGACTATACAAGATCATAGTGCTGACTGGCATGCTGCTTCTTCAAGTAATTCAGGTAATGGTAAGCTATGGACTAGCACATTAGTTTTTGCAGCAACAGCTTCTGCTTGTGATGGACCATTACCATTTGGTGAAATTGTAGGTGTTGCATCAATTGCAGCTGTTGGTTCGTATTCAGGTGCAAAAGCCATTGTTGATTATTATCAGACTCGAGGAATTCAATATACTTTAAGAGCTAGAAGTCCAGGTTACTACCCTGTATTTAGTTGGGGATCAAGAAACCCAACAGGTTATCAGTATTTAAATACAGGTGATGTATGGAAAATTGGACAAACGACAAGATACGATCCAATGAGTGGTAGACAGTATCGATATTCACAGACACAATTAGATTATTGGGGTGTAGAATTTGTACCAGAATTCCCAGGTAGCAGGCTTCAAATTTTAACCGTGGAAAAAATGAAAATTTGGAATTATATTCATATTTATGATGAACTCCCACCAGGAAATAAAGTTCCATGGTAATAATAAAATTATGTGATTATGGAAATAAAAATAAATAAAGAAGTTTCATTCGATGTTTTTGCGAAATTAAAGATTGTTGATAATTTGTCAATGTTTGTTAAAGAATGTTTCAAAAGTGCTTTTTTTGGACCTAGCATTAATAAGATAATCATTGTAGTTAACTGTATTGATCCAGAAATGACACTTGGAAATGATTTTGAAAACGGGTTAATTATCTATTCTCAGTATGTTAAATCTAAAAAGTTTTTGGAGTTTCACTTCAAATTAAATTATAAGGATATTAAAAATGCAAAAACAGATGATGAAATTATTACCATAATTAAAGGTGCTCTAGAAAAAGCAACTAGTGAAATACGGAAAATAAATATTATCAGTTTCGATTTTGAAAAGTTTGAAAATGAATTGATGAAAACTATGATCAGATTTGAGTCAAACAATAACATACACGAAAATGATCATTTTTATTATAGGGTCGAAGAGATAGAACCTAAGTATAATATAAGTGAAGAAAGATTCTGGAGCTTGATTGAGGATGCAAAGATTAAAGGTCAAGATTTCAATAATCAAATAAATTCACTAGTTGAATTATTGAGTAAACTAAATGAAAAACTTATTGTTGGATATGAATATACTTTTCGAGATATACTTGCAAAATCAGCCAACTTCAACATCTTAGCTCTTACCAAAATAATATATGGTTTCGTAAGTGATGATAATTTTTTATATCTCAGATGTAGACTAATTGCAGAAGGAAGAAGAATTTATTTTGACGCTATTAAAAATCCAGAATTACTTTCAGTCCATAAAGTTAAGGAATTTAGGTTTGGAGGTGAAGAAATGTTATCTATTTCTGACAAAGCGTTCATTAAAAAATTTGGTAAGGAGACTTCAATGGAATTACCTAGCCTTTTAGCAATGGGTTATATGAACTATGATGAGGGAGAAGAAATGCAAGGTAAAGAATTGAAAGATGAAGAGTTGGTCGTAAAATATCCTAATTTATTCAAAGCTTTTAATAGTTAAGAGATAAAAAAGTGTAATGTTTAATGCTGTTGATGGCTTTTAATAGGATGGCATCACACTATAATAAAAGGAGCACCAGATATGCCTTACCATATATATAGAAAATTCTTACAAGAATTACCAAATGTTCGATAATATAAATATGCAAACTTTAAGAGATTCAAAGAAATATAAAATTGGTTATTTAGGTATTACAATACTTTTATCTGCAGTTGTAATCTATCTGTATACTATGAGTCAAATAAAAGAGGTAGAGGTTAATTATATCTATTTCTTTATATACCTAGTCATTGTTTTTCTTGCGAATGTTATAAGAAGAATTATAACAGACGTAATATCATTAATGTACTTGTTATTTTTTATAGTGTATTACTTCTTATAGAAATCAAAAAACTCTACAATAAATGAAGGTACCTGGCATGACTTCTTTAATAATTATGAACAATGATGAGTGTATTTTATAATTACTATTACCTGTTTTACAGGAAGGTACTACCAGATAACCAGCCACATTTAACGGTTATCTTCACATTAAGCTTTTCGTTATCGCTATTAGTAAATGGTATGATAAGTTTAGTTGCAGCTTATTTAACTGCTTATAATATGTCGAACTATATAATGGTTGGGATATTTGTTGTAATAATGTTTGTAAATTATTTAGTGTTTTATAGTTCAGGAAAAGGAATGCGATTAATAAAAGAAAAGCCAAAGTTTTTTAATAATCACAAGCTATCTGTTTTCCTTACACTTTTGTTTTTCTTAATTACAACATCGTACCTTTTTTGGGGACCAATTTGTTTAAAGAATATTATAAGTCCATAATTATAGTAAATGAAAAAGGGATTAAAGTAAATAATTTGAAAACTTTTAAGAATTATATTTTAGAAAAAGTAATATGAAAAAAATAGCTAATATATTATTAGCGATAGTAATCGCAGTCGAAATGTATCCCCAAACCTTCCTAACCGAAGATTTCAGTTCTGGAATAATGCCACCAACAAGCTGGTCAATTGAAAACCTGGCTGCACAATGGGATAATAGTATGTCCAACAAAGCTGGGTGTAATGCACCGGAAGCTAAGTTCTCATATATTGATTTAAATACTGTTAGTCGACTTGTATCTCCAGAAATTGATTTAGTTGGGTATAATTCAGTAAAACTTGAGTTTAATCATTTTTTAGATGATTATGACGGAATAGATTACTCAATTGGCGTTGCAACAAGATCATCTGGAGGTAGCTGGAATGTTGTTTGGCAGGAAGAGCCAACTGGAAACATTGGCCCTAAACGGCAATCAATTATAATTGATAATAGCAATGCAGGGACAGCAAGTTTCCAGTTTTGTTTCTTTATACAAGGAGACATAATGAGTATGGATTACTGGCATATCGACAATATTGAGCTATATAGCCCTTATGTACGGGATGCCAAAATGAAGTTGATAACAACAGAACCTTTTGTACTTGATCAAACTACAATTAAGGGGGTTGTTAAAAACCATGGTAAGCAGACTATTAGCTCCCTGGAACTAAACTGGGAGGCAGTTGATGGTGAAGTTTATACATCAACTCATACTGGTTTAAACATTGAAAAAGGCGGTTTATATGGATTTAATTGCCCTGATGTTTTCAGTTATCCAATTGGAGCGTATGCTGTGGATGTATGGATATCAAAAGTAAATGGTGTACCTGATGATAACCCTGAAAATGATCTCCTTACAAAGGATATTAGTATGGTAAGTAATACTGTTTTTAAAATGCCAATGCTGGAACAGTTTACCAGCTCTTACTCTTATTCATGTTGGTATGTCAACGATTATTTTGTTCCCTGGTGTGATGAGCATTCAGATAGCCTCACCATAATAAAATATCCGTGGAGATATCCGGAAGATGATCCTTACTTTACACAGGAGTGTAAGGACCGAGAAGTATATTATAATATTTCAAACTTATATGAAATATGGCTATTTGGTAATGGT
>JANQGJ010000100.1 GCA_028277395.1 Bacteroidales bacterium | reverse complement strand
TTTGCGAAAGCGGAGATTTATCGGAGTGGTACCATGGGTGCGAGAATTTTTTATTTAATTCATTATCAATAAAATAAAAAATTATAAACACATGAAATAATATTGTAACTATAGTAATAAATTTCATCAGGATATCTATGTTGATAAGTAAATAATAAAATAAATGAAATTTTTATCAGACGATTTAATCATGCTGATCTCAGCTATTGCAGGTATAAAGAAGTTATGGTTAACAAAAGCGATACAGGCAAATTATTGATCAAAACGATCAACTAATAGTAAATACTTGTTATTCAGGAAATTTTTAATAATGAAAGTAATAAAAACTATATTAAGATCATAATCAAATGAAAAGAACAATTACTTATTTATGTGCATTATTAATATATGCATCAACCTGTACGGCTCAGATGGCCATAAATAGTGACAATAGTGACCCTGACATTAGTGCCATACTTGATATTAAAAGTACGAATTTGGGACTGTTGATCCCGCGGGTAACCCTCAATGATGTTAATACAGCAGCTCCTGTAACTAACCCTGCCGAAGGCTTATTTATTTTTAATATAAACGGTACTGCCGATAAGGGTCTGTATTATTGGACCGGCAGCAAATGGCAGTTAGTTGGTGAAACAAATTCGTGCGAAGTATTTGGAAACCCGGCCATTATTGCCGAGGGAAACAGCACAGCCACTTCAATTGAGGTATGTACCGGAACAAGTTTAAGCCTGGGCAGCAGTACAAACGGGAAATGGG
This sequence comes from Bacteroidales bacterium, assembly GCA_028277395.1. Classification (GTDB taxonomy): domain Bacteria; phylum Bacteroidota; class Bacteroidia; order Bacteroidales; family F082. Next base: position 78,848 of record JANQGJ010000100.1, on the reverse strand, counting down.
ACAACTCAAACCCGACCTACAGCTGGACCGGCCCTAATAGTTATACAAGTACTGCCGCTGACCCGGGCGAAGTAACAGCAAGTTTTGATATAGCTACACATGCCGGTGATTATATTGTTACCATAACCAATGGGGTAGCCAGTGGATGTAGCTATAGTGATACTGTTACTGTATATGGATCGACGAGTACACCGGCTACTCCCGGAACAATAACAGGAAACACTGCAGTATGCGAAAATGCTACCGAAAGCTATTCAATTGAAGATGTTGCCAATGCTTCCTCATATAACTGGACTGTACCAATCGGTTCTACTATACAAAGTGGCCAGGGAACTACAAACATTTCGGTGGTTGTTGGTAATACCAGTGGTAATATAAGTGTAAGGGCTGAAAGTATATGTAATGGTAATAGTGATTATAATACTGGTTTATCCATCACGGTTGTAACACCACCATCTATTACTGACCAGCCTAATGATTTGTCCATAGTCAATACAAACGGTAGCAATTTTACAATTACTGCTACTAATGTAACCATTTATCAATGGCAGGAGGATCAGGGGAGTGGATTTTCCAATATATCTAATGGAGGAGTTTATAGTGGGGCAACATCAAACACTTTAAACATAAGCGATGGCACAAACATGGATGGGTTCCAGTACAAGTGTTTAGTGATAAACTTTTGTAACGATACCACCACTTCTGACACAGTCTTGCTGAATTGGACAGGAAACATAGTTCATAATTCAACAACTGGGGAATACTGGATAGATCGTAACCTTGGTGCTTCCCAAGTTGCGACTGCCTCTGATCATTATTTGGCTTACGGAAATTTATACCAATGGGGAAGATATACAGAAGGCCATGAAGTAATTAACTGGACAAGTTCTAACAGTAGTGATGGTACAGAACAAAGTAATGAAACCAGTTCCATTGCAGACACTTCTGCTCCAAATTTGGGCAACAGTTGGGATGGTAAATTCATAACTACTAGTGCTAATTGGTTATCGCCAAAAAATGATGATCTCTGGCAGGGTGTAAATGGGATTAACAATCCATGTCCAAGTGGGTTTAGATTACCTACTTCAACTGAATTTTCCTTAGAAAGTAGTACTTGGAGTACTCAAAACGCAGCTGGTGCCTTCCAGAGTGTGCTGAAATTAACCACGAACGGTGGGCGCAATGCATCAGATGGTGCTTTATGGCAGCCTGGTATGTATGGTAGAATGTGGACAAGTTCCAAATCAGGAGATAATTATGCAGTTGGATGGATTTATGGTAACTCTGCATCAACATCCAGTGGTTATAATCGGGGTTTCGGTTTTGGTGTACGTTGCATTAAAGATCAATAAAATACTAATGCAACATTTTTGCTTCTGTTTATAGTATGTAAGGGTAGGGAAGGTCTACCCTAATGATTTCATTTGCATTACTAGCCATCATAAACTAAATAAAATATCATTATAATAACTCAACCTCCGTCATACAATTAAATAGCATCTGGTACATCCTGTACAGAGCCCACGGATAAACTTAAGCAATTATAATTCTAAGCTATAATTGTAGTTGAGATGAAATACATTTCGGTGGCAGGTATAATGATTATTTTGCAAAATATGATAGCTAAAGGTAAATATACTATCCACATTTGACCGGTTCTATAAATTATACCTGAACGATATTACCGTCTAATTTACATAGTAACTATCACAATAGACCAGATGATATGAAAAGAAAACTGGATATAATAATTGTTCTCCTGCTGAGTACAACAACAATTATGGCCCAGGTAGCCATAAATACTGACAGTACTGTTGCTGATCCGGGCGAAGTAACTGCAAGTTTTGATATTGCCATACATGCCGGTGATTACATTGTTACCATAACCAACGGTGTAGATGGCAATTGTAGTTATAGTGATACGGTTACTGTAGTAGAAGCAACCGGAACTCCGTCAATACCTGAAACTATTTCAGGATTAAATGATGCCTGTACAAACACAATAAGCGTGGCCTATTCTATGGATGCAATGCCTGGTGCTCTTTCAAATAACTGGTAATACCGGAGCTATTTGGAGCAGCATTGTGAATGGTAATTCTTCAATAAAATATCTTTACTTTAATACCAGTGCAACTGTGGTGCTAATTGATCGTGCATTTTGGTTTTCTATGAGATATTATAAGGAACAGAGCTTTTTATGAAACTCTCAATAATACGTTTAATGCCATTTTATATTACTGATCCTTAATACCTTTTATTGTGTAACAACCTCTTAGTCTTGGTGTTAACCCAATGTTTTCCAACAGATCATTTTGTATCAATATTATTAAAAATATTCTGTAGTTGATCAAGTCATTTTATGATTAAGTCTTGTTGATAAATTGAAATATAATAATGTGATGTACCCGAGAACTTATGTTGTAATACATTGATTTCGTGTTCATACTTATAAATTCTGGTTCTTACAATATAAATAGTTGATACTACACTATTTTGCAATGTGTAATGGAATTGTAACGGTTAATTTGAGTTTGTAATGGTTTTGTAATGTTGTAAACTTTGTTCATAAATTTTCTTGCATGACTTTTATATAGCTGTTTGTAGATAAACTAATTACTCATACGTATTGAAATATATGTGTTTTAAAAGTTACCTGTAGCTAAAATAAATAATTGTTGTATTAAATAATCTTGCAATATGGTAAAACCAATAATTTAAAAGTTATATAATTTGGAATCCAAAATATTAGATTGGTGAACAAAAAGGGAGGTTGCATGATAAGTTATCCTCTTATTGCAACATGCAGTTATTGCTGTGTAATGCACAATTTTACATGCAAACCAGATAGTTTAACGTGTTTTATATTCTACTGTTTACAAAGATTGATTTATAACGGTTTATAGAAATAGAATATGTACTATTGTTTCACAGTCCCTTTTCGTTCTGCAATCTTCAGGTAACTATTGCAGACATGATTATATGAATTTATCAACAGTTATCATTTTATCAACGCGATCAATAATAATCAAATATACGTTCAGGAGGAGATTTAACAGAACGAATTTTAACTTCTTCAAGTGATATATAAAATAAATAAAGTAGTTTATAACTAAAAGAAATGTTATTATGAAAAGATCATTATTTTTGGCAATTGCAATCATGATATATGCAATATCAGCAATGGCCCAGGTAGCCATGAATACCGACAGTAGCAAACCAGACAGCAGTGCCATACTTGATATAAGAAGTACAAACCTGGGGTTATTGATCCCACGCATTACTCTCACTGACATTAATTCAGCAGCTCCGATTACAAATCCTGCCGAGGGTTTGTTGATTTTTAACATCAGTGAAAATATTGATAAAGGTTTATACTACTGGTCTGGTAGCAAATGGCAGCTAATTGGTGAAACTGATCCCTGCAGTGTTTTAGGTAATCCTGACATTGAGGCCAAGGGAAACAATATGGCCACTACAGTTGAAATTTGCCCTGGAGCAACTCTAAACTTAAGCAGTAATACTAATGGAAGTTGGGATAACTCAACTCCACCTTACTCTTGGACCGGCCCCAATAATTATACAAGTACCGAGGCTGATCCCTCTACACCGGTAACTACAAATTTCGATGTTGCAATTCATGGTGGTGATTATATTGTTACTATTACCAATGGATTTACTGATTCATGCAGTTTCAGCTCAACTGTTACTGTTGTTGAATTCTCAGGAACACTTGCTACACCTGGAACAATAACAGGAAACACATCTATTTGCGAATATGTGACAGGTGAAAGTTATTCGATTGATGCTGTAACTGATGCAACCAGTTATAATTGGACAGTTCCATCTGGTGCCACCGTTGCAAGTGGACAAGGAACTACTTCAATTACTGTTGATTTTGGTACTTCCAGTGGAAATATAAGTGTACGTGCACAAAATGAATGCGATACCAGTGCATATAATGATCTTGCAGTTGCAGTAACAAATATTCCTGCCACACCGGGAACAATAACAGGTAACACATCTATTTGCGAATATGTGACAGGTGAAAGTTATTCGATTGATGCTGTAACTGACGCAACCAGTTATAATTGGACAGTTCCATCTGATGCCACCGTTGCAAGTGGACAAGGAACTACTTCAATTACTGTTAATTTTGGTACTTCCAGTGGAAATGTAAGTGTACATGCTGAAAATAGTTGTGGTAATAGTGATTATAATGATTTGGCAATCATTATTTTATCGCCTCCGTCAATAACCTCTCAGCCCCAGGATCTAGAACTATCCGGAACAAATGGTGGTGAATTTTCAATAACTGCAACTGATGCAACCAGCTATCAATGGCAGGAAAACCAGGGCAGTGGATTTGCTGATGTAACCGATGGTGGAGTTTACAGTGGTGCTACAAACGATACCTTAAGTATAAGTAATGGCAACGGTATGGATGGATACACATACAAGTGTATTGTAACAAACAGCTGTGGTAGTACAACTTCAGATACTGCTACGCTTAACTGGGAAGCAACTCCTTCAGTTGTAAGTGCCGGACAAACCTGGATGGACCGGAACCTGGGAGCATCACAGGTTGCAACTGCCTCCAATGATTATTTGGCTTATGGAAGCTTGTTCCAGTGGGGAAGGGCAGCCGAAGGCCATGAAATTATTAACTGGACAAGTAGTGCCGGAAGTGATGGACAAGAACAAAATAACGAAACCACTACAAATGCAACCACTCCTGCACCTGATCTTGGTAACCCCTGGGATGGTAAATTTATTAAGGAAACCAGTACGCCTTACGATTGGTTAGTTCCATCAAACAATGACCTGTGGCAGGATATTAGTGGTACAAATAACCCATGCCCTTCCGGATTTAGGCTGCCCACACAAAACGAACTTAATGTTGAACGTGTGAGTTGGTCAACCAATGATCGAAGTGGTGCATTTGGTTCACCTTTGAAACTTGTTTGTGCTGGGAATCGGAAATATAATACTGGCGGATTATTTATGCCAGGTTCTTATGGATACTTATACTCAAGTACAACTGATCCTTCGAACAGATCCTTTGGACTATACTATTCCTCAAAAGCCTCTTCCACTTATCTGAGTTACCGTGGTTATGCGCTGTCCGTGCGCTGTATAATGGACTAGCTATTTGATATACTGTATCTCTTGATACAACACATAAATAGATTACAAAACTACATACTCAAATGTTAGGGCAGCTCTATGCTACCCTAACTTAAGTTAATAAGGCATGGAGCAATTGTGATTGAGTGAACCTGCGATAAAATACTGTTTATTAGCCAGCTAACTAGTCTTTATGTATCAATCCTTAATAATAACAATTAAATCACTGTTATACAGGCAAGAAACGTCTTGCTACCCTATATAAAAAGTGTCAGATGAACTTAAGCAATTGTTTTATCATTTGCTTGAAAAAGTTAACATAGAATATATTACCATTTTTGGCAAAATAATTATATAGCTAATGTCGTGGCAGCTTATTATAAAACCCCCTTTATATGATTTGTATTAATGGAATACAGGCTCAACAATGCCTGTTTTTAGCTTTATAGCTATCATTTGCAATAATTAAATATGAAAAGATCATTAATTTTGGTATTTGCACTCATTATATGTGCAACTGAAAATATAATGGTTCAGGATCCATAACAATGTATTCATCCCAGCAATCCCTTCCTTGTTATAATGATTGGAAGTCGTTTTTTATCCGATGAGATTAAATCAGAAAAAATAACGCACATTCACGTTTATAAAAATTTGTAAGGAGTGTAACCAAATACAGAACAAGCTTTAATATCGTGATGCAATATCGTTCCTAAGATTCAGGAACAGATACCGGAACATGCTAATGACAAAATAAACAGGGCTGTTTGACAGTACAGGAGATTGTTAGGGAATACATAGTCAACAAACTGCCGAATCTTAATCAGGAAAACATCAAACTGTAGAAAGCACATAATAATCATTACATTTAGAACAATACCCGTTGTGTAAGAAGATACTTTCTGATATACTAATGCTATGTAATACTGAAAAGTAATGTAGGCAGGGTGCGTATTAGCAGTTTGAGATTGCTGACTATCCGTTGACCTTCTCTGATTAATGATTAACAATCTTCGACTGAAGATCTATCGCCATGTTTAGCATAGTACTGTCCAGTTTGTCAGTTACTCCTTTACTTGTTAAAAACTCGAGCAGTTCCTGCAATGGTAAATTACCAACAAGCTCCCTGCCGGTCTGCGGACATCCTCCAAGTCCGCTTATAACTGTATCAAACCTTCTTATTCCTGAATTATAAGCAGCCTCCACTTTCTCAATGCGCTGATGTTCTGTTGAATGCAGATGCAGGCCAAATTCAGTATCCGGGAACTCGTTTATTAAATTATTAAACACATATGATATCCTTGCTGGTGTTGCTGTTCCCATAATATCTGAAAACGGGAAGATGCCGAGTCCTTTTTCTGTAAACCTTTTAATCCATTCATGTAGTATTTCAAAACTCCATTCATCATTATATGCGCTTTCAAAGCCAAAGGAAAAATAAACCAACAGTTCCTTACCATGCTTAACACACATGTTTTGCAAACTGTCGATCACAGATTCCGATTCTTCCAGTGTTTGATTAATATTCTTCTTTAGAAATGTCGTAGATGTGGAAAAGGGGTAAATTAGCTGATTTACCTGGTCATAATTCATTGCTTTTTCCCCTCCCCATGTGGTTGCAACAAGTACAGCGATCTTCGACTTTACATCGTTTAAATCTAATCCCTCAATTACTGCACTTGTATCAGCCATTTGAGGGATCACTTTTGGGGAAACAAAACTTCCAACTTCAACTGTATGAAAACCACATTTAAGCAACAGGTTTATATATTCGATCTTTTTTTTGGTATCGATCAAATATGGCAGGCCCTGAAAGCCATCGCGTGGTGTTTCTACAATTTTAACCACAGTTGAAATATTTTATTACTAATTCCATTACTTTTTCATCATCATCCTGTATCCTGGAGATAAGACCATCATCATTGCGGCTTTCCAACATTTTTATCAGAAGATTAATTACACTATCAGGGAATACATCGTATTTTGTATAGAAATTGCGTTGTTCTTCCAATCGCTTGGCAGATTCAACACATGAGGCAGGTAATTGAGTTAGCTCTTCCTGTTTCTTCTTATTCTCTTCATCAAATATGTTAATATCAACATAGGTTTTCTTAGCAACCTCCAAAGGATTCTCCATTTCAAAACCATGACGAGCAGCTACAGTAATTCCTGCAAGCAGAAGGTAAATATCTGCAGAGCCATCGGGGCTTCTAACCTCAACAGTTTGTTTGTTTGAGAAGTCGATTACATCACCACTTTCCTGTGGGTTTACCTTGTTTATCATGTTTACTGGAGTAGTCCATCCCAAAGGTACTCTTACAAGAACTGACCTGTTTCTGTCGCCCCAGCATATATTGGTTGGTGCTTCCTGATGTGGTACAAGACGGAAATATGATGTAGGATTCAGGTTACCAAATGCCGTAATTGATGGAGCCAGATCAATATAACCTGCAATTGCTGTTTTGGCAATATCACTGAGTTTTCCATTTGCAATCATCATATTTTTACCCTTTTCCATCACACGGGTATGAATATGTAATCCGCTTCCTGCTTTTCCAACTGTTATTTTTGGAGCAAATGTTACTGTAACACCATAATGTGCTGCAAGTGTACGGATGATCCACTTGGCTTTTACAAGCTGATCTGCAGCATCTTCAACACAGGTTGGTAAAAACTCTATTTCATTTTGTTCATATACCAAACCATCCTTTGTAAAATTACCAACCTCCGAATGTCCATATTTTATCATACCACCTGATTCGGCAATAAGTTTCATAGCTTCTGTACGGAAACTGCCCCACTTTGAATATGGCGATGATTCATGATATCCCTTTTGATCGTCAGCTTTGAATAACCCATCATCCTCACTTATTATATAATATTCAAGTTCTCCCATTGCTTCAAACTCAAACCCTGTTTTGTCTTTGAAGGACTGGTGGGCTTTTTTAAGAATATTTTCTGGTGCTCCTGCAAGAGGTTCTCCGTTTCTGTCGTAATAAGAACAAAGAATATCCAGTGTTGGTATTTCTGAAAACGGATTCACAAAGGCAGTTTTATACCTTGGAATAACATAAAGGTCACTGGAGCCTGCTTCCACAAATGGTAACAAACTTGATCCGTCAACACGCTCTCCTGCGGTAAGGATATTATTGAGATGCTCTCTGCCTCCAATAATGAAATTTAGTGTTTTAAGTCTTCCATCCCAACCAACATACCTGAAGTTAATCATCTCAATATCATTATCTTCGATATATTTTATCAGGTCAGCTTTTGTTAACTGATCAGCCGGTTTATTCAGATACTGAACTACCGGATTTGGATTCATTGATATATGTTCATTCATACCTATAAAATTTGGGGTGACAAACATAACAAATAATTTATTATTCAAATGATATCTCGTTTGTTATAGTGAATTAATTTGGAAAATTTAATATTTGTTTTACAATGATGGTTTTTACCACGAAATACATCACGAAAAAATTGTAAGACATTAATAAGCGATGAATAATAAACCTTTGTGTTTCCTTTGTGTGCTTGGTGGTTTTTACTTACCACGAAGTACGCCAAGTACACCACTAAGAGCACGAAGAATTCGTAAGAAATTAATCTACAATAAACAATAAACCTTTGTGTTTCCTTTGTGTGCTTGGTGGTTTTATTTACCACGAAGTACGCCAAGTACATCACTAAGAGCACGAAGAATTCGTAAGAAATTAATCTACAATAAATAATAACCCTTTGTGTTTCCTTTGTGTGCTTGGTGGTTTTTATTTACCACGAAGTACGCTAAGTACATCACAAAGAGCACGAAGAATTCGTAAGAAATTAATCTACAATAAATAATAAGCCTTTGTGTGCTTGGTGGTTTTATTTACCACGAAGTACGCCAAGTACACCACAAAGAGCACGAAGAATTCGTACTAAATTAATCTACAATAAACAATAAACCTTTGTGTTTCCTTTGTGTGCTTGGTGGTTTTTACTTACCACGAAGTACGCTAAGTACACCACAAAGAGCACGAAGAATTCGTAAGAAATTAATCTACAATAAATAATAAACCTTTGTGTTTCCTTGGTGTGCTTGGTGGTTATCCATCCATGACCTTCAGTAAATTAGACTTATAAGTCGATCCTACCGGAAGTTCAATTTCCTCCAAATAAACAATATTACCTGACACCTTACTTATGAAATTCCTGTTTATCACATAAGATTTATGAATACGACAGAATGTAGTGTCGGGTAACTGGCTTGTCATATTCTGCATGGTTTGCCTTGTAATATATGTACGATCCGGAATATGGATTTTAAGATAATTCCCAAATGCCTCCACATATTTTATTGTTGCAGGAGATATTGCATGAGTAGTATTATCTTCCTTAATAAATATTGATCTGTTTTCCTGTTTATCTTTTTCTGACATCTCAATTGATCTATCAATCAAATCAACAACCTTATTTATAGCTTTAATAAATCTCTCCAGCTTTATTGGTTTCAGCAAATAGTCAACTACTCCATATTCGTAACTCTCAAGAGCATACTCCGAATAGGCAGTAGTTAGTATTACTTTCGGAGGTTCACGCAAAGTTTTAAGCATATCCAGACCATTTAACTCCGGCATATTCAAATCCAGAAAGATCAAATCAACATCATTATCATGCAGAAATGAAATAGCGTCAATGGCATTGTCACATTTACCAGCCAGTTTCAACGTTGGTATGCTATCAATATATTTCTCAATAACATTCTGTGCAAGCACCTCGTCATCTACTATTAAGCATTTTATTTTCATGGTTCTGTTCTATTGTTCTACTGTTCGATTGTCCTATTGTTCGATTGCCTATTGCTTGCCTGCCGTAAGGATGTAGGCAGGTTCTATTGTTTCATGGTTCTATTGATGTATGATTACTGCTTGCGGAACAATTGAGTCATTGAACAGTTGATCAATCCACCCATCAAATCTCAATTTCAAGCCCGACAACAAACTTCTTATCAACTTCATTTATCTCCAGTTTATGTTTATCAGGATAAAGCAACCTGAGCCTCTTCTTCACATTCACGATACCTGTTCCTTCCCTGGCTGTTGATAGCTTATTCCTGTTTTTTATTATCGAATTGATCGTTTCAAGTTTAACAATATTCCCGGTTATATTTACCATTATCTCAATATTATTTTCTTTGACCATTACTCCTATCCCATGTTTAAAACAGTTTTCAACAAATGGGATCAATAATAATGGTGATATGATTTTGCCGTGGTATTCGCCACTTATCCTGCAATCTACATTTGCTTTTTTACCTAATCGTATAATTTCCAGATCAATATAATTCTGCAGAAACTCAAACTCATGTTTTACCAGTACTTTCCTTTTTTGTGAACTTTCAAGCAAATACCGCATTAAATCTGATAACTTCATAACTACATCGGCACTTGTTTCCGATTTACTTAGTATCAACGAATAAATACTATTTAATGAATTAAACAGAAAATGCGGATTTACCTGGGATTTAAGCAGGTTGAGTTCAGCCTGCGACTGCTTCGCCTCAAGTTCCCTGAGTTCCATCTCTGCCTTAATCCTTTTTTTCTCCTCTTCACGTAATTGCATTCTTTGCTGTGTGCCAATTCTGAAGTACCTGGCTCCAGTGTATAATACCATCATAAATAACAAGGCTCCATAGGTTTCCGAACTTCCCGTTGGATCAAAATATAACTGTAGTTCTCTGATAATTGTCCCAAAGAACAAAACCAGAAAAGCAGTACAAAGCAGATATAGAATATGCTGTTTTCTTATCACAAAATAGTCGAAAATAAAATCATGAATATAAACAGGTATTATCAATGGAAATACTACAAGTGAAGCAATTTCCATAGACCTGATAGTTGATTCGAACTGCATTAATGAAAATGCAAAAACCAGCCACAAAAACAACCAGAATCCAATATTAAAAATGATCTTCTTCTTCATTTACATGTAGTAAACTATTGTTATACACTTCTTTTATCCGGCAAAGTAAAGAATTTATAATACCAAAGATAAATATTTGTGACGTAAGCCGTTCATCACAAAAATCTGGGTTTCGTCACAAAATCATTCAATTTATCACATTTATTTTTTTAAGTCGCAGGTTCAGCTGATTTTCGCTTCAGTTATCAGAACATCTGCTTAAAACAAAAAATAAAATCATGAACCTTACCATAACTAATTTATCCAAAACATATTCAAACGGAGTTAAGGCATTAAAAGACGTTTCACTGACTATTCCAAATGGTTTATTTGGATTACTTGGGCCAAATGGCGCCGGTAAATCAACTCTTATGCGCACCATTGCTACACTACAGGATGCCGATAAAGGTGAAATATGGATGGACGATCTGAATATTCCTAAAGAGAAACAAAAGCTCAAACAGGTACTGGGTTATCTTCCGCAGGAATTTGGTTTTTACACAAAAGAACGTGCAATAAACCAGCTTGACCAATTATGTATGTTAAAGGGTATTGCAAATAAATCCGAACGAAAACAGGTAGTTGAGTATATTCTTAAGAAAGTGAACCTCTGGGATGCACGAAAGCAAAAGCTTGGAACATTTTCCGGCGGTATGAAACAAAGATTTGGAATTGCCCAGGCATTGGTAGGAAATCCCAAACTTATTATTGTTGATGAACCAACTGCAGGTCTCGATCCATATGAAAGGAGAAGGTTTCATAATCTGCTTGCCGAAATTGGTAAAGAAATAATTGTGATACTCAGTACTCACATTGTTGATGATGTAAGCAACCTCTGCACAAACATGGCAATTATCGACAAGGGGAAAATCCTGATACAGACAGATCCCGGAGAAATAATAAATGATTACTACGGGAAAATATGGGAAAAGGATGTTACCGGTGTGGATATGGAAGAATTTGAAAAAGAATTTGATGTAATATCAACAAGACTGTATGCAGGTAAAGTTTTTGTAAGAATATATAGTGATTCGGATCCCGAAGATTATTTCAGATCTGTTGAACCTATCCTGGAAGATGTTTATTTCCACACATTGTCTGACAATTAAAACCTTAGCCATGTACTACAGCATTTTCATACTTGAATTAAAGAAGAACCTGAAAAGTCCTTCATTTTATATATTTTTTCTGGTTTATTTCATTTCTACAATAATATTTACACTCACTACCGACCCATACACACAGTTTTTGGGTGTTGCACATGGTAAAGAATGGCATAATGCACCAGTTGTCATTGCCCAAATGCTAGTGAGATTAGGGGTTATGGGCTTGTTATTCACAATGGTTATGATAGGCAGATCGATTGTCAAGGATTTTGAAAGTAATATTCATGAACTGATCTTTACCCGACCAATCAGTAAACTACATTATCTTGGTGGCAGGTTTACCGGTAGCTTTGTTGCCAATTTTCTTTTATTTACCGGTGTAATTCTGGGATTTGAAATTGGGATACTGTTTATTGAAGATATTTATTCAGGATCTTATCAATTTGGAAGTTACCTGCTGCCGATAATCTTACTGGTTATTCCTAATCTGCTTTTGATGGGTAGTATAATGTTTGCACTTGCCACACTCACTCGCAAAATGACTTCCACATACCTGGCAGGAATTGCATTTCTGGCTGTTTACACAATAGTAGGAGTACTATTACTCCGAATGGATAATGAAACCCTGAAAATACTGGTTGATCCGTTTGGAATATCTTCATTATCACTGTCAACTCAATACTGGACTGTTGCAGATATGAACAACCGGTTAATGCCTGTAGATACGATTTTCTGGATAAACAGGATTATCTGGCTGTTGGTTAGCCTTGTAGTATTATTGTTTACCTATCGTAAATTTTGTTTTGTTGCCTTCCTTGAAAAAAAAGGAAAGCATCTTAAAGTCAAATCAGAAAACACAAACATAATCGACTACAACATACCTGCCCCAAAAGTTACTATTAACACCAACAATCTCTTTACTTTTTCGCAATGTATAACTGTATCATGGCGAGACTTTAAAAAGATAGTAATGCATCCCGCATTTTTGATACTCACATTTTTAGCACTTACTCAAATCTCAACAAATTTTATGGGATCACTGGGAAATCAAACAGGGTATAAATATCCCTTTACATCCTGGTTTATACAGCAAACAGTTCATATCTGGATATATATGCTGCCCATGACAATCTTTTTTGGTGGAATGCTGGTTTGGAAAGAAAAAGACAACCGTACCGATGAAATCATAAATACCCTGCCTATACCCAACTGGTTCAGTTATGCCAATAAACTAATGACATTGGCAGCCATTTACATATTTTATCTTTCTCTGACTATGTTGTCAGGTATAATAAGTCAGGTTGCTGTATATAATTTTACAGATATTGAGCCGTGGTTGTACATAAAACAGCTATTTGGAATCGACTTCTTTATATTCCTTCACATGGCAATAGTTGTATTGTTTATTCAAAATCTTAGCCCCAATAAAATAGTTGGTTTTTTCTGGTGTGCACTGTTTTATGTAGCTGATCTGCTTATATTCATTGTTTTTGATTTCGACAATTATTTACTGCGTTACGGCAGGGTTCCTGAATTCATATATTCAAACCTGAACGGGTATGGTCATTACGGACAAACCATAACATGGTACACCGTATATTGGTTATTTGCCGGGGCAATAATTGCATGGCTGACAATACTTCTGTGGCGACGAACCAATGAAAATGCTGTTGTAAACAGGATAAAATATGCGTACAGATCAATAAACAGAAACCAGGTTACAGGTTTATCAATTTTATTGGTGATGTTTATAATAACAGGTATTTTTATAGGTTACAACAAGTATTTAATTAACCCTTACATTTCGGAGCATGATGAGAAGAAGATGTCGGCAGATTATGAAAGGAAATTCTCATCATATATGAATTCCCTTCAGCCCACAACAACAGATATATCACTAAATGTTGATATATTTCCATATGCAAGAACAGCAAACGTTGAAGGAAGTTACACCCTTTATAACTGGCATAATGTACCAATAAAAGAATTATATGTAAACCTTAATGACTGGAATCTCAGCAATGCATCTCCAATTTCGTTTGATTATCCTTTCAAAAAGAAGTTACATTCAAATGAATTTGGATTCAGGATATTTGAATTTGATGATCCGATATATCCGGGAGATACGGTTACTATGAGTTTTAAGTATGATATAATCGCAAACGGATTCACAGAAAACCAGCCGAAAAACGAACTGGTTGAAAACGGAACGTGTCTTGTACTTACAAGTTTTCATTCGGAATATTTCCCCTTAATCGGATATAATGTAAATTGTGAGCTAACGAAAGATAGTGATCGTGAAGATTTCAACCTCTCCGCAAAACCTAATTCACCATCAGTGGCCAATGCTGATGTAAGCAAAGCTGTAGTAGGTATTTGCAGACCAGATTATGAAGCAGTAATCAGTACTTCTGCCGACCAGGTTGCAATTTCAGGTGGACATCTTATGAACCGATGGGTTGAAAACAACAGGAATTACTATCATTTTAAAACAGATACTATAATTGAAAATGAAATCCCCGTGATATCTGGAAGATACTCGGTAGCAAAGGAAGATTATAAAGGTATAAATCTGGAGGTTTATTACCATCCAAAACACAGTTACAATATAAAGAGCATAATGGATGGTTTGAAAGATTCATATGACTATGGAAACAAATATTTTTCCAGGTATCCCTACCGTGATCTAAGAGTTGCTGAGATACCGGATTATATGACTGAAGGAGGTGCGCGTCATTTTCCCACAACATTTATCTGGAGGGAATCAGCAGGATTTGTTACCCGTTATGAAGAAAACGATATAGATATAGTTTACGGAATAGCAGCACATGAAAACGCTCATCACTGGTGGGCGGGAATTGTAACCCCGGCATATGCTGAAGGTGTTTTCACCCTTACTGAAACAATGTGTCAGTATGTAATGGAACGTTTAACCGAAAAGAAATTTGGACTGGAAACAGGTAAAGATTACAGAAAAAGGGAAATGAAAGATTATCTCAGGAGAAGGAAAAAAGATACTGAAGGTGAGAAATCGCTTTATGAATCATCAATGAGGCAATCATACCTGGGTTATAAAAAAAGCACAGTAGTAATGTATGCCCTTCAGGATTATATAGGTGAAGATTCTGTTGGCAAAGCACTTGGAAGAATTGTTGATAAATATGGATACAGAATAGACACTTTTGCAACAGCAGCAAACCTTATCGAAGAATTTTATAAAGTAACCCCGGATAGTTTAACATATCTTGTTGACGATCTTTTCAAAAGGATCACATTGTACGAAAATAAGATGATTGATGCCAATTATGTAAAATCCGGTAATGATCAATACACTGTAAATCTTAATCTGGAAACAACAAAATACTACGCCGACAGTGTTGGAAATCAACATGAAGCTCCACTGAAAGATTACATTTACATCGCCCTGACTGATGAAATGGGCAATGTATTCTATTACAAAAAACATTTGTTCACAAAAAGGAATAATACAATCAGCATTACAACAGACCAGGTTCCTGCCAAAGCCGGCATAGATCCTTACTTTGTATTGATTGACAGGGAGATGGATGATAATGTTTGTGAAGTGGTTGAGGGTAGTGGAAATTTGCTGACAGAAGATTAATATATTCTCCGGTATCAAAAATTTATGTGACTGATCTGTATGGTTATTGACATGGACATTGCAAACTCAAAATACTGTAAGTATCAGTTTAACAAACAAATAACATATTTTTTTTGAATCTTTCTGAATAATACTTTATAATTGCAGATTTAGTAGCGTATTTAATATTCTGAATTGAATATTAAAATAATGATAAAACAATAACAAGCTTGACAACAACTTAAATAGTATTATTTGCTATTTATTCTCTGTAAGATTACATCGTAGCAAGTCTTGAATAACTATAAAGTACCACAGATATGAAATATATTTAAACAGGAGATATTTTCGTGAACTTTGATGTATGACTCATACGTTGTTACTGTTGTTATCTTCAAATTAATTTAACTGTCTGGTTAACTATTTCTTAAAATACCGTTATAATTATCATTAGCACATACAATTGACTATTAGTAATGACAACCAGGTATAATATTTATTATTTAAGCGCGAAACGATGCCAAAAATTCCTGATTTTAATACTTTTTATTAATCTCAGTAATTATCTGCAGGGTCAGGAATTTCATTACTGGAACAATCAGGTTGGTGCGCAATCTTCAATACTTGGCGGAGCAGTTACAGCTTCAGGTAATGACAATACTGCAGTATACTATAATCCCGGAACTTTAGGGTTTAAAGAAAGTACAAGCCTTTCATTTTCTTCGGATACATACTATCTGTCATGGATAAATATTGAAAATGGTTCAGGACAAAACAGAGATTTAAGGTCCAGCGAATTCAATATCTATCCTCAGATCATCTCATTTAATCAGAAGATCCCTAACCTTCCAATATCAGTAACACTGGCTGTTATTAACAGAAAAAGCTCCCTGATCAAAACTAACGACAGGAATGAGATGAAAATAGATATACTTAATGACCATCCGGGTGATGAGCTTTATATTGGTTCAATAGACTATTACTCACGTTTAAGAGAAAACTGGATAGGATTAGGTTATGGCAGAAAGCTTGGAAGATACTTTGGGATAGGAATATCATCATTTGTTTCCATATGGAGTATTGAGTACAGGTATTCTCAAAATGCAGATGTTTACAGTCAAAGTAGCGGAACCAACTTTACAAATCTGGCAGCAAGTTCAAGTATCATTGAGTATTTGGACCTACGAAATGTCGGACTTATGTTTTTGGCAGGTTTTTCTTACCAGAGGGAAAAGTACAAGTTAGGTGTAAACATTACATTACCAAGATTAAATGTTGGCATTTTAAGCAATTCAAGTCTGAGAAGATCCGTATCACATTATATACCAGAAGTTGACACAAACTCAATTAAAATTAGCAACTGGAATGAAAACCTGGTTTCCGTATATAAAACTCCATTCTCCATCGATATAGGGTTAGAATCAGATTTATCACCATCTACAATACTTTACTTAAAAGCATCATGGTTCTCTAAAGTTAACACATATGCAATGATCAGAAAGGAAAGCGATGAAACCGAACATGATTTCAATAACATTTATATGGCAAATGAACAGGTGGTAAATTTTGCACTCGCAATAAAATCCAGGATCAATGAAAACATCCATTTACTAAGTAGTATCAGGACCGACTTTAATTATTTCAACCGGGAAATATTACCCATCACTAATTCCAATTATTTTTATGGCATTACTTACTGGGATATTTATCATGTAACGGGCGGAGTTCTTTGGGATTTCGAGAAATTTAATCTGAATGCGGGAGCAGGTTATTCATTTGGCCGGGACGGGTCAATGCCACAAGTTATTAATCTTACTGACCCCACTGTAGAAAATCAATTATTCGGTATTCCTCAAAATTCTTCAACAGCTAAATACAACCAGATAAGCGTGTATCTGGGATTTACCTATTATTTTAAACAGAAGTAATAATTTATTCGCATTTGTACCGGAAAAATTGGTAAACCTGACGAAATCCAGGCAATGCCTCAAATAAAAATTTGCAAAGTCAAAAAACCTCAACCGCCTCTATTTCTGGCACTTACAAAATTTCACCTCAAAAAAACCTAACCTTTCCATTAGGTAAAAAAGTTATGTTAACCTATTGACTTGCATTGAATTAGTGATTATTTTGGAGGCTGGTTTTTATAAACTACCACTATTTTGTTTAATGAAGGATAATTAATTATTTTTACAATAAGTAATCGTTACTTATGAGTTTTAAATATTATTCATCTATGATTTGTTATTTGAAATCGAATAAGTAAGTATTTCTATCATTTCAAATAACCAAGAATATAAACAAAGTATTTAATGTGGTAATAATGAATAATATAGTAACAGGATATAATATAACCACCGATCCAGATTTTTTAGATGAACAGAATGCCATTACACAGGAGCTATCGGTTAAACTTGAACGTTTCCACAACCTGGCCCTGGAAGGTAAAAAAACAAGCATTGGTAAAATGCTGGATGCCATTGAACAATACCCAGACAATCCGCAGCTTAAAAACTATTTATCGGTTTTGTACGGACAATTGGGAAATACCAAAAAACTATATGAAACAAATCGATGGATTATTTCAGAGCACCCTGATTACTTATTTGGTAAGTTAAACCTGGCAAATGAGTACTACCTGAAAAAGGAATACTACAAAATACCTGAGATACTTGGAGAAGCGATGGAAATAAAAGCACTCTATCCAAACCGGGATACATTCCATCTGAATGAAGTGATTTCATTTTTTAAGTGTGCTGTTTTATATTTTACGGCAATTGGTGATATTGAACAAGCAGAGGTTCGTTGCGAAATAATGCAAAAACTGGCACCAGATGCTGACGATACGGAAATTGCAATGCAGCAATTATTTATTGCAAGAATGACAGCTGGCCATGAGAGATATTTAGAAGAAGAAAAAACCAGGATTTCAGTAGAAACTAAAGAACAGGAAATATTAAACATCAGCAAAGCTCCTAAGTTTAAACATGAGGAAATAAAATGGTTGTATAATAATGGGTTATACATTGAAGAAGAAAAAATAAATAAAATTTTATCACTCCCCCGGGAAACATTAATTCAAGACCTTAAACTAGTACTACAAGACAGTATAAACCGTTATGGCTATTTTTTCAAATTAGTTGATGAAGATGTTTGGGATGAGGAGAAGATGAATTTTCTGGTTCATGCAATTTACCTCATGGGAGAGCTTAAAGCATCCTGTTGTTTAGAGAGTATATTTGATGTATTAAGCCAATCCGATGAATATTTTGAACTATACCTAGGTGACTTTCTTACTTCATTAATCTGGGAGCCTATATATAAGATTGCAGCTAATAGGCTGGAAGACTGTAAACAATTTATGTTTAAACCCGGTATCAATACTTATGCACGGACAACTTTCCCCGATATGGTTGAACAACTTGCGTTGCACCAGCCGAAAAGGCGAGATGACGCAATACTATGGTATAAAGATGTAATACAGTTTTTTTTAAATAGCAGGCTCGAAGATAATGTGATTGACAGTGATGTAACAGCCTTATTGATTTGTAACATTATACACATTAATGGTTCTGAGTTATTACCCGATATAGAAAAGCTATTTGAAAAAGGAATAGTATCAGTAGGTACATGCGGTGACTGGCAGGAAGTAAGAAAAGCTCTTGAAAAGCCTGATAAATACAACAAAAAAAAAGAGATTCTCTCAATTTCCGAACGATATGAAGAGGTAACTTCAAGTTGGGCTGGGTATAATAATGAAGAGAACGATTCACAACACGATCACAATGATTATTATGATCCACCATTAATACCTGTAAGAACTGAACCAAAAATAGGACGAAACAACCCATGTCCATGTGGCAGTGGCAAAAAATACAAGAAATGTTGTATGAATAAATGAGGTTGTCATGACATTGTACCAACTTAAACATATAAAGGTAAACAAATGTAATATTCTTACAAACTAAATATGTCGTATGAATAATAAACTTAAGTCATCTGATATTGAGAGTATTGTGCAATCAGGCGAAGGGTATAATGCTGAATTTAAGATAAGGGTACCGGGCAAGGTAAAGGATTTGTCTGAAGAGGTATGTGCTTTTGCTAATTCTACCGGAGGTGTATTACTTATAGGGGTAAGTGATAATAATGTTATTCATGGTACTGAAATCAATAATGCGAAACGTTCAGCAATTCAAAATTCATTAAATGATATCAATCCCCACCTATTAACGGATTTTTATTCTGTAGATGTTAAAGGCAAAAAAGTTTGGGTAATAGAAGTTAATACCGGAGTACAAAAACCTTATGTCTTATCCGGAGCAATATATGTTAGGCAAGGCCCTAATACGCAAAAGCTTACTTCTGTTGAGCAAATGAGGGATTTTTTCCAACAATCCAATAGAATTTATTATGATGAAGCCCCATGTACAGGTTTCAATATTGAAAGTGACCTTGACCTGTCATATTTTGAAGAATTTCGTTATGATGCAGGATTATCAAAAACAGTTAGCCGTGAGCAAATAATTAAGAATTTACAATTAATTCTCCCTGATGGTAACATGAAAAACGGAAGTGTCCTTTTCTTCGCTAAGACACCAGAAAGTTTTATATACTCTGCCGAGATTCGGTGTGTTGCTTTTGAAGGAACAAATAAGACTCAAATAATTGATGATAAAATCTTTGGAGGTGCATTGCTTAAACAATACTACAAGGCAATGCATTGGCTAAAAGAGAAGTTAAATATACGCTATGAAATAGAAGGAAGTGGCCCTAGAAAAGAACTTTGGGAAGTTCCTGAAACCGCTTTTAAGGAAGCTGTTATTAATGCCCTTTCGCACAGGGATTATTATGATAAAGGAGCAAGAATAGTAATTGAAGTTTTTGAAGATCGTGTTGAAATAAGCAATCCTGGTGGATTAACAAGTGCCATCAAACCAGATGAATTCGGGACTAAGAGTCACAGTCGTAACCCCTTGGTTTTTGGATTATTTGAACGTATTGACATGGTAGAAAAAATAGGTTCTGGAATTAGCAGGATTAATGATGCCATGAAAAAAGCAGGATTACCTAAACCTGAATTTAAAACAGAAGGAATTTTCACAGTATTATTTTATAGAAATACAAAGGAATATTCTGTTGAAGAAACAACAAAAGAAAAAATAATTAAACTTATAAAAGATAAACCATCAGTAACAAGAAAAGCTATTGCTGATTCATTAGGAATAACTCCTAAAGGTGTAGATTATCATTTAACTAAGATGCAAAATGAAGGTAGGCTTATACGTGAAGGCTCCCGTAAGACTGGTAAATGGAAATTAATAGAATAGTTATAAGGAGATAAACTAGGAGATAAACTAGGAGATAAACTAGGAGATAAACCAAGAGATAATGTCTTAAGAGTAGGAAGAGGGGCAGGAAACGCATCAGAGTGAAGTTCATTTCCACATGACACTATCCATTTACCATTTTATAGCTTCTCTACTTCTCAAAAAACGCTAATGCCTCTTTCGATGATTCAAGTAATGGCTTTGATGACAGGTCGCTACCTACTGCTTTTTGCATCCACCATTTCGGTGTTAGCCTGCCCACAGAATATATTCTGTTTATTTCCGAAGCAAAATTCTTTCCTTCAATTTCCTGCTCCAGCTGAAAATCAATTAAATGCCCGATGGGATATGCCGATAAATACAGAGGATTATCAATCATATGTGAATAAATGGCAAGGATTGGCTCATCTGTACTTCCAAATACATCAGCGTAATACCTGTTCCAAACATCTTTGGCAATTGAGATTACGGCAGCCTTAAGTTCACCGGCAGTAGCATCAGGATTAGCATACATCCATTCCCAAACGGCCATATCTACAAGTGAAACACCCATAATTTCATAGCAACTCCAGAGATTTGCCAGAGCCATATAATGCTGTTTTGCTGCATTTTTCTCTTCAAGTCCCAATAATCCTAAATCACGTTTCTGGAAAATAAAAGCAAGTGCCTCTGTAAAAGCAGTATTTGGCACGCCATTCAGAATATAATAATCCACATCATGAAGAGTGATTGTTTGCTCCACATTATGCCCAAACTCATGAACAGCGATATTATAACCTTTGTAATTCATACCATCGTCACCTATTCTGGTTCTTAACCTGGCTTTTTCAGATTTCATTTCTGCTCCCCATGCATGGCCTGCGCCACGGCTGCCATCAACACGAATTTTTGAAGCCAGGAATGCTGCCTGATCATCATCAAACTGAAGATCTTTGAGCATTCTTGCCATATCAGCTTCAAAAGCAGCAGGATCAGGATATTTCTCCTGTGTGATTTTATTAAGTTCGGATTCGTTCAATGAACTTTGTGCCTTAAAACCATTGTACCAGATATCATATGGCCGCAAGTCTCTGCCTAGTTTCAATTTAATTAATTTGCCCAATTCTCTTACTTCATCCGAAGAAACGAGTTCCACAAAAATGGCCTCCACTTCCTCCTTAGGAATTTCCATATTTCCTGAAAATCGACGTTCAATGTATGTCGGATATGCAGGGTAATAAGGATCCAGAGCCTTGGTTGTAATGAAATTATTCAGCAACTGCTGATAACGTGTATCAGGCTCAGGTTTGGCTTCAATTTCCTTACCATCCTGATAAACCTTGTTATTATACACATCCCACTCATAATCATGTGAATTTATTACCACATCAGGAATACTCTGATCGATAATTCTTTGCATTACTTTATAGATCATTTCCTGTCTTTCCTGTCCGTCTTCGTTTGTATAGTTGGATTTCAGTTCATCACGAAGATTCCAGTGAGTGATGAGTTTCATATCCACAGGAAAATGAGTCTTTCCATCTTTCCCCAATACATGTCCCATCAGGATATTATATTCTGAAATATAAGCATCGGAATTTGTAGCTGCTTCTGATCTTTTTTGCAGAAGGCAGGCAGGCAGGCGGGATGTGAAAACATCACCCATTCTTGCATAAGCCCAATCAAGGCTATCCCAGCTTCCTCCAAGTTTATTCTTTTCATCAAGACTTAGCTCAGGGAAATTCAATGCTGTAATAAAGGCAATTTTTGAAGCAAAAAGATCTTCAGTAAGATGTGCATGAGGATTATAGGCAGCGAAAAGCATATCCACTTTATGAAGTTCGCCAATATCCATATGATTTGGTTCATTAAGTTCAATCTGAAGTTTTAACAGGTTACCCCAAAGCACTTCATAATGGCGGTCTAAACGATCGAAAAGAAATCTTCTCTCCTCAGGATCGGATACATAATTTTCTTCGCAAAAACTTACAAAATCATCTGTAGAACCATCCTTTGCGGTCCATAATCTGGCCACCTGATCTACTCCTTTTGTCAAAAGTTCTGTATCAGAATCGGGATGAGCTTTTTTAACAGCTTCTACCGTAGAACCAATAATACCATTATCAATTGTCATATTGTTTTCCTTTTTTTCAACTGCCGTTTCATTGCAACACGAAGTAGCAAAAAACGCAGTGATTACCAATAATATAACTGTAATATTACGTAACATAATTTTTAGTTTTGATATACAAAAGTAAAATTTTAAAGTAGTGAATAGATTAAAATGGTTCTAAATGAGCTGGGAGTCGGGAGACCGAAGTCGGAAGCTTGTCTGCCTTTGGCAGGTTGGAAGTCCGAAGTCGGGAGTCAGAAGTTTGCTATCATTTGTCATTCTCTGATATGGGTTGACCAATTAGGTCATCTGTTGCGAAATCAAAAACATAAGCTCTAAAAGAAACTACATTGTTCAGAAGGTTTTAAGTGTATGGGTGTATCCTGCTTTGAAAAAGGTCAATATTTGGTCAAACAGTAAAAGAAGTTAATAAAGACTCCTTTCAACCAGCCAAATGCAGGCAAGCTTTCGACTTTTGACTTTTGACTTTTGACTAAAAAACCCTCAATTGTACAAGAATTTCACCAAAATCTGGCGAAATACCAGAAATCCTTCTTCAAAACTTTTGCAAGGCCCAAAATCGCCAACCGCCTCTTTTGCAGCCATATACAAAATTTCACCTCAAAAAAACCTACCCTTTCCATTAGGTAAAAAAAGTTCTGTTAACCTATTGACTTGCATTGAATTAGTGGTTATTTTGGAGGCAGGTTTTTTAAGTTGTTTACCTAAATTGGTTTAATTATTAAAAAAGAATAAAAATCTTTATCAAAAGTAAAACTAAAATAGAGTTATGATAGATTAAGAAGTACGAATGCACATAGCCAGATTAATTATCCTGCATTTTATTTTCTTGTCTAATCTCAATTGACTTTTAGAAACACTCAAATATGGAAAAATAAAAGTATGTACTGTTTTACTATTTCAATTAAAAATAATCCTGAATGTTAACATGATCCTATATGAATCAACTACAGTTTCTCACAATAAGAAGTATATGCACAAGAATTCAAGACTAATTTTAGTAGTTGCATTTATTAGCATTGGTGTATTATCTCCTACTTCGCTAATAGCAAATATGAATACTTTTTTTAAATCCTTCAATTCAAGGTACTATAATACCAATTATGGGATTGAAGTAGCTGATAGTATTGTAAAGTATGATTCTATCCTTAGTTTCACATCAAAAGCTTATAATTACTTCTACCAATCAAACTATGACTCTGCGAACCTTTATATTAATAAAGTGATTTATTCTAAAAACAAAGATTTATATTATTATCTAAACTTAACTTGTAAAGGATTCATTGAACAACGGTTTGGTTTTATAAATGAAGCTTTTACTACATTTGACTCTGCCAGAAATTATTACGCAACTTTTGATGATGATGACTTTCTAAATAATGAATTACTACTACATGGTGCTATTATTAATGAAGTTGGAATTGGTACTGTATCCTTTTACTATTTAGTGAATGAGAATATTGAAGTAGAAAAATTAATACAGTATACAGAAATTCTCGAGTCAAATTTTAGTAAGGAAACATCAAACGAATTATTGTTTCACACATATTATTTTCTTTATCAAAACCTTAGTAAACCAGAGTTGTCAAACCAAAAGTCCTATTATAATAAGTTCAAAGAAACAAGTCTAGAAAAATGTTTATATTACTCTGATTCTGTTGACTACTACACAGTTGGAAACCTTTTTGAATTATTTGGAATTTACTATGATAGCATTTTCTATTCTAATGAAGCTATTAATAAGATTGACAGTATCCTTGGCTCTAATCCTCGAACTAAATCTATTAAGATGATAACTATGGACATCATTAATGATACTGTGAATTGCAAAAAGTTGGGGTTCTTAAAGCTAGCTCTTAAGTTTTTTAAGAAATATGGAGACCCTTTTCAAATAGCAGGTGCCAATCATAACATTGCAAAATATTTCTATGAAAAGATAATAATAAATAAGAAAAGAACCAACAATGTGAATACAAATTTTCAAGATTCAATATACATATATGCATCAAAAGCACTTTGTTACTACATTGATAAATCTCAATCAACTAATTCAAAAGAAAA
The DNA here is from genome assembly GCA_028277395.1 of Bacteroidales bacterium. Taxonomy (GTDB): domain Bacteria; phylum Bacteroidota; class Bacteroidia; order Bacteroidales; family F082. The sequence continues at coordinate 53,567 of JANQGJ010000100.1, read as the reverse complement.
CTATAATTTTCTTGCACACTCCTTCAACGATTCTTCCTTTGCAAAAGCACAAAAAGTATTATCCTACGAATACCTATTAAAAACTTTAAAAGTACTTCAGCTCTATTATGGTATCCGAAACGAAACTTCAGCTTTTATAGATGTAACAAGAAACATTGAGATATTAAGTAATAAGATTAAACAAAATTCTGACAAAATCTACTATTCAATGATTAAAGCCAATAAGGATAAAAAGTATATTAGTGAAGATCTTTATAAAGTGAAATTAATCACGATTATAGCAATTTCAGGTATTGTTCTTATTGTATTATTATATTATCTATGGAATAATAGAAAAAAGAAAATAGATAAAGAAAGGATTGAAGCTAAAAGTCGATATGAAAGATTGATAGAATTAGAATATGTTAAACATAGAATGGAGAGCTGGAATAAGATTGTAAATAAAACAACAAGCCTAAAAGAAAAAATATATACTGATGAAAAATTCTCAATTCGTACTGAATTAAAGACTATAAATGAAAAAGTTTGTAAATTTTTTGATGCAGAGTTTGCAGCTATTGGAATTATTGAGAATCTGGAGGGGGAGAAATTCATTAATGACTTGGTCTGGTATTACAAGGGGAATTTAAGTGAAGAAAGCAGGGTTGCTCTTAGCAGTATTATGCGAATTCCATATCATAGCAGTATTATTGGAGAATTTCTAAGTAAAAATACTGAGAAGGTTGAATATAAGTCCAATACAATAAACCTAATTGAAAATAAATACCTAAAAGCATATAGAAAGATCCTTAAGATAAATAGAATTAACTTATTCTCAATCAACAAGATCAAAAATGAAACCATAAGTATTGGTTACATTTATATTTTTAATAGCACATGTTCTGCATCCGAACTAGAAAAAATATTAAACCTTAGTAAAATAATTGCAAATATTTTTGAGATTTTAGAAACAAAAAAAATCACTAGCCAAAGAAATCAGGATGAGAAATTCGTTTCTGATATCAAAAATGATCCAAACAAAAGTATTGGCTCATTAATTCAAAAAACATTTATTCATTTTAACAAGGTTTTTAATGCACCTATCATTTCTTTTAGGGTTCCTATAATTAATGGGAAACATGATGATAACTCTAGAGACATAATCTTAGTTCTTAATGATAAATTCATTGATAAAACCAAGATCCCTTTATATTCTGAACTTGAAAGGTATTATGATCACGAAAAAAAGCAACTCAGGTTAAATAAAGACTACATCTTCTCTGATCAATCAACATACGATTTTCCAAATGAAATCATTATAGATAAACTTGGTCAAGATCGAACCTTTTATAAGAAGTTTGGTTTAGATAGTCTATTTAAAAAAACAACTTACAATCTACTTGTTCCGATTAAAAAAGATTATTATAAAAACTCTAAAAAACCTAATGATTATCAAAAAACTTATTGGACTACTTTGATAGGATTATTTAATTTACAGATTATAGACTATCCTAGTCCAAATACATTAAATAGATTGTCTTTTCTATCTGAACAGATTTCATTAGTAATAAACAGTATCATAACGGAAAAAAAATATACGCAAATTACGACCCTTGGAACAGGATTGAATGAGCTCCAAGACATTAATTACTCAGAAAATATCAATCAAATAACAAACCTGCTTTCAAAAGCTCTAAATGCTGAAGTTTGTTCAATATTTATCCATAACAAAAGCAATGATAATCTTGAATTGTATGCAACAAATACTGTTAATGCAAGGTACAACGGAAAAAATATAAATCTTTTAGACCCTTCCGTCGATATAGCCAGAGTGCATTATGGGCTGGAAAATCAGGATAGTGTCACTGTTAATTCATATCTATATTCAAATATATACATTGTTTATGATCGAAGCCAGTTATCATCTTATTCAGATAAGTATTTAGAAATAATCGAGGGATACGATATAAATGATTATGTATATTTAATCGTTCCGATAAAAGACAAAAACAACAGATCAATAGGAGTTATTAGATATATTGGTCTCAAATCAACAAATCACTCACTAATTCATACCTTCTGGGATTTTGATCTGGAAACTGTTGAATTCATTTCATCACTTGCATACACACTTATTGAGAATGCAATGCTTGATATGGATAAAGACAATTTTGTGAAACACCTTATTCATGAGACTAAAAGCCCTATATTTGAAATGCTTGCTAGGACAGAGGCACATATAAATAGCATAAAAAGAAGTAAATATCAGAATAAGCTTTGTTCTGAATATAGTGAACTTATTTTTAATTCTCTTGAATTGCAAAGTGGTATTATTAGAAATGTAGAGGATAGTTTAGAGAATATTAACTTACATTTCAATGAAGAGTTTGTAAATCCTATTTTAATTAGAGCAGTTCGACTTTTAGAAATGACTGCACATGCAGAGAACCAACTGTCAATTAGAACAAATGTTAGTCATCTTTCGGAGAAACTATTAATTGACAAGTATGGCATTGAACAGGTGTTTATCAATCTCTTACGTAATGCAATTAATTATTCGCATCCCGGCACAACTATTGAGGTATATTATAAAACAAACTGGTATAATCTAGATAATAATATGCCAAAATTATATCATGAATTTGAATTCGTTAATATTGGAATAGGTATTGACAGAACAGAGAAAGAGATGATATTCAAACAATATAAAAGGGGTAGTAATTCATCAGAAACGAAACCTTCAGGTATGGGAATTGGGTTATATTTATCTAGGAAAATAATGAGGAAACATAAAGGTGATTGTTTTGTAAAGGAAACTAATAACCCTACTATAATTTCAATAATTTTACCAAAAAAAACTAAAGCAACATGAAACATATCTTATTAGTTGATGATGATAAAAAAACCTATCCGATCTATAAAGAAGAATTAGAAGAAGAACATAACTTTCATGTTACATGGATGTGGGATGCTTCCCTAGTTCTTAATTTCCTAATGGAAAATGATGTAGATATTATTGTATTAGATATTATGATGCCCATTCCCAAGGATTGGAGCACTCATGATAAGGCTAAAGCAGATTTGGGAATGAATACTGGTATAATTTTACATGCTAAAATTCGTAACAATTTACCAAATATCCCAATCATTATACTTACAATGAGAAGAGATGTCCATTTAGAAGATCCATTGACAAAAACTTTTGTCAAACCTATGATAATAAGAAATATTGCTAAAGAAATAAACAAAATCTTAGTAGATGATTAGAACAATATTATTTTTACCTGTAATCTTTATATTTATAATATCCAATTGTATTGCTTATCCAAAACAAGATGAAACAAAGTATTTGCAAAATTTAGAAAAGAGACTTAAACTACTTGAGATTAGGGATAGCAATTACAAACAAGAAAGTAAGAACAATAAACTTAACTTGTCAAAAAATGATTCAATTACACTATTACTTAAAAAGAGAATTTGGGAACTAGAACAGCAATTGGTTGAAGTTAAAGAGCCGCTACAACCTATTCCTGTTGAATACTTGCCAATTTGGATAACACTTATGGTATTTATTTTAACTATTTTTCTAGGTATATCCACATATCAAAGTTTTGTCAAAGTGAGAGAAGCTAATGAAAAGATAATAGAGGCAGAAAAAAAGCTAAATAAAATAAACAGTATTGTACAGAAGGCAGATACTCAGATATATGAATCCAAAAAACAAATTAGTTCTTTTAATACGAATAGTATTAATACAATTCGGGAGTTCAACAAAGACTCAAAAGAAAAGATAAACGAAATTGATAGGTTGAGTAAAACAGCATTAGAACAAATAAATAATCAAGGTCAAGACTTTCTTGATTCAATAAATAAAATTAAAGTAATCGAGCGAAGTCTCATGAGTAATGAAAGCTACATAAAAATAAGTGTTGAGTGTTTATTTGATTTGTTCACTTATTTAGCATGTACTTTGGAGAAGCCAGATTTTAAAACTATATTAGCCAGAAAACAAGGAGTATCTGAGATTCATTCTTTGCTTGAAACTGATAGATTTAATGGTTTTGCCAAGTTAAGTCAAGTAGGAAGAAAATATGATTTAGACTATTTATATGAGAGAATAAACCATGAATCTGACCAAAGGCTTAAAAAGCTTGCTATTAAGGCAATCGGCTTAATTGAGAGAAGAGAAACAAGTGAATTATAATGTGTTAAGAAAAATACATTTTGCTTATCTTAGCCAACTTGAAAAAAAAGCGACCACAAACCATGATCGCTTCTTCGCTCCCCCTCTTGGACTCGAACCAAGGACCCTCTGATTAACAGTCAGATGCTCTAACCAGCTGAGCTAAGGAGGAATGTTTCCTTAAAAACAGGGCGCAAAGATAATTAATATTATTATTCTGCAAATATTTTTTCAAAAAAATATTTCAATTTTGCTTTTCTAAAATTCCTCCACTGTTTTTGAAACTTCTCAACCACATTCTTTTTAACAAATTGTGAAAAACTAATTATTCTTTAACCCCGTAAAAACAGCTATTTCGTTTAATTTTACCAGTTATGCTATGATTAAACAATCAGTAATAACTTATTTGTTAATGTCATTTTTTTCGGGTTATAAAGTTTTCTTTGCAACACTCATAGTGTTGGTATGTACATTCTTACTATCAGGCAATATATATGCCCAAAGTCTCGAAAATATATCCATTGAAATTACTTTTGAGAGCGCTCCCACTGACTACACAGCAACACTTGCTCCTCTTAAATACAATAAACGATTTGCACTCAGTATGCAGATTGATGATGGAAACAGCTCAATTATCGACTACGGATTCCCGGTTTTTGAAGGTGGAACCGTTGATGGTACTGTTTACCCAGGATTAAATTATACTGACGGATGTGAAAACAGCCATTCATTCAAAATGACCTCTGCAATCTATATGTTCGCAGGTAACGGAGCTACCGGACTTGATCTGCATAATGATCCGTCAACAGATGTAATTACGTGGACTGAGCTTCATACTCTTTTTGAAAATGGCTGGGGAATTGGTAACCACGGTGTAAACAGCAATGCTGACATCATTCCCGATTTTATGGATTATTCCATCGCCAGAAATAAAAGTTACTGCAGAAGACAAATGTACAATGCAACACCCGGTGGGGTTATTACAAGTGTTTTTGTAAATCCTAACGGAGCCGGTGGCTGGACCGAACCCGCACTTGAACTGGGTAACCTGTGTGCGTTAAACCAGAATAATACCGGGCCTCTTGGTGATAAAGGAGGTAATGTTAATGAACCAGGTCTCGACTGGGCTGCAGAAAGGTTTAATTTATATAGATTAATTGCAGAATCAATAAGTGTTAAAGGATTGGTTGATGATCTGGCAGAACAAAGTATTGATGGTGCAAACTTCTGGGCACCGATTTTTACACATTCCATACCTAACGACTACGGATTTTCAAAGTTTAACACCGACTTCAGCTACATTGCTGATACATATGGTGCAAATGGTACCGATGAAATACTGATGACGACAGATGAAGAAATCCTGGACTATCTTATACTCAGAGATGGAACAACTGTAAACCAGAACATATCAGATAATACGCTCACCATTACTTTTAGTGGTAACGCTCCTGACAACCTTCTGTATTATGACCTCTCACTTGTTGTTAATTCAGATGTGAATATTACTGACATCGTAGTCAATGGAACTGAAAAATTCTCTGTTTCAGACCTCGGAAATCTTAATGCTCTGATTAATTTTACCTGGGACGGAAAAGTAATCCCATCTCCTGAAACCCTTGCAAGCGATTATACAGCAATAGCAACAAGTACACAAACAGAATATGATGCTCTTATTGCCATGGATTATGTGTATGTATTGGAATATGCTGATTTTAAAGAAAGTCTGGTAAATCAGCTGTGTGACATCGGAGGAGTTGATTTTGATGAGGATTTTTGTACCAGCGGTTATCCTGATTTTGTACTTATCACCGGGGATTCCGTAATATCATCCGGTGAGTCTGCAACACTCACGGCAACAGGATTCATGAACAGCTATAGCTGGAGTACCGGGCATACTACTAGCTCTATTACGGTTAACCCGACTATAGATACTAAATACTGGGTTGAATGTGAAACAAAGTATGGAAATACAGTATCTGACACAATCATTGTTGTTGTTACCGATTCATACGTCATTGACCATTCTCCTCTGACGATTCATCATGTTACCGGAGAACCGGATAGTTTGTGGGTAGAACTTGAAGAAGGTGCAACTTCTCTGTGGAGTACCGGTTCAACCAATAATTACATAATTGTTGATCCTGACATTACTACAACATATACCCTGCAGGTTATTGCTTCGGAAGTTGTAGTTGATGAGCTTGAATTTGAGGTTATTGTTGGAAATCTTATCGAATTTACCTACGACAGTGTTTGTTTTGGAAATGTAACAACCCTTATGAATACTTCAATGGTTAACGATACTGTTACCAATGTGTTGTGGGATTTAAACGGCGACACGCAATTTGATGATGCTGTTGGCGATACTGTTGAATATATGTTTACTTCAAGTGGTGATCACCTGGTTGGAATGAGGGTTTATTTCAAAAACAGTCCCATGGATGTAATCTATAATCCTGTTCCTGTTGGTGACCAGCCCTTTGTTGATTTTTCATTTGAAAATGTATGTCATGGTTCAACAACACTGTTTTATGATGAATCAACTGTTGAAGTTGGAGTTATTGATACCTGGTTCTGGCGTTTTGGCGATGGTAAAACTGACGACTTTCAAAACACAAGTAATTACTACGAAGAACCGGGAAATTATGAAGCAATGCTAATTGTCTGGTCATCTGCCGGATGTAAAGACTCAACCCAGAAGGCAGTTGACATAATCAACTCACCGGCAATTGAACTCAGAACCGCTAATGACAGTGTGGTAAACAACTACGATACTGTGTATTTCTACCAGGGTCAAACCACAACAATTACAATTTCTGATTTCGAAAGTTATGATTCTGTTATATGGTTCGATGACAGCAGAGCCGAATCAGTAACCATTGCAGAAGAAGGAACTTTCTTTGTAAATGTTTATAAAAGTGAATGTGAAGCCAAACAGAACTTTTATACATCATGGGGTGGATCACCACAACCATCAGGAGATGAAATAATGAACCTGTTTACACCTAATGGTGATGGCTTTAATGATTACTGGATAGTTAATGACCCTCAAATTACAGCACCATTTTCGGTAAATGTATACAACAGGAGTGGAAGGAAGGTATATGAGGCTAATAACTACCAAAACGACTGGGATGGGAAATATAACGGAAACCCACTCCCTCAGACTACTTATTATTATATAATCGAAGATTCTGACGGAGAAAGTTTTAAAGGTGCAATCACAATTATCAGATAGCTTTATGGATAAGTTGTTGAAATACATGATAACATTTGTAATCCTTACAGGGTTCAAAATTTCGTATGCACAACAGTTACCCGTTAGTAATCAATACCTGGTGAACCCGTACGCTCTATCGCCAACATTTGCCGGTTACACGGGTTATTCCGAAGCTTTTTTGAATTACAGGAACGACTGGGCAAAAATTGATGGTAATCCACGAACTTTTAGTGTAACAGGACATGGTAATGCCTATAAGGAAAAAATGTGGGTTGGTGGTGAAATTGTAATTGATAAAACAGATATACTATCATTGTTAAAAGCAAACCTGAGCTGGACATATAAATTACAGGTAGAAAACGATCAGTTTCTGTATTTCGGTATATGGACTACATTCTATCAGGCTTCAGTAAAAACAGGTAACGGAATTGGTATCGATCCAAACGATCCAATCATTCAAAATGCCGACAAATTAAATAGTTCAGCAGTTAATGCAGGTTTTGGAATGAACTATAACTGGAGAAAATTAAATCTTGGTTTCAGTATCCCTACCCTGTTTGGTTTTAACGATGAGTATGAAGAGAATTCATCATTCAAATACAAAGTACAACGACAATTTCAACTGCATGCCTCATATATGTTCGATTTGGATGAAGAATGGAAACTTCAGACATATGGTGTGTTCCGGAAAACAGCAAATCAACCCGGGACAGTTGAATTTTCAGCCATGGCAATTTACCAGGGAAGATTTTGGGGAGGAATGCTTTACCGAAACGGAGGTGCTCTGGCCATAAATATTGGCGGACATATTTACAATGGATTTGTATTTAATTATTCATACGAAATAGGTCTTGGAGGAATATATAAAGGATCAGGCGGGTCACATGAAATTACAATCGGTTACAGATTCAAATTTAATGACAAAAACTACTTCGAATCAAAGGATTATTCTAATAAGAGAAGAAAAGGAAGAAGATCAGGAACATTAAACTATCCTGAAGTTCAGGATTTTAACTATAAAAGTAGATAATGTACAGGTTAATAACACATACTGCTCTAACACTTTGCCTTGTAATAAGCATTGCAATACAAAGTAAGGCTCAGCAGGGCTCAAATCCGGTAGGTGTTAACTGGATAATGGTTACATTCGACCAGGCACCTACAACCCTTTCTGTTGAAAAAGCTCCGTTAAAATACAATAAAGATTTTGCCTTAAGTATGCAGATTGATGATGCTGACCTGTCACTATACACACACGGTTTCCCTGTATTTGAAGGCGGAGAAGTAAATGGTACCCCTTATGTTGGATATTCATACACTGATGGGTGTGGTAATTATCACAGCTTTAAAATGAGTTCTTCAGTTTATATCTTTGCAGGCGATAACTTAAACGGACCCGATATACATATTGATAATTCAAACGGACAATTATCATGGGCTCAAATGGATACTATTTATGATCATGATTGGGGCATACTTAACCATGGTGTAAACAGCAATGAAAACCCTGATCCAAGTTTTATTGATTATTCCATTAGCCGGAATAAAAGCTATATACGCCGTAGTTTGTATGATGTAACAGATGGTGGTGTTATACCTCATGTTTTTGTTAATCCAAACGGAAACACCAACTGGACATCACCTGCATTTAATAAAGGATATATAGCCGCTTTAAATCAGAGTAGTTTATTCCCCATTGGCAATAACGGTGGTGATGTAAATAATCCTGCCATCGACTGGACACAGCAATATAGTATCAACCGCAGAATAGCAGAAAATCTCCTTGTAAGTAGTTTTGTTACAGGCCTGGCAGATTCAAGCGTGAACGGTGCAAATTACTGGTGCCCGATATTTACCCATTCTCTTGTGGAAAATTATCTGTTCAATGATTTTGTTAATGACTTTAATACAATTGCAAATACCTATGGTTCAAATGGTTTAGACAATATTCTCATGACCAGCGATGAAGAGATACTCAACTATTTGCATGTAAGAGATGCCACTACCATAAATCATGTAATAAATGGTACAACTCTTCTTATTACATTTAGCGGAAATATTCCGGACAATCTGTTATATTATTCTTCTTCAATAGTAATAAACAGTGATGCTGTGATAAACAATATTGTTGTTGACGGTACCGATGATTATACATTCAACGGAATTGGTAGTACAGATGCACTAATTAACGTGAATTGGGACGGACATACAGTGATTTCACCTGAGCAACTGGCTGATTCAATGGTTACTATTGCAACAAATACACTAAACCGATTTGATTGCTGGATTGCCATGGATTATGTTATCACCCTGGAAAACGGTGAACACAAAGACTCATTACGTAAAGTTCTCTGCGATATACCAAACATTGATTATGATGAAGGATTTTGTGAATGTGAGATAGATCTTCAGCCAGCCGATACTACTATAAATTATCTTGATTGTATTGAACTTTTTGGTGCTGTTGGAGATTATACTTACGAATGGTATATTGGAGACTCCCTTGTTGATACCATTCAGAATATTTATACCTGTCCTCTTGATACTACCCAGTATAATCATATAGCAACAAACACTTTTGGTTGCCCGGCAGAAGACAGTATAATAGTAAATATTAATTTCCTTTCAATCGATCTGGGACCTGATACTACTATTTGTCAAAATGATTGTTTAACAATTTCAGGACCTCCTGACATGGAAATATATAACTGGTTTGTAGCTGACACTCTGTACGATACTTTACAGGCAATTGAAGTATGCCCTGTTGATACTACCATGTACACACTATGGGTAGAAAGCAACCTGGGAGCAACCGCTGAAGACAGCATTACCGTTAATGTAAAAACAGCACCAACTGTTGATTTTGAGGCTGATTCAATACTTGCCTGTTTTGGTAATGATGTAGACCTATCTGTTGTTTCGAGTTCTGATGTAGAACTTTATTTATGGTTATACAATGGAAATGATTCTGTAACTCAAACAAATACATACACGTTAACAAATGTAGAAGATTCTGCAAACATATATGTAGGAGTTGTAGCCACAAATGAATGTACCGCATATGACAGTGTTTATCTGTCAGTGCTTCCGTTCCCGGAAATAACTGCAGGAAGTGATACCACAATCTGTCCTGGTGACTCGGTAGAGCTGTCCGTTTTGGGAGGAACACACTATTTATGGATTGTTGGAGAGGATACTATTTCACGTGACTCAGCAATTATAGTTAAACCTGTTGACAGTACTGCCTATATTGCATTAACAGCTTTTGACGATTCATTATGTTATGCAAGGGATACAATTACCGTGCTCGTTCACGATTCTGCAATGACAATGATTAACTATGATACTAATGTTTATTGCACATATGAAGCTGTAAAATTAACAGCATCAGGAGCAAGCACTTACCTGTGGGAGCCCGGTGGTGATACCACAACAGCTTATTCATTTGTGATAACAGATACTACCACGATATGGCTTACCGGCACAACTGATAATGGATGTACATCAACCGATACAGTTGAATTCTATAATAAACCTGCACCTGAAGTAAGCTTTACAGGTCTTTTCCCTGTTTTCTGTGAAAATGATGCCTCGGTAACCCTCACAGGTTCCCCTCCGGATGGTGATTTTACCGGAAACGGAATGGTAGGTGATGATTTCCATCCACAAAGTGCAGGACCTGGTGAACATGAAATTGTTTATTCATATACAAATTCAGAAGGTTGTACAGGTCGGGATACAGCAGTTACAATTGTTTACGGAAACGATGGTATGATTGATCTGGGCAATGATTTCACACTACAGATCAATGAAAGTAAAACCCTTGACGCAGGATCAGGATTTGATAGTTATTTCTGGACCACTGGTGAAACCACACAAACCATCACTGTAATTGGATCAGATAAACCTGCCGGCTCGTATGAGTACGCTGTTATGGGTGTAATTCATGGATGTTCAACACGTGGCAGCGTATTTATAACTTTCGAAGGCCCCGATGGGGTTAATGAACAAATTATAAAAGATATCAATATCTATCCAAATCCAAATGAAGGATATTTCACCGTCAGCTTCAGCACATCAGAAAATGATATTGATATCTCTGTCATAAATATTCACAATCAAACTGTGTTTGAAAAGACTAAAATATCATGCAATGAAGATTGTACTGTTACCATCGATATAGCAGAAACCAAACCTGGATTTTATTTTCTTAACATTACTACCCCTAAGGGTACCACATTAGCAAAGGTTATCCTCAAATAATTTCTATTTTTGCCAAAAAATTTTACATGACAAAAATAATAGGAATTGGTAATGCACTGGTAGATGTACTTACTAAACTTGAAAACGATAACCTTCTGGATACATTAGAGTTACCAAAAGGAAGCATGCAACTTGTTGATGCAGTGAAATCAAACCTGATACAGGAGCATTGCAAAGATCTTGAAAAGCAGATGGCGTCAGGAGGCTCAGCAGCCAATACTATACATGGTTTAGCAAAACTTGGTGTCGACACTGCATTCATTGGTACGATCGGAAAAGATCCCACAGGTGACTTCTTTCATAATGACCTGAAAAAAAACAAGATTATTCCATACTTAATTATGAGCGATTCTCCCTCAGGGATTGCCAATACCATGATAAGTAAAGATGGCGAACGTACATTTGGTACATTTCTGGGAGCAGCAATTGAACTCTGTGCAAACAACATAAGTGATAAACAGTTTTCAGAGTATGGAATTCTGCATGTAGAAGGTTACCTTGTGCAGAATCATGAACTTCTTGAGGCTATCCTGAAAACAGCAAAAAGAAACGGACTTAAGGTTTCTATTGACCTGGCAAGCTACAATGTTGTGGAAGACAATCTTGATTTTCTGAAAGAGATGGTTAACAGGTATGTTGATATCGTATTTGCAAATGAAGAAGAAGCAAAATCATTCACCGGTCTGGAACCGGAAGAAGCTTTAAACGAAATATCAAAAGTATGTGATATTGCCATAGTAAAAACCGGACGAAAAGGATCCATGATCAAACAAGGTGAAAATATTGTTACAGTCAGGGTTAAAGAAATAGATCCAATTGATACAACAGGAGCAGGAGATCTGTATGCTGCAGGATTTTTATATGGTCTTGTAAATGATTACGATTTCAAAAAATCAGGTGAAATTGGCACTCTGCTTGCATCTACCGTGATACAAAATATGGGCGCTAAGATATCTGAGGATAACTGGGTTCTGATAAAAGAAAAAATTAAAAACTAACAAACACTAATCCCTTTTTTGAGGTTTGGTCAGCGGTTTTGTACTAACTTGTTAATGCTCATAATATAATTTGTTCATTAGACCTCTTATAAATAATGGATAATACTACTCATGTTAAATTTATTTTGTTACATTTGCGCTCCTAAATTTAGAATGTGCTAACTAGCTAGTAATACGAATTTTACAATACAACAGCATTTTTTAAATTGGCACTGTGGCTTACTTTAAGATACAAAATTATTATTTCAATCGTAAAAATAACTGAATAATGAAGGTTTACGACACTAAAGACATTAGAAATATCGCGCTGATTGGTGCTGCGAAATCAGGAAAAACCACTATGGCCGAAGCTATGGTTTTTGAAGGTAAAATTATTAACAGAAGAGGAAGTGTAGATGACAGGAATACTGTGTCCGATTACAGACCAATAGAGTTAGATCGTCAGCACTCTGTACATTCTTCATTGTTATATACAATCTACAATAATAAAAAAATAAATATCGTTGATGTACCAGGATTCTCAGATTACGTAGGTGAATCAGCAGCAGCATTAAATGTATGTGATACAGCTCTGTTTATGGTAAATGGTCAGAGTGGTGTTGAAGCAACAACCGAAACAGCATGGAAACAAACTGAGTTAGCAGGATGTCCGGTAATATTTTCTGTAAATCAGCTTGATCATCATGGTGCTAATTTCAACGAAACCATTACAGCTTTAAAAGATTATTTTGGTGAAAAAGTAACTGTAGTTCAGTATCCTGTAAACTCAGGAGAAGGATTTAATACAGTGATCGACCTGATCCTTATGAAACAATTGAAATTCAAAGAAGAAGGCGGCGAACCTGAAATTTCAGATATCCCTGACGCTGAAAAAGATAAAGCTGAAGAATTACATCTGGCGCTTGTTGAAAATGCTGCAGAAGGTGATGAATCATTGATGGAGAAATACTTTGAGAACGATACTCTTACTCTTGATGAAATTAGAGAAGGGGTAAGACTTGGGTTGATCAGCAGATCAATATTCCCTGTTATGTGTTCATCAGCAAAACATGGTATTGGAGCAACAAGAATTCTCGACTTTATAACGAATTCATGCCCATCTCCTGATGAAATGCCGGAAAGAAAAACAACTGATGGCACAGTATTTAAATGTAATGCCGAAGATCCAACAGCATTGTTCATTTTCAAAACATCAATCGAACAACATCTTGGTGAGGTTTCATTCTTTAAAGTTTACGGCGGTGCTGTAACGGAAGGAATGGATCTTATTAATCCAAGAACAGGAAATAAAGAAAGGCTTTCTCAGTTTTTTGTTTTAAACGGAAAAAACCGTGAAAAAGTTGATCGTATTGTAGCCGGTGATATTGCAATAACTATAAAACTAAAAGATGTTAGAACAAGTGATTCATTAATGGATCCTAAGGTTGCAGAAGCAGGATTTGAACCACTTACACTTCCGGTTGATATTTACACAGTAGCCATGAGTGCTGTAAACAGTGCTGATGATGAAAAACTTGGAACCGTATTAAATGAAATGCACCGCACTGATCCAACTATTCTTGTTGAGTACTCAAGGGAGTTGAAACAAATGCTGGTAAAAACACAGGGTGAGTTTCATCTAAACACTATCAAATGGTATCTGCAGAATGTTCACAAAATTGATGTTGAAACCATATCTCCAAAAATACCTTATCGCGAAACAATTACCAAAACTGCCAATGCCGACTATCGTCATAAGAAGCAATCTGGTGGTTCAGGTCAGTTTGGTGAAGTTCACTTAAGGATTATGCCTTATGTTGAAGGTTACAAAGATCCTACTGATATACCGGTGAGAGGAACGGATGTACATGATATGCCATGGGGTGGTAAACTTATATTCAACAACTGTATTGTTGGTGGTGCAATTGATGCACGTTTCTTACCGGCTATCTTAAAAGGTATAATGGAAAGAATGAACGAGGGACCACTGACAGGATCTTATGCACGTGATATAGTTGTTTATATTTATGATGGTAAGATGCACCCTGTAGATTCTAATGAGATATCATTTAAACTTGCCGGACGTCATGCATTCAGTACTGCTTTTAAAGCAGCTGGTCCAAAAATTATGGAACCAATCAACGACGTTGAAATAAACGTACCTGAAGAAATGATGGGTGCAGTTATGACAGACTTACAAGGTCGCAGAGGTATAATCATGGGAATGGATGCTGCCGGAAGGAATCAGATTATCAGGGCCAAGGTTCCTGCAGCTGAAATGACACGTTACGCTACTTCAATTAGTGCTATTACTTCGGGACGTGGTACATTTACTTCTAACTTCGACCAGTATCAGCAGGTACCATCAGATGTGCAGGAGCAATTACTAAAAGCTTACGAAGAATCTCAGGCGGAAGAAGAATAATTTAATCCTCCATATATGTAGAAGGGCTTTCTGATTATTATCATTAAGCCCTTTTTTATTGTTGTAGACATTATCTAAAGAACCTAAGTATCTAAATCTGACTCCAACACTGAATCGTCAGACACGGGCAACAAAGTAAATAGCTTTGCATTCGTTTAACTTTTAGCCTAATTGAATTATTATAACTATTTTTGAAAGACTTCATTCAAAGGTGTAGTTAACAATAATTCACCTGTGGGTAAGAATTCCGGACAGAGGAGGCATTTCAGAATACGAATAAACTAATGAACAACCGTTTAAAAATACTATTGATAATAACTGCAATAATATTCATCAATTGTATGAAATCATATTCCCAATCCTCAACCGACAGTCTTTTTAATGTTCTCGAAAATACCCATGATTTCAACCGCAAAATTGAAATCTATCTAAAGATTGGTAAGCAATACCGTTTATCGGATGTTAATAAGGCAATTGAGTTAACAAACAATGCCCTGACCCTTGCTAAAAATACCAATGCCGATGAATATCTGGGGCTTATTTATTCCTACCTTGGTGAATATGAAATACTTCGGGATAGTATTGAAACAGGTGAAGAGTTCTTCAATATGGCGAAAGAATACCTTGTTAACTCCAACAACCCCAAAGAACTGATTGTTGTTAATTTGTCAATTGGAAACCGCTATGTTGAAAAAGATAATTACGCCGAAGCAATGAAACATTACCTAAAAGGTATTGCCATATCAGAAGAATCAGGCCAGCTTCATAAATTACCAAACCTGTACAATAATCTGGGCATTGTTTATCTTAACATAAATAATCCGGAAAGGGCATTAACACTATATTCCAGGGCACTTGAGCTGTTTAAGGATCAAAAAGATACGATGAATATTGCCGGCACTACCACAAACATCGGTTCAATATATATACAGCTTGGTCAGGATGATATCGCTGAAACATATTACCAGATGGGTTATGAACTTTTTGAGAAATTCGGCAGCATAGAAGGTATGGCTCATTCACAACTTAAGCTCGGATTACTCGATTTGTACAATAAAAAATATGAAAGTGCAAAACAACATTTATCCCTAAGTGTTGACATTCAAAAGGAGCTTGATATTATACACTCAGGATCCAAATCGTTCTTCCTGGCGGAAACATATATTAATCTTGGTATTGCCTGCCTTAACCTGGATGAAAACGAATTAGCTTTTACAAACCTTATTGAAGGGTACAAAATTGCCAAAAACACAAATCAATACAGGTTAATTGCTCTTGCTTCCGAATATTTAAGTAACTACTACAAAAGCAAACGAAAATTTGAAACAGCACTGGATTATTTTCAGACCTTTAAACAATACTCTGATTCAAATTTCAACGAAGAAAGTGTACGAAAACTTACCCAGGTGGAAATGCAGCATGAGTTCAACACAAAACTCAAGGAAGATGAACTGGAAAGGAAAATTCAGGCTCAACGTCAAAAACGCAGAAACCTGCTTTATATAATTATAAGTACAAGTTTGTTCCTTCTTTTAATAATTGCTGCATTGTTGCTAAGACTTGAAAAAATCAAAAAGAAAAAAGCCGAACTGGAAAAAAATAGCCTGTCGGCAAAACTGGAACACACAAATAAGGAACTTACAACCTATGTAATGTATTTGTTGAGAAAAAACGAATTTATAATCAGCATAGCTGAAAAGCTCAAGATAGCCCGCATGGAGGCTAAGGAAGAGAATAAAATAGTAATGACTGAACTGATAAAGGAGCTTGAATCAAACTCAACAATGATATCGTGGGAAGAATTCGAAGTAAGATTCCAGCAGGTATATACCGGTTTCTACAAGAAGTTAAACACCAAATTCCCCGACCTGAGCCCAAATGAGTTGCGGTTATGTGCATTCTTCAGATTAAATATGACAACAAAAGAAATAGCAGCAATTACTTACCAATCCATAAACAGTATCACGGTTGCCCGTTACAGATTAAGAAAAAAACTGAATCTCACAACTGATGAAAACCTTGTAAATTTCCTTACGAAACTCTGATAAATTAAGAAACTATCTTAAATTTTTAGCTAAATCAACCAATTATCCTGATAATACCTGTCACTTTTCCATAGTTTATCTGAAAAAATCACAAGTATATATTTAACTGATCTTGCGCGCGTTACAGCACCATGTATGGTTGTTGTAATATATACGTATGTCTATTGTATTGACCAAAAGCTTTGCAAAATGGCCCGGGTGCAATTTATTTGCATCAAAATTATAACGATGATCTCGTAATGGCAAAAGAAAAGAAAACAGAGGATTTGTTAAATGAAAAACTTGATAAGCTGATAAAGGCTAAAAAGGAAGAATCAAGTGCTTTAAAGAAAATATTCAATTCGATAGAAGAGTCGAAAAAAGATAAATCAAAAACTTAAAATCATAAACTATGAAACGAATTATTACATTACTTTCAATTTTGTTGATATTTGGAGGACAATCATTCTCCCAGGGATGGAATTACGTAACAAGTACAGGAACAACATTTATTCTTTACGGAATGTCATTTCCTCCATCACAAAGTAGTATCGGATATGCATGCGGAATGCAATACACATATAACGCCGATGGAGTAATTATTAAAACAGTTGACGGGGGAGGAAACTGGACACAGGTATTACCAACTTCAGGTGATATCGACGGATTACAAGGTATTTGGTTTATAAATGATAATACCGGGTTTGCCGGAGGATGGAATAATTATTTCATAAAAACTACCGACGGAGGAACAACATGGACACCTGTAACATGTGGATCAAATGTTTGGTACTATGTTGATGTAGAGTTCTGGGATGCCAATAATGGAGTTGCTGCAGCAAGTATGAACAGTTCGACGGATCAGGCAATTTTTATAACCAGTGACGGAGGAAATACATGGGTTCCCGCCACATCGGGAGCAGATGTTAATATTATGGGTGTTGTGTATGCAAGCCAAAATACACTTTATGCTGTTGGAACATCAGGAAATGTGTTCAAATCAACTGACGGAGGACATAACTGGAGTGTACAGGCTACATTGCCTGCAATGTTGTTTGGACTGGATTTTGCAGATGATAACTTTGGTGTAGTTGGCGGAGAAGAGAAAATGTTCGCAACCAACGATGGAGGAACAACATGGACAACATATACCACAGGATACGAGAACTTTTACGCTGCCAAAGCCTATACCAATGGTACTGGTTATATTGGTGGAACCGATGAGAATATATATGTAACAACCGATTTTGGTGTAACATGGTCTATGGAGCACAACGGAACAGGTTCATCTCATCTGTACAGAATACGTCAAACTGAAGACGGAAACATGTTTGCATGTGGTTCAGGAGGAACAATAATAAATAAAGCGCCGGTATTTGGGGCTGATTTCGTTGCCAGTGATGATACCATATGCATTGGAAATACAATTGATTTTACGGATATGTCAATCGGAGCACCCACAACATGGAACTGGATATTTGAAGGTGGTACACCACCAACCTCAACTGATCAAAATCCAACAGTAACATACAATACAACAGGTTCATTTGATGTAACACTTGAAGTATCTGACGGCGTAAACACAAATACAATGCTGGTTGAAGATATGATAACCGTTATGGACAATCCTGATGCGCCGGCCGAGCCTGTTGGTACAACAGAAATGTGTGCCGGAGGAACCGAGGTATATACAACACAACCGGTTGCAGGAGCTGATTCATATTACTGGGAAGTTGATCCGGCTGATGCGGGAACAATAACAGGGAACGGCACTTCGGGAACATTTGAATCTGACGATAGCTGGACAGGTTCTTATACCATTAAAGTAAAAGCAACTAATTTATGTGGTTACGGACCATGGTCATCAGCATTGAACTGTACTCTTAACTTCAATCCGGAGGCATTTGTACTAAGCGAAGGTGGCGGATATTGTTCAGGTGATCCGGGAATTGAGATTACCCAGGACGGATCAGAAACAGGGGTTGATTATGAACTATTTTTCGAAGGAACATCTACAGGTATAATAGTAGCGGGAACAGGAAACCCCATTAGCTTCGGAGTACAATCAGATCAGGGAATATACACAGTAACAGGTTCAACCGGAACATGTTCCGAAAACATGATTGGAACACCATATATATTTGTTGAATTTGTACCCGAACCAGGATTTACTCCTGACGGACCTGCAACAGCATGTTCAGGATCAACAACAGAATATACCGTTCAAACAATAAATGGAGCAGATACTATAATGTGGGCATTAACTCCATCGGATGCAGGTACAATAACTGGTAGTGGTGAAAATATCTCAATTGAGTGGAGTGCAGATTATGAAGGTATTGCAGAACTCACAACCCAGGGAAGTAACGACTGTGGCGACGGTAATGTATCAAATCCACTGGAAATTACAATAACAATGGTACCAACTCCTGAAATAACCGGATTAACTCTGGTTTGCGATGAAGATGAAGCTGAGTACTCAGTTGAAGAAAACGCAGGAAGTACATATGAGTGGACTGTAACAGGAGGAGAAATAACCGGTGGTTCGGGCACAAACATTATAACTGTACTTTGGGCATCTCCCGGTACTGGAATAGTAGATGTAACCGAGACTACAGGAGAGGATTGTAATGGAATTGCAGAACAGCTTGAAGTAACAATTGACGACTGTACCGACATTGATGAAAACACCATTTCAGAGTTCAAAATATATCCAAATCCGGCCAAAGAAACATTGAATATAGACCTGCAAAATGTAAAAGAATATACAATAACAATAATGGATATAACAGGCAGGGTAATAATGATAAAAGAAGGAAATAGTGCCGGAGAAAAAGAAATGATCAGAATTAACATTAGTGACTACCCACTTGGGCAATATATGATCCGATTAAAAACAAACAGCAACTATCTTCAAAAAAGTTTTATGGTTATCAAATAATATTGAAACTACTACCAACTGTTTCATCCAAAACCAGAAACTTTAAAACATGATAGTTTCATTGTTAGGAAGAGTACTCCGTCAGGATGTGCTCTTCTTTTTTTACCACCACATCTAACAATAGGGCAATTGAGCAATCGAACCTGCTCCCCACGTATAAGTTATCGGGGTCCGCCAGGCAAGTCATAAACCTGCCTCCAAATCTTCGGGCATGTCAATGCCTGAAATATGTTGACCACTTTTTGGCAATTAAAAAAGTTAAATAATGGCAACTCCAGAATCCGTCAAGAAGCAATTTGATCAGCGAAGACATCGAACATTTTCTGTAACTATACGTAAAGAGGTTGTAAGAAAGATAGAGAATAATCTATTATCTGTAAGTGAAGCTTGTACAGATTATCAGGTTTCAAAGACTTCAGTATACAATTGGGTTTATAAGTACTCCTCTTTGTATCAAAAAGGACATCGTCAAATCATTGAGCCTATGAGTAGTTCGAAACAAATCAAGACGCTTAAAGAAAAGATCAAAGAGCTTGAGCAGATTGTAGGTCAGAAGCAGATTGAATTGGATTTTTTAAATAAGATGATCGAGATAACAGAAGATGATCTTGGCATTGACATTAAAAAAAAAGCTGGTTCAAGACCCAAATCTGGTTCTGGCAAAACCAAGAAACATTGACTTATTCATTGAATAGTTTGTATAGTGTTATTAATACTTCTCGTCAGGCTTTTCATGGTAAGATGGATAGATATATGATAAGACAAGAGCAATATCAGCAATTGATTGTAATTATGGACCAGTTTCGTCAGGATCATCCGGGAATGTCTCTACGTGATGCATATTATGTTCTAAAGCCTGAAGGAATTGGTAGAGATAAGTTTGAGAAATATATGCAATCACAAGGTTTTGGAATAGGAAGAAAAAAATCATATCACCGAACGACAAACTCAAATGGAGTTACCCGTTTCCCAAATCTGATAGATGGAATTAAGTTGACAGGTGTCAACCAAGTTTGGGTAAGCGATATAACCTATTATCAGATAACTGATAAATTCTTCTATCTTACATTTATAATGGATTTGTATTCAAGACTAATCTTAGGATACAATGCCAGTCATACTCTATTAACTCAATACACTACCATACCAGCGTTACAAATTGCTATCAGAGAAAGAAAGTCTGATAAATACCCTGGATTAATAGTCCATTCTGATGGTGGTGGACAGTACTATTGCAAAGCTTTTATTAAGCTTACTAAATTAGCAGGAATGCAAAACAGTATGGGCAAAACTGTATTTGAGAACCCACATGCAGAATCGCAAATCGTTAATCCAAAATCGTTAATCAAACAACCAAAACCCATCAACCATAAATAGTACTTCCCACTCCTGCCAATACGGATAATTCCTCAAAAAGCTCAGTAGGTTTAGCAGCAAAATAATTAACTCCTTTGTATTTGAAAGAATGGCAGGCATTGTTTGTGACATGCTTGTTGAAAAAACCTGAAATGTCGCGGTTAGAGATATTGGAATGAGGAACAAGGGTGTCAATAAATCTCTCTTTTTTGTCTGTGTCAATAACTTTACCCTGTCTGGTTTCATCATGGAGAGTTTGAAGAGGGAAATTATCTTTCATAATATCTTCCACAACATGAACAAAGGAAAGACTAACAACTTTTTCTCCAAGGCCAATAATTCGGCTGTTATACCCCATTAATTTGTACAGCGGACTATTAATACCATTGGGATAAATATCAGTATGGTGATCGTCAATTAAGTCATGTGCTGCAGCACCAATAGCCACGATGGAGGTGGTTGGATGCAAACTACGAACAGCACCTTTATGCCTTCGTGCAAGTTCAGGAAGGAGTCCCATGGTTGTAGGTGATCTTCTCACATTGAAAACAGCATCTGCATTGTCAAGGTAGTCTTCTGCCCTTCCACGGTAATGCCAGCATGGAAATACAAGAGTGCCGTTTTCTCCAACAATATCAAGCAGTAACTCAAGTAGTTCAAAAGGTGAAAAGTCAATATTAAGCTTATCCATCGAGCTATGGATATAAACAACCATTCCCTCCCGAATATTAAGTTTCCTGATAAGAAAATCACGGAATTTCTGCTTGTTCAATGGAGGATAGAGCAACCTGTTAACCTTATAATAAACATCTCTTATCTTACGGAAGTAGCTCTCAGGCAACATCTTATAAACAACATCAGCAGGATTCATATCAAATTAAGTTTAAGCTCATCATAAATATTACTGGTGGTGGTAAAATCAACAATACCATCATACTTCATTCTTGTGTTGTTTATAAAACCTGAAAGAAGTTCGTAGTGATAAGTATCCATTGATTTGGGATGCCCTATCAGGCTCATCATAACGGTGTCATGATCAATAAACCTTTTTACATTGTAATCAAGGATTTTCATCAGGTAATCATGTGAGTAAGTATGATTATCAACCGTAAGCATTCTGCTTGAAAAAAGCTTTCTGAAACGATCAGGCAATGAAACATTTTCAGAAGTATGAATAACTGAACCACGGTTTTCGACCGCACGGTGGGCATATTTTCCAAGTTTGAAAGCTGTTGGAATTTCAAAAAAACCTTTTGGCTTAGATGCAATTGGTATTTCCAGCAAACCTTCACCATCATTAGCTACTTTACTGAAATCACCGGCCATGTTCAAAAACCAGTGTGGAAGATCGGGAACATTACGGTAATCAACAACCGAAACATCCGAACTATACAGGTATCCCCTGCTCACTGTACTGTCGATACGGATACCATGATTATAAAGCGAAGTAAGAATCTCTGCAGCATATGGCATAAAATTATAGCCACCGGCTCTGTAGGCAACACAACTATAATCTGACTTCGATCTCCTGCACAACCTTGTAAGCTCATTAATACCCATCTCAACAATACTGTCTATATTGTAAGTTGTTCCATTATGGAAATCACCCAATTTATAGCTGTTTGAAGGAATAAATTTACCATTCTTAAAATCAGAATCAAGCCAGTGAGGATGTAAATGAAGTTGTACATCATGTCCCGAATCGAGTATTTTCCTCACCTGATCTTCAAAAGGTAAACAGTACTTTTGTGGATCCCAGCTACTAAAAGCAACATAACTCAGTATATCCACAAAAAACACTGCATCAGCCCTGCATTTCTTCAACACATCAAGTAATTCATTAACCGGACTAAAAAGGCTGTGATCATATGATTTTGTAACACCACCTAATGGGAGTTCATAATCAAAAGTCAGCAACAGTTTCAGATGTTTCATAGTAGAGGGTTAGGCTTCGAGTTTCTCTTTTACGATTTTCACAATACTATTATAGTTTAGCATTTCACTGATCTCTTCAGGATCGAAGAATACATCAAACTCATCTTCAATAGCAGTTACTAAAGAAATATGCTTAAGCGAGTCCCACTTTAATGTTTGGGGATTTTTTATCTTTTCAGGATTAATAGACAATTGATCGGCTATTACCTGTACAATCTTATTTTCAACACACATCTGAAAGTTGTTTACAGCAAAAGTATTAATATTTTTATTACGGAATCGTAGTATATTATTGATAATACTATACGTTTTCGTAGAAAAGTGTAATGTACCCCAGCCTACAAAATAAACCACAACTCTGATTGTCTGGTTTATAAAATTTTCGGCACAATTATTGATTATTTTTGGTTCAAATAATAAAGTACATACTTAATATTAATCAAATGAAAAAGCTATTCTTATCAATTTCTATCCTATTTGTATCTACAATTTTAAGTGCCCAATGGTCTACAAATGGGAATAATATTTATTTTAATACCGGAAAAGTAAGCATAAACACATTAACACCTTCACCTGCAAACGATGTTTATTTTACATTAAACAGGAGCCAGATAATTTATGGTGAGGGAGCAAATCTTTTCTTTGGTGGAATTAACAATACTGCTTCCGGATGGGGTGAGTATGGTATAGAATACCATGAAAGTGAAGGAGGTCTAAACTTTTGGAAACCTGCAGGAAGTAATGGGTTTAAAAACTGGATACTATTCCTTAAAGATGATGGCAGAGTGGGAATTGGAACTCAATCGTTATCAGACAATTTCCTACTTACCGTTGCAGGAGGTATCCATACCCGTGAAGTACTTATTACCGAAACTGCAGGAGCAGATTTTGTTTTTGAAGATGATTATAATCTCAGAAGCCTCTCAGAAGTAGAACAGTTTATTAACCAAAATAATCACCTCCCCGATATAGCACCAGCATCGGAAATGCAGGAAAATGGTGTTAAAATGGGAGAATTCCAAATACAGCTGCTACAGAAAATTGAAGAGCTTACCCTTTATGTTATTGAACAACAAAAGGAGATTGAAGCACTCAAAGCCAGACTGGCAGACTAGTTTTTCTAAATTATACCTTTACATTACCAAAATATTTAAGTTATGAGATCAGTAACTTTATTGCTTTTTGCAATCATTTTAAGTGCTACCTGTACTTTCGGACAAAATGAATCAATTTGCTACGATTACGATTTTGCAGGTAACAGAATATCCCGAACAATCTGTATTTCAGAAGGTTCTGTTTTCAAAAGCGGGTCAGATTCAACCGTATTAAAGGAATATACAGACGACAACCTTCAGTTTAAAGTGATGTCAAATGAAATAACAGTATTCCCGAACCCAACCGAAGGAAAATTCAATATATCAATTTCAGATTTAGACGATCAAAGCCAGGTAATATACAGGTTATTTACTATAAACGGTACTCTGATATCTGAGATTAATTCTTCCGAACCGGTTACCTGTTTCGATATTAGCTTGCATGAAAACGGCAGCTATATACTTCACATAATCATTGATGGCATACGAACTACCATCAAAGTTATCAAACAATAACCCGTTAACCATATTACATTCAAACAATGAAAAAGAAATTATACCTCATATTTATTATACTGACCTGTTTACAGGGCTTTGCCCAGGATCCGCAGGCCCAGTGGATACTTAACTCGCAACATAACGGATATCAATCATACGATTATAATGCACGTGATTTGGTACATCTGAAGAATGGTTTTGCTTACAAACCACAGGGAGGAGCTGAGTTTAGTGGTGAAATCGACCCACATATCATCGTTCCTGTTGACTACGAAACTGATCCGATCATAGTAGAAGAACGTAAACTTGACAAAACCTTACCCGTTGGCTCAACCATAGGAAGTCATTCGGTTAGCTTAACCGGAGCCGCCACCTACAATATACCAATTGTAATACCTCCCGGAACAGCCGGAATGGAACCCAACCTGTCAATTGCATATAACAGCCAGGCAGGCAACGGTTTATTGGGAATTGGCTGGAATTTAACCGGAATGTCATCAATAACAAGGGTTGGAAAGACATATTACCATGATAATCAAAGAACTAGTGTTAGGCTGAACCAGAATGACAGATTTGTACTTGATGGAAAAAGATTGATAAATATTACAGGAAATTACTGGGACGTGGGTTGTGAATATTACACAGAATCGTTCAATGGAATGTTAATTACATCAAAAGGATGGATTGGAAATGGGCCTGAGAGTTTTATCGTGCAAACAAAAGATGGCCACACTATAGAATACGGGATATCCGGAAACTCACGATTAACACCGGAAACAACTGTACATACATGGTTGATTGAGAAAATAACAGACCAATATGGTAACTATATTAAATACACCTATGAGGGTGATAATTATGAAAAAAGAATTAACAGAATTGATTATACAGGAAATGAAAACAACTCTCTATCCCCTTACAATAAAATTGAGTTCTTTTATTCTGAAAGATCTGATAAAAACCACAGCTTTGAAGGAGGAAAGCAATTAAATCACAATACCATTCTTGACAGATTAGCTATAAAATCTAATGGCAAAACTTTCAGGATATATGACTTTAAATATATTAATGACTTCTATACAAAACTGATAGAAGTAATAGAATTCAATTGTGACGGACTAAATTATAATTCTACAATTTTTGAATATGGGCAAAACGTACAGGAATTTTCTCAAGACCATAACCTAGCCGGTAGTATTTCCGATTTACGATATTATTTTCTCGATTGGACAGGTGATGGGAAATCCGATCTTGTAAAATTCAATCAGGAAGATAAAAAAGTAAAATATTACGAAAATGCTAATGGTGTACTAAACTATATATTGGAAGAAAATGTTGATCAAAGATGTGAAATGCTTGTCCCTGGTGATTTTAATAGTGACGGATTAACCGATTTTATTGAATTAGATTCTGATATCAGTGGACATTTCTCTGTCTTTTACAGAAAAGCAACAGGAAATCCTTCGTTATTTATTAGACAACGCGTTTACACTGATTATGATAATGCATTAAACGTTTCGGATTTTGGCAATACAAGGGTAGGCGACATTAATGGTAATGGAATACCTGAACTAATATTGATTAGAACAAACACTCCTCCTGATGACAGATTAGGTATCCTTGTTATAGAATTGGATGCGGATGGGGTTGCCAATGTCATTGCACAGAATTCATCTACAGAAGGAGGAATTCCAATGTTTTATATTAAAGATATTCATATTACAGATTTTAACGGTGATGGAAAATCTGAGATATTATTATTGAGTGAAGATCATAATCATACCCCAAAAACGCGATTATTCGATAATATATTCATGCATTCGTTGGTAGCATCCGATCTACAGTTTCCAACTAGTAGCCATAGGATATTGGCTGGCGATTTTAATGGTGATGGTCGAACAGACATTATTACCAATGATATAAATAGTAGTGATAATTGGGAATTACACTTCTCAATGGGTGCATTTTCACCACAGTTTATTCCAGGTGTAGCTCCGGTTCTCCAGAATCTTCCTGACCCCCACCCTGATCACAACTATATTGTTGCGGATTATAACGGAGACGGGAAATCTGATGTGGCCGAAGTACATGATACCGGGGCAACTAAAAATCTAAAAATACATTACTCAAATGGAGTTAGTTTTATTGCTTCTTCAAGCAGTCACACAATCTGGGATGGCTCACATTATGACCCGTATGTTAAACCAAATCACAGTAACCCTGATCTGGATGGTGATGGAATTCATGATATCTACTTCAAGTCAAGTGATATCAATAGTGCTGAAGTTGCTGTCTATCCAAATAAAGATGATAAAAGCAACAAAATTCATTCAATTGCTAATGGATATAACTATTCTACAAAATTCAGCTATGAACCGTTGACAAGTAATATTTACACAAAATACTATGATGCATATTCAACAAGCAATGGAGAAGTGTTTGATTTCGAAGGAGCGTTTTATGTTGTTTCAGAAATTAAAACAGACAATGGAATAGCTGAAGAAATATATTCAACAACATACAATTATGAAGGAGCCAGAATACATCGTTTAGGTAAAGGTTTTTTAGGTTTCAAAAAAATTGAAAAGGAAGTCAGAAGTTTTAGTAACAATACCTACAATACCATATCAAAAACAGTTTCAACATTTGATAATCTGTCACCGCATTACAATTTCGTAAAAACCGGTATTGAAATCTATTCGGGAGAAACCAATACTGAAGACGCTACTTATTTAAACAACACCATATCAGACTATGGTGATGAAAATAGTTTAATTTACCTTTCATATGAATCCAAAGTCACAAAAACAAATCTGATTAAAAATCAGGTTGAGACCATAAGTAAAACCTGTGATAGCTGGGGTAATACTCTATCTTTATTTATTGATTACAATGGTGAAGGCAGTAAAAAGATCACCTCAACTTTTACAAAGCAAAACGGAGCATGTGATAAAACACTTGTTGATTTTACAACAATTATCCAACAAAGAAACGGTGAAGATGATTATATCAGGAAAATTGATTATCAATATAACAGTAATGGCCTGCCGGAGTTTTGTATCACAGACCCCGGCAAAGAAAAGAGCATGACCACATATTATCATTATAACAGCTACGGCAATCTTGATATTACGGAAACTTCTTCTCCCGGCACTGACAGCAGACTTACATCTTATTATTATGATTCCAGAAACAGGTTTATAACAAAATCAACAAATCCATTGGGACATGAAACAAGTTTTGAATATGAACCTTTACATGGTAATATTATTGAGACAACAGATCCAAACGGTTTAATATCATCTTATGAATATGACAGTTTTGGTAGATTAGTAAAAAGTACTAACCCTGATGGAACCTATATCGAAGAGAAAATAGAATGGTATGATGATGATAAAGATAATATCTTGTACTTTACTGAAAGTAAGCCAAATTACGAACCTGGGCGATATGTATATTATGATAAACTAAACAGAGAGCGGATTGTATGCGATGGAACCACAATAGAAGGAAAACGTATTTTTAATGAAACTGTCTACAATAGCAATGGTTTAATTGATAAAGTCAGCATACCATACCTTGAAGGATCGTTAGTTATACCTGGCTGGACTTATCATTATTACGACAGTCAAAACAGGGTTGATTACATTGATTACCCGGGTTATCAGGTGGATTACACATATAACGGATCAACTGTTAAGGTTTACAGAAACACACCATCAGGTTATACCTTAAGTTTTAGTGAAAAAACTCATGATGCCATGGGTCTGGTAACATCAGTTACTGATAACGGTGGTACAATATATTATTCATATGAAAGCTCCTGGCAACCAAGAGAAATCAAACTTGGAACAACAAAAACCATTATTTCTTATGATGAATACGGTTTTCAGGATACATTAACAGATCCTGATGCTGGTATACTATCATTTGAATACAATGCATATGGTGAACTGGTATGGCAAAAGGACGCCAATGGTAATAAGTTTAATATGACTTATGACCTGTTGGGCAGAATTGAAGCAAAGTCCTGCCTGGGCGGACCGTCAATAAGTTATCAATACGACACAAAACCAAACAGTATCGGATTACTGACAGAAGTTACAGGTTTAAATGTAATATATGATTATAACTATGATGCATTAAGTCGTTTGATCAATGAAACTGAAACCATAAGCGGAACCGACTTTACTACAACTTACAGGTATTGTGAAGAATCAGGCAGACTTGATGAAATGGTGTATCCTTCCGGCATTTCACTTGATTATACATACAGCAATGGTCACTTACAAGGTATTTCAAACTCCGGCAACCTTCTTCATAAAACCGTAACCACTAATGCGCGTGGACAGATTGAATCTTGTGAAAAAGGATCACTATATACTACTTATAGTTATGACAGCTATGGTTATCCTGTTTCAATAAACACTTCAACACATCCTGAAGGTATAGGTGATATTCAGGATCTGCAATATTCTTTTGCAGCAAGTACCGGTAATCTGTATTACAGAAAAGATGTAAAAAATAATCTAAATGAATATTTTGTGTCGTATGACAACCTGAACAGGTTAAAAACATCCGCAATTAATAGTCAAACTGCTACAGTAAGCTATTACGACAATGGTAATATTTATAAGAAACAAGGTGTTGGGGATTACAAATATGATGATAATAATAAACCACATGCTGTAAGAAATATTGATAATCCAGTTAATACTGAAAACATCACCCAGGACATTAGTTATACAGTATTCAACAAAGTTGGAAATATAAGTCATCCTGAACTTGAAAACCAGATCAGTTTTTATTACGGACCGGATTTTGCCAGGAAAAAAACCGATGAGATAAAAAAAGGTGCTGCTCATAAAACCAAGATATTTGTTGGAGATCATTTTGAAAAAATACTCGACAACCTAGGCAACGTAAATGAACTCAACTATGTATATGGCCCGGATGGTTTAACAGCAATTATAGTAATTGACCGTAATGCAACTCCGGAAACGAGTGTCTATTTTATTCATAAAGATCATCTTGGGTCGTATCATACCATAACCGATATTAATGGTAATATCGTTGAAACACTAAGTTTTGATGCATGGGGAAACCGACGTAATCATTTGGATGGTACCTACACAAACCTACCGACATCATTTTTGTTCGACCGTGGATTCACTGGACATGAGCATCTTGACAATTTCGGGTTGATAAATATGAACGGACGGGTATATGACCCTGTACTTAGCAGGTTTTTATCACCAGACTCTTATGTTCAGGCTCCCGGATTTTCTCAAAGCTTCAACAGGTACAGTTATGCATTCAACAATCCGTTGGTTTACATAGACCCTGATGGCAATATAGCATGGGTACCTATTGTCGTAGCAGCTGTTGTTGGTGCTGTAGTAGATTATGGAATACAGGTGGCTGTAAATCATATGATGGGAGACAGAGGTTATGATGCATGGCTTGGAAATATTGATTACTTTGATATTGGGGTTTCAGCATTAACATCTGGCATGTCATATGGAGGAGGATTAGGTGCATCCGTAGGGGGAAAGGTTGCCAGGTATATGGCCAAACACCCAAGCCTTGTGGTTGCTGCAGAGGTGTTTGTAACTTCAGCTGTTGACATAACTGGCAATGAGGGCTTTAAACCTGTTTCGTTCAACGACTTTTCGCAACGGGTAACAACAGGAATAGTATCCTACAAAGCCAGCCAGGCTGTTGGCAAGCTATTATTCCCAAAGTTCAAATCCTCAACAAAAACTATTGAGCAAAGGGTGGATGCTTCCATTGAGGCGGCTAAGCAGAGCAGTCAGATTTTAGGCTGGGGTAAAAATGCAAAAGGACATCTAATAAAACACGCAGACGCTTTAGGTTTTGGAGAAAAAACTCCCCAACAACTTCAAAAAATGTTACCTGAATTAAGAAGTGCTGCAAATCAACTTTTAAATAATGCTAATCCTGCATTGACTCGTGTGGGTCAATGGCATCAACATTCAAATGCAATAATGCGAATTAGTAATGGTAAAATGCTAGTAACACAAGCAGATGGGACATTTATTACTGTTATTAATAAAACGTCAAATAATTGGTATAATCTAGCTAAACCTCTACATTAATTATGGAAGTATTCAAAATGTTATTAAATCAAGATGTTCAAAAGCTATTTCTTGTAGTTTGGCCTCCAATAGGAGAAACAAGTAACCTAG
This sequence comes from Bacteroidales bacterium, assembly GCA_028277395.1. Taxonomy (GTDB): domain Bacteria; phylum Bacteroidota; class Bacteroidia; order Bacteroidales; family F082. Next base: position 22,460 of record JANQGJ010000100.1, on the reverse strand, counting down.
ATATTGATTTATCCTTTGGTTTTGTTTTTAAAAATAATCCAGACCAATTATGCATTATTTCTACAGATAAAGATGATATGTGGACACCTTGTATAACTTTTAAAGATATACCACAAATCACATACTCTTGGTCAGATTTCACTTATAGAATGAATGCTTGGATGAAATCAGAAGATGAAAGTGATATTGAAATAGAATATTATGATGTTACAGATGCAGAGCAGTTCTCTGGTATAGTTTTCTCAAAAGTACAATCAATAGAGTTAGTAAAGTTGAAAAACAATCCTGAACCATTTGGAGTAAAAGTATTATTTGATGGCGATTACATTCTTTCAACTCCAATTTCAGATGGAAATACGGTTGAAACATCTCTTTTTAACAAAAATGAAAATATCCTGAACTTTAAAAAAATAGGCATTATAGAATATGAAAAGGTTGCTTGTAAATATTAATATTAGCAGGTTAGTTTTAAGAAATGTTATCGCAAGTGTGTTTGCATTATTTTTTGTGCTATTTGCGAATGCATATGAGCAAAACGAGAATATTGATATATGCCTTTTAAACTATTTTATTTCGAATAGCCAATACATTACGTACGAAAATGTTGGCTTAGATATTGAAAATTCAAAATGCCTACGACCTGATTTTTTAGATTTCAAAGCAAGAAAGGAGAATAAGAATATATTAGTTGCAAATGAACTACAAAATATTATTTCGTTTCAAAGCACCAATATATCTAAAATTTCAGGGATTATTGAATGTTTGGAATTGGACAAAGCTATTTCTGAAAATGATTTTTCAAGTAAGAATAGCTATATTAAGTTAGGTGTGGTAGTTTGTAGTGGAAAGGTTGCAAGAGTTGTAGCTAAGACGGGAACAAATCTTGTTGATGATACAGCGAGTGTTATATCTAAGGGCGATTATCTAAGAATTCAAAATGCTGCAACAAGGATCAATAAGCCTATTACTGTTGCAGGTGGAATTCATGCACGTGAAGTTCTGATTACTGAAACAGCTGGGGCAGATTTTGTATTTGATAACAACTATAACCTAAGAAGTTTGACTGAAGTTGAGCAGTTTATAAATGAAAACAATCATTTACCTGATATTGCACCAGCCTCTGACATGCAGGAAAACGGTATAAAAATGGGTGTATTTCAGATAAAACTTCTTCAGAAAATAGAAGAACTCACCCTATATGTAATTGAACAACAAAAGGAAATAGATGAGTTGAAAGAAAGATTAAGTAACTAGATGAAGTGAACTTATTCAAATTATTACTATGATAATTTCAAAATATCAAGTTAATTGTACCTAATTATGAAATTAATTTTAACTATTAAAGGTTATTTATTAATTCTGGCAGTTTTTCTTGTTTTGTTTACATCAACGTACGCCCAGGAAACACAACCTTCATTCATTAACAAAACAAATCAACATAGTATATCTGCTGAGATTGCAGCTATATCATATTCCTATGCGCATAAATTTAGCCCTGGTTTTACTTTTGGAGCAAGGTTGCAGGTTGGATTAGGTATACAACTTATTCTTGCAAGCTCAACAACAACTTATGATTTCGGTTATGGAGATGGATTTAAGGATGTTAAACCGGAAAACCCAGATTTTGAATTATTAAAATTTCAAATTTTTTACAGACATTCCATATCGAATAGCTTCTATTTTGATTTGGGTCCTTTTGCATCAATTTCTCCAATTGAAGAAACCAGCTGGGAAAATCCATATAGAGTAGGTCTGGAAGGTTCAGTTTACTACCATTTTTGGAAAATCCATGTAGGACTACGTTTTAATGGAGCATTGTGTTTTAACCGAAAAAACAAAAATACAATAACAAATAATGAATACTATGTGATAAATGCCACACCAATTGTTATTGGGTTTAATTTTTAGCCCTGCAATGATAGTTTTGTTTAAATTATACTTATGAACTCATGAAAAAGTCTTTTGTAATGTAAGCTCCCCTAAAACTTGGCCAATTAAAATAAGAGTTCGACAAGCCTTCAGTAAAAAATAGTAATGATGTCAAATATCATTCAGTCATCCCAATAAAGAATACCAGAAATGTATTATTAAAAAAGGTACCATTATTGAGTTCATTTCAGAAAACCTTATACACCTTCACCCTGGATTTCATGTCGAAAACGGCCTACTCTTTCATGTAAAAACAACTACATCACAATATTAACAGGGTCATGTTAGATATAAATTATAAAACAGTGTAGGCATCATCAATATTTCTGATAAATATCTGACTCAACTTATATGTTTTTTCATTGTCTTCTTTCTTGTCAACCAGTTCAAAACCACTCTTCTCATAAAAATCACGCACCTGCATATTCTTTTCAGTCGGAATGAAAGAGGCAGAAATTGATCTAATCCCTTTAGTATGAAGCTGGTTTATAATATGGTTAATAAAAACCTTTTCAATTCCCCTACCCAGTATTCGGCAACTCATAAGGAAACTGTCGATTTCTGCTTTGGCACCCTCTTTTTTTACAATGGCAAGTGCAGTAATTCCACTATCCCCAAATTTATCACTGACGGATGCATCCCATATTAGATAACCGGATTTTGACATGCCGGTAATATCAGTTTCTGTATACCGGCGGGTAGTCAGGTTAAACTGATTGGTTTTTTGTGTCATCTGGGCAATTCTTGGAAAATGTATCGGATTGGATTCTGATACTTTTAACACAATTTCCATTTCCTTGAGGAAATCATCCATTGAGCTATGCTGTTCTATAGCCTTTTGTCTTAAAGCATTTTGCCGGTATTGCTCTGTTTTTCGTTTGTCCTCTTCCGTTAACTCATACACCTGGAACCACCTGGTGTAAACCTCCTGAATAAAATCTGTAAGTTCATACGGATGTGCCGGGAAATCAGGCACAATTACCTCCGGTAACGATGACTTAACAAGCTCCCTCTCAAATTTACTATCATCAATAAATACCATACTGTCGGTTCCAATATTAAGTTCTTTGGCAATATCTTTAATATTATCAACTTTGTTGTTCCAGTTTATACGTGTCGCCGCAAAATCACCAGGAGATAGTACCATATCCTCCCTGCTGTTAAAAACATCTTCCACATCTGATGCATTATTCTTACTGCAAATCGTAAGGATTACTCCGGTGTTTTTAATTTCCTTTATGTTCGACTGAAAATCGATGTAACAGTTGCCGGGATATGAGTTGCCCATCAGGATGCCTGAAACGCCATCTTCACCAAGGATTCCACCCCACAGGGTGTTATCAAGATCCAGTACCAGGCATTTCTTCCTCTTTCCTTCAACTGCATCAACCTTACGCATAAACCACTCCCTGAAATCCTTTGCCAGTCTGGGGTTTATAGCAACCTGCGACATATAAAAATGTCGGAAATCAATCAATTCAGAGCTACTGTATTTCGAACAAAACGAATCAAACTCCAGTACTTTTATATTTTGTTTTTGTCCCGACAACTCTCTTATCATGTTGTTATAACCTGCGATTGCATCTTTTACCTTGCGGTTGTTAATAAACCTAAATCCGTCTGGTCCGTTTATGGTAGTACATAATAAAGTACTGTTATCCGGTATTGTTTCGGTAATATACTTCAGGTTCTTTCCTATGAAATCTATCTCATCAGCAACCAGATCGCCACTTGCTTTTAACGGAACTGTGTAGAACCATAAATAATACCTGTAGCCTTTTTCGTAGTTTATATCATTATAACCACTAAAAGCACATCCGTCAATACCGTTAAATAATGGTTCAACTGTATAATTCCTGAATATAAAATAGTTTTTCTTCATAGTTACAAAATGCTAAAATAACTCTATTTTGCTTACTACCTCTCCAAACTTATTCCTGAATATTTCAAAAAAAACCGGGTTCTGTTGTTTTATACATGTACTTATTTAGTAAGTTTGACAAAACTAAAAAGACAGCTCACTTCAGTTTAATTCTTGTATGTATTATTATGTTACAACCACGATAAACTGATAATTATGAGCCTCTTAACTTATAAATTAATTAATAAAAGTAAAAATATGAAGATTGAAGATTGCATAAAATTTGCCAATGAGAACCCTATTTGTTACCTGGCAACAACAGAAAATGATCAACCAAGAGTACGTGCCCTTGGATTCTGGTTTGCAGATGAAACCGGATTTTATTTCCAGACAAGTACAACGAAAGAATTCTCAGGACAACTCAGGAAAAACCCTAAAACCGAAGTTTGCTTTTACAAGCATGAAGGAATGGTAGGTACCATGCTAAGAATTGCAGGCGAAGTAGAGTTTATTTCCGATCCAAAGCTTGCCGAAAGAGTCCTTAATGACAGACCTTTCCTAAAAGACTTTGGTTTGACAATTGACAGTCCGCACCTGGTGATGTTTAAAATTGCTCATGGCGAAGCACATTTCTGGACCATGGAAAACAATCTTAAACCCAAAGATATGATCAGGTTTTAGCGTATTCATTATTACCGGTAATAACTACCGGTTCTTAAAGCCGGACTTTTCATTATGTTTCTTTGAATTTTCCGGCTTTTATTATTTATTTTTGATGTGATTGTAATTACAAACTAAGCATGAAAATATCGGTAAAACAAAAAATACTGCTTATTTGTACCGGTATTTTGTCAATATTATACCTTTCCCTTCATTCGCAGGATATCTGTTTCAAACATTTTACCAACGACAATGGTTTACCGGCAACCGAAGTCTACGACATGATCCAGGACCACAATGGTTATATCTGGATTGCAACCACTTATGGTGTGTGTCGTTATGATGGATATGAATTCAGCACTTTCACAACGAAAGACGGATTAGCAGATAATACGGTTATTAAACTTTATGAAGATTACAAAGGGAGGATCTGGTTTTCTTCATATCCTGGTGACCTGTCCTACTACCATAACGGCAGCTTTCATATTCATCCAATTAATGATGAGATCAGGGATATTACACGAAGCCATATATATTTACTGGTTGATACAAACGATTATATTCGGTTTACTTCACAAAACTACTCCGGCAAACTGCTTGAAATTACACCTGATAATGAAATTATTAAAAAGAACTTCAGAAAAACAGATACTCTTGCTTCAGAGTATTCATTATGTATCATACCTGAGTCTGATGGATTACTGATTATATCGCTGTTGAAATGGAATGGATTTGATACAGGTTCCAGTATAACTTATAATAAAGATAATAAATTATATCTGGGTATAAACAAGGAAGAAATAGAATTAAGGTGTCAATACTCCTTCATTGGTAAATCGGAATACCTGTTATCGGTTAACAACAGATTATTCCATATCATAAATAGTGAATTAGTTAATGAGTTTACTCTACCTTCTTTGATCACAGACATTTATCCTGACAACAGGAATAACATTTGGATCAGCATTCATAACCATGGGGTTTGGATGTACAGTGACTCAGACCTGGATTCTGAACCTGTTATATATTTTGAAGATGAAATAGTTTCAAAGGTAATCCAGGACCATAATGACAATTACTGGATCAGTACAAATGGTAACGGGATATATGTAATTCCTTCTTTCTCGTTCAGGTTCCCCGAAGAAAATCATGAGTTTCACGAGCAAAATACACTTTGGATTAAATCAATTAATGATCATCTCTATTTCTATACCAGAGACAAAAAAATGTATAAGTACAGCCCTCTGAATCATGATATTACCAGGGTTGACTCTCTTTATTTCACTGATAAATCTGGTGTTTGCAATGATATCTTTTTAGATTCAAAAGGTAATTTATGGGTGCTTGGGTCAGAATATCTGTGCTATCCAAAAAACAAAAAACCTTTAAAACCTGATTTTATTGAAAATAGCTATCAGGTTATTGAGTTACAAAATGGGTCAGTTGCCCTAACCTCATTTTATGGAATAAATATCTATGAAAACAATAAAAAGTATAACAACCCATTCGACTTAAACTTAAAAATAAGGATCAGATCATTATATGAAGATGTTGATCAGAATTTATGGCTGGGGACACTGAATGGCTTATACAGCTATCATAACAACAACCTGGTATTCTGGGGAGATAAATTCCCTGATCTTTCCAACAGGATCACCAGATTATGCGGAAACGATAAAATTCTTCTTGCTGGCACAAAAAACAACGGTATAATGGCATTATATAACAATTATACCGGGTGTGTTAAACTTCAGGGGATTAATGGAGAAGCCATACTTTCAATGGAGTTCGAAAACGATTCATCTGTCTGGGTTGGAACAAACATGGGACTATCTAATATTAGCTTCAGTATGGATGATTCAGTGGAATACAGTACCAGGAATTTTACAACATGGGATGGTTTACCTTCTGATGTTGTTAATGGAATCTGTTATTACAATGAAAAAATATATCTGGCAACAGAGAAGGGAATAGTAAATTTTGATCCCGGATCGCTTAAAGCTGATCTTTCCCCACCAAAAATTAATATCGAATCAGTGGTAATCGGAGGAAGAGATACAACGATTCAAAAGTCATATGAACTAAAGCATTTCCAGAATAATCTGAAGATCGGGTTTAAAGGAATTCATAACAAAAGCTTTGGTAAAATTATTTATAAGTATAAAATTGAAGGATTGAATGACAACTGGATTACCACAAAAAACACGAATGTGGAATACGCATCAATACCTCCCGGAAATTATAAATTTATGGTGAAAGCCAGAAGCATCAATGGAGTATGGTCGGATAATACTGCAGGATTTTCTTTCTTTAGGAAAAAGGCATTTTGGGAAACTATCTGGTTCAGAACTTCATTAACAATTATTGTTGTATTGATAATAATCTTCGTATCAAGACATCTGCTTCAAATAAAACAGAGGGACAATGAGCTTCTAACTTACCGTCAGAAAGCATTAAGCAAACAACTAAACCCGCATTTTCTGTATAATTCATTAAATTCAATACAAAGATTCATTATTGAAAACAATAGTATCGATTCATCAAGGTATTTGTCACAGTTCTCAAAATTAATGAGAATGATACTCGAAATATCAGCAAAGGAATTTGTAACTTTACAGGATGAGATCACTTCACTGAAGTTTTACCTGGAACTTGAGTCGCTCCGGTTCAAAGACAAGCTGATATATGATATTGAGGTTGATCCAAAAATATCAAAGGAAGATACACTAATACCAACATTCATAATTCAACCTTTTATTGAAAATGCAATCTGGCATGGATTAATGTTAAAAACGAAAAATCCCACAATTGAGATTAAATTAACTGAAAAACAAAGCTACATTGAATGTACAGTTAAAGATAATGGTGTTGGCAGACAAAAATCAGGTGAAATAAACAAAAACAGGGTTCTTAAACACAGGAAAACATCAACCGGTATAGCTACCATAAAACAACGACTTGATCTTTATAACAAAAGGTATGGTTCATCATCCCGGTTTTCCATCGAGGACCTGCATAATTCAGATGGGTCACCTGCCGGAACTATTGTTTCAATTAAATTATCAAAAAGAGTAACCCGAGATTATCATACTAAATTGATATAAACAATCCCTGCTTTTAGTATTAATCTGTAAGTACTGAACCTTTTTACAATTAAGTTTGTCAATTATAGTACAAAATCAAAGCCAAAACCTATATAATCCTGAATAGTAAATGATATGATTGACTATGAACAAAACATTCAAAGCAGTTCTTATTGATGATGAAGATGATTGCATAAGAATAATTGAGAAAATATTAAAAAAGCATTGTGCTGATATTGAGATATGTGGTGAAGCAAACATTGTTTCGGATGCTGTTGATCTAATAAACAAATGTAAACCCGACCTTGTATTCCTGGATATCCAGATGCCCGATGGTGATGGTTTTGATGTACTGGAGAAAGTAAGTCATACTAATTTTGAAGTTGTATTTGTTACAGCACACGACCAGCATGCCATACGTGCTTTCAGGTTTTCGGCTCTTAATTATTTATTAAAACCAATTGACCCGGTGGAAATAGTAGAAACCGTTAAACGGTTTAAAAGACGATCAAACCCTGTTAAACCACAAAGTCTGGGGATATTTAAGGAGGCGATCAATAACAATATTAAAAGGATCATTCTTCCTACTAGTGAAGGAACTCATATGGTTGAAATAAAGGATATTGTAAGATGTGAAGCAGACTCAAATTATACTACATTTTATATATCAGACACACAAAAAGTTGTTGTATCGTCAAGTTTGGGAACTTACGAAAAACTGCTGGTTAACCACAATTTTACCCGAATCCACAACAAACACCTCGTAAACCTGTTGCACATAAAAAAGTTTTTGAATACCATGGGAGGAATGGTCAAATTAAGTAATGGTGAAATGATTGATGTATCAACCCGAAAACGACATGAACTTATTACGAGAATGAAAGAGTTTGCCGGTATGTAGTACTATAAATCGTAGCTTAACGTTGATTTGTACCCAAGTATCACTTAACATTTACTAAGTAAAACAATACACTTATTAATTGGTTAGCAGCACCTACCAAAATTCCTTTTTTTTGATTCAAATCCCATTTAATTTTGGAATTAAGTTAATCCCAATGAGATTTATCATGCAAAAATTGATGAAGTTTTATTAACAAATAATAGGAATCAAAATTAACCCAATGGTAAAAAAGATATATCAATTAAAACCCGAACCTGGATAGCTATCCCTGTCGTATGTTATAAACTGTAATTAAATTAATGGCAATAAACAAATTGCTCATAAAATATCTGTAATCTAAAATCTGAAAAAATGAAAAAGAATATAATATTAGTAATTCTAATTTTGATCGTAGTTAAAGGATTTTCTGATCCTGTTGAAATAACGCAAAACACTACATGGAATAATTTAAACGACCTTAACCAATATGCAGCATTAGGACAATATGCGAATGAGGGAATAAGCATTTACAATAATTCCACATTAACCATAAAAATTGGTTCAAACGGTACCAACCCTTTACTTATGGATATGCACGCATATATATTGGTTGAAATAGGTTCAAAATTAATAGTTGATGGTGGACATATCTCCAATATACAAGGAAATGGATACTGGGAAGGAATTTATGCTTTTGGTGATGGTTCCCAGGATCAAATCTTCTCCGGAGGCAGTTGGAACCAGGGATATGTAGAAATTAAGAACGAAGCCATAATAAAAGGAGCAAATACAGGAGTACTTGCTGATGGAGGTGCCATATTAAAAGTTTTTAATAATGCACAATTTGTAAACTGTGAGGTTTCCGTTTATATGGATCGTTATCTGCAATCCACACACAGAAGTTTTATAAAGAACAGTTCCTTTGTCTGGAATGTTGATTACGAACTAAGTAGTTTAGAAAAGTTTATTTATTTGGGAGAATTAAATTGCATTGAAATAGAAGGTAATACTTTCCTAAATGACCATCCAACCAAGCAATACACCGGTACTGGTATCTATTCTGAAAACTCTAATTTCATAGCAAGTTCGTATGGTATCACATGGGATGGTAATTGTAAATATACTGCCGGAATACCAAATTCATTTAGAGACTTAGCAAAAGGCATATTTATAAATAATAGTGAATATAATGGATATTGGGCAAGAATACTGGATAATGAATTCCTTGACAATGTAATTGGCATTGATGTTAATAATGGATGTGACCTAATACTATACAGAAATAATTTTACATGGCGTGATTTAAATGCTGATTGCAAAGGTGTAGCCTTAAAAGGCTGGACAGATTTTGAATTTAATCAAAACAACTTCATTTGGGATCTTGCAACATGCACACCAAACGAATACATTGGTATTTTCTCACAAAACTACTCTTCCATATCAAAAGAAGAAGTATATAAAAACAAATTTGAGGTATTGAGCATAAATTGCTATGATCCACCAGGTCCGAATCCGTCATTTAATGGAATAGAAATCAATTCACTTGGCACTTCCATACAGCTTAACTGCAATAGGTTTCTTAATATGTCAGGCTGTTTGTATATGTATCATACTCAGGCCATCTTGTTTTTCCCCGATCAGGGAAATCTTTGGACAAGTGCTGGAAATACTTTTACTAATACACAAAACAGTGATATTTCAGTACAAAACATAAATCAATTCGCATATTGTTATAATTCATCAAGTCAGCCTTCAGGAGGAAACTTTATTCTGGTAAACGCATTTAATCCTAATTTATGTCAAGATGTAAGCGGATGTGATATGTTAGGAATTTCTCCGGTATTGTCTCCTGTTTCAACAGACCCAATCAAAGAGGAAACTTCTGAAAAAAGCTTGAATGTTTACCCAAATCCTTCTGTATCGGATTTCAAAATAAGCTATTCAACTAACAATGAATCAAATACGAATATTCAAATTACAAATTCACTGGGCCAGGTTGTATATATGAAACAAGTCTCAGATTCAGAAGGAGTAATAGATATCCACAAGTCTTCTATTGGTAATGCAGGTATTTATTTATGTTCAATAATTGTAAATGGTACAATTGAAAATCAGAAAAAAGTAATAATTCTGGATTAGATATAAAAAATCAAATAATTGCAGGTGTTGTTCGTGTATTACGGACAACACCTATCTATATTTATGATCATTGAAGAGAAAACTGTAAATACGATCCAAATTAAATGCAAAACAATCAACATAACAACATACTTCATGTAAGCCATGTCCCATGTTAATCATAAAACTACACATATCACATTTTACTAAATAACAGTTATTGAGTGAACTATAACATTAATTAATCAATAGCACTTACCCAAAAACCTTTTGTCTGTAGTATCAGCAATTTAAATTTGAAAGATATATTCTGCGGTGATTGTCAAATTTAGTTGTAATACCAACAAACAATCGGCAAATATGTTTTGCAGAATATACAACCGGCGAAAGCTGAAAAGCCTAAATAGAGTAAGCAATAAAAAAACAAATTATTGAAAAATGAAAAAATCAGTTATTATTTTTATCTGGCTGTTTATAGCCGGAAGTGCAATTGGACAAGGTGTTCAGTATCTTGAAGATCATCAATGGTGCTTCGGCAAAAATGCCGGACTGGACTTTGTAAACCTCACAGGTGTAAAACCAACACCATTCACTACTTCTATGGACCAAATTGAAGGTGTAGCCTCTATATCGGATATAAATGGTAACCTACTTTTCTATACTAATGGTGTCCATGTTTGGAATTCAAATGGTATAAAAATGAAGGAATCCGGAACAAGTAATGATGCCGTACTACTTGGACATGCTTCATCAACTCAATCATCGATAATAATTCCATTTGTTTACAATTCTGACAAATACTATATTTTTACAGTAAGTGAAAAAGGTGGTTCAAACGGACTACGATACTCAGTTGTAGATTTAGGCTTAGGGGCTTCGGGTGAAGTTATTCAGCCACTAAACAACAGTGTTGCCAATTGTGGAGATGCTGTTGAAAAAATTACTGCTGTTCTACATGCTGACGGAGATAAGTATTGGATTATTACTCATGCACAGGGTTCCAACAACTTTTACGTGGTTTTAGTTGATGATTTTGGTGTTCAGCAAGGTGCAACATACTCGATAGGATCTACCTACCCGATAGGACCCTCAAATAATTTATACCATGCTGTTGGTTATTTGAAAACGTCATCTGATGGTAGTATTCTGGCTGCTGTAATATCTCAAGGACACACCAATATACCACCATCACCCAATAACAGTGTTGAGTTGTTTCGGTTCGATAATACAACGGGGGCAATCACTAATTTTTTTGGTGGCACTTCTGTTCTTGGACTATCTAATCCAACGGATTACACTTATGGTATTGAGTTCTCTCCAAACGATCAGTTTTTATATGTTTCTGAGTATGGTACAAAGGTAATATATCAATATGACCTTTCTGGTGCATCAATATCTGCTATACAAGGGTCCGCAGTATCGTTTTCAACTGCAAATTACCCCTTCGCACTTCAATTAGCCCCAGATGGACTTATATATTTTTCCTCAAAAGGAAAAAACTACTTGGGTACTTTACTATCTCCTAATGATAAATACACAGGTCAAAATCAATTTATTGATAATTATTATGTTCATTTACTCCCTGGAGATACATGCAATGAAGGATTGCCAAACTTCATTAAAGCTTATAGTGTTCCAGAGTGTCCGGCAGTTAATGATAAGGCATATGAAGCAATTAATCGGGATACAATTATAACAAATGATGATGTATGGAGTGGAAAGATATATGTTGCTTCAGATGTAACCATTGAGGTACAGGATGCAATTTTTGATTTAACCAATGTTGATATGGTATTTGCCAAAAATGCGAAAATAGATTTTAAGGGTACTGCACAATTAAGAGCTAATAACTCAGTATTTCGTTCGTGTTCGCCTACTTCTCATTGGCATGGATTCAATTTCTATGGGACCACCTCGGGTACTATTAATGAATGTACCTATAAAAATGCAGAAGTTGCAATCGAACTGGCTGTTAACTCAAACGTAAAGATAACCAACAACCTGTTTCTGAATAATCACAACTCTATCTCATCTTCATCTTCTTCATTCTCAAAAAGTATCTCAGGTAACACATTCATTATTGATGATGCTGAACTGGAAGATGATCCACTGGAATACTATGCTATTTCAATATACTCCAGCGATGATAGTTCATTCGACAAGAACATCTCTCAAAATGATTTCATAAACGCATCTCATTCCGAAACTAAGAATTTATATGGTATAACAGCTAATGACCTTACCGGAGGAGTTATCTCAAACAATAATTTTATTAACCTGTACAGGACTTTTGATATTGGGTCATCTTCAAATCTCACGATCGAGAATAATGAAATTGAAGTAACCCATCAGTATCCAATTAATTACCAGGCAAGAATTACCCAGTCAAATAATATAAAAATCTCCGGAAATCAATTTTTGTCATCATTAAAACATGATAATACGTATTCTAATTCATACTCAGTTGCTATTTACCTTCAGGATAATGATCATATTAAGATTGATGAAAATACCATCAACGGGTTTGATTATGGAATCGTTGGTTTAGAAGAATATACAAATAACTATATTTTCATTCTAAACAACTCGTTTGAAAATATAAATCTGTGTGGAATAAATCTGTATAATGGAAACTTTATTGATATTTCATGTAATGTAATAAATATGAATTTTCAGAATAGTGATGTAAACAATGTAACTGGAATATATATCCACCATATTAGCAATGAAAGCAATATAAAAGTCCGACAAAACTGCATTTATGAATGTACTCATAGTATTCAATTATTAGGATTATACCCAGGAGCCGGTGGCCCAACAGATGGATTTAATGTTAATGTATATAATAACTTCCTGTATAATTATGAGAAATTTGGTTTACATGTTATGCATCTGGATAATATTTATGTTGGATCAAGTGACGTCAACTATACTTTCGCTGGTAAAAATACATTTATCAGCAACAATTATAGTAACGGCACAGGAGCTATTGACATTTTTTCAACAGAACCATTATTTGCCTTTGGAAATTATGGAATACTAAGACATGGAGGTAATGTAAATGTTTCCAATACAGTGGAATTCTATTCAACCTCAAGTTGTGCACATCAAATAGGCGGACATTATTATGACAACGAGTCAGAAATTAATTATTACGATGAAACTAACTTTACATATGTTGATAAATGTGACAAATTCTTTGATGAGTGGACAGGTTATTACTACAGCATTGGTGGTGGTGATCCTGTTATTTCAGACAATTTTCTTGACTACCTGGATCAATTATCTGAATATGAGGCTGCAATGAAAGCAAAATCTGTAATGATGATGTTAACGGATAATGATCCTGAACTGGACAGATTTGTGGAATCTCTTGATAATTCAATGGTTCTAAGTAAATCAAAATTACAATGGCTGCAATTTCATGCCGGTATCCTGAAAAAAGACTTTGAAAGTGCTTCACGGATTATTAATGAATTTGCAATATCCTCCCAAGACGATGCTGACTTAAAACAGATTGAAAGTATCAATCTTGAAATTTTAATGGGAACAAAAAACGATCTCAATCAAAATGATATTGAAATTTTGACCGCAATTGATAATAATAATGGATTATTTTCTGCCCAGGCCCGAGATCTGCTACAGTTCTTCCTGGGTGAACATGATTACAGGTTCAAAGAAATTGAATTGTCGAAAACAGAAGATACTGATGAAGAAAGCATTATCACAACAAAAAACCATATGCAATTATATCCAAATCCATCATCAAATGTGATTAACGTAAAATATAATGTTGAAAAACTTCAGGATGGAAAAATCGTGATCAATAGCATTGCCGGCAAAACCATCTATGAAAATAACATAGATTACAGCTCAGGTAAAACCAACATTGATATCAGCGGATTAAAACCAGGATATTACATAATTTCCATCAAAGGAGGAACCGGCGTACTTATGAGCAAGTCATTTGTGAAATTATAACTGATCAATGCAGCTTTCATTTATAATAATAATTGAGCTTCTTACATAAAGCTGCACAACTCAATATTGAGTTAACTAAAGCAGGTTGTCAGAAATTCTGGCAACCTCTTTTGCTTTCTTTGATTGATTATTGGCTCTTCAAATTCAATCAAAACACCATTCCAGTTAATGATAAATTTACCAAACAATAACTAATAAAATGATATTATCATTGATTTAAATGGAACTTGAAACCGAGCATGTTCTTATGATTTTGGATATAAAGTATTATATATCTCTGTCGTGTATTGCACTGCCTTTTCAGCTTCTTCAGGTCGTATTTTATAAGTTGTATATCTAGAGTATCTTGATCGATCATCAATCCACTTATACTTTGCTGCTATAGTAACACCTAACTCTTGTGCAACCAACCTTTCTCTTGCAGCATGCCTTCCTTTCATCTTATAGGCAGTTCTAACCTCATTAATACTTTTGCAATTTACACCAGATACCTTACATGGAAGAATAACATCTTCAACAAAATGTATTACTGAATAGAACGCAGTAGTTACAACCCAATCATAATACTTTTTTCCACCCAGTAGTTCGACAGAAAGTTGCTGATTTCTTATCCCGTGTGCCTTCTTATTAGCCATTAATAGTCTTCCTTATATCCAAATCCATCATCTATTAGTGTGGTTTCGTTCAAATCGTCAGCTCCGATTATTCCAATATCTAATAATTCACCAAAAAGCTTATTAAATATCCTCTTTGATTCAAAGATTTTTTGATAGGCAGCATTAACAAAGTCATCAATTATAAGAATCTCATTTGGAATAGCAAGTATAACACTTGGTTTATCAAAGTCAAGATTAATATATAATGATTTAAAGTTATAACCCAGAGAATGTACTGAATTGATTATGTGTTTAGATAAAATATATATTTGATTAGCCTGATTAGTAAATCTCTCAACACGACTATTTACCAATTCATCAATAAGATCCTGTTTTCCACACTTCTTTCCATCAGTATATCCCTGATTATAGGCTTCTGTAACAAAATCAATATGATAATAACTGTCAGACCCTTTACTTTTTACCTGTCCTTTATATGAATTCAGATAATCATTAAATGTTTCGGTAAATGAATTGGACTGGGTGCTTTCAGTTGCGGAATTCATAATATTAATCAGCTTCAAATTTTCGTGCAAATATAAATATTTTATAAAATTAATATAAATTAAGTATAAACACAAGCTTTATGCCAACCTTTTGATTACCAGACGAAAGTCTATATGTTGTAAACTAAAAGCATTAAATCAAACTACTAAACATAGTTTATTACAACAACCAAATATTCTTAAAAGTTTCCCGCATTAAGTATTCATGATAACTTTTTATTATGATTCCTCACTACAAAAATATTCTTTTGCAACAATTACTTCTTTAGTTTAACTCAACATAGGTTAAATTAAATAACTTATTAGAAATCTATCTATTACAATAACCAGTAAGATTTAAATATTAATATGTTCAATCGTAGATTTTATAGATAATAATCAAATAATACTATACATATGACCATATGCCATATACACATTTATAATGCCTCAATCACATGTAAAAGACTAAATCCATGTCACCTGCTTACAATACTTTTACTAAATAACTTACAACTATTGAAAACAACAAATTGTCATATATGATAGTTTAAAAGAATATTTACAATAATTACTTATCCTATGATCTCAAAAAAAATAATCTTATTTATCATTTTAACAATCTTTGCCGGTTATTCTGTATTTTCACAACCTTGTCTTCCATCAGGTATTTCATTTTTTTCACAGTCGCAAATTGATGATTTTCAAACAAATTACCCGAATTGTACAGAAGTAGAAGGTGATGTACTTATATTTGGAGCTGATATCAGTAACCTAAACGGGTTAAGTGTACTGACGAGCATCGGCGGGACTCTTTCCGTTGGTATTACCGCAACATGGAATCCCTTGTTAACTAACCTCACGGGATTGAATAATGTTACAAGTATTGGAAACGATCTGATCATTCAAAATAACCATAACCTCGAAAGTTTATCAGGGCTTGAAAATATTGAATATGTTGGAGGAGATATGAAAATTACCGGAAATGCCAGCCTGCAGAATTTGACGGAGTTCAACAATCTGTCGGATATTGCTGGTGATCTCCTTATCGAATCTAACGATAGTCTGATGAACCTGTCAGGATTTGATAACCTTACTTCCATTGGAGGTAATCTTAATATCATAACCAATTTTTTTCTGGTTGACCTGACAGGATTAAACAACCTTTCATCATTGGGAGGAGGTCTGTTTATCAGTGATAATTATTCTCTTATAGCTCTGGATGCCTTAATTAACCTCGACTCAGTTGAAGATTTGTTTATCGAAAAAAACAGATCATTAATAAGTTTAGCAGGATTAGAAAACCTTACTACAGTAGGAGATGATATTAGTATCAGTGAAAATTTAATACTCACCGGTATTTCAGAATTAAGTAATCTGACTGAAATATGGGGAGACCTGAATATTTATTCCAATCCTCAGTTACAGAGTTTATCAGGACTTGAAAACATCACAGAAATAGGTAATTTCCTGTCAATTACATTAAATAATGGTTTGACTGACCTTACCGGATTGGATAATATTGGATCTGTGGGATCAAATTTGACCATCGTCTATAACTCTGCACTTCAGAATCTTGAAGGTTTAAATAACCTGAGTTCAGCAGGTGGGCTATACATTATTGGAAATGACTCTCTTAGCAACTTGACAGGTTTAAACAGCTTAACTACAGTTGAGAATTTAATTAATATTGAAAAAAACAATAGTCTGCTTAATCTAGCAGGCCTTGAAAACCTTACTTCAGCAGGATTACGACTTACTATTACTGAGAATGCCTTTTTAAATAGTTTGGAAGGCCTTAACAACATAAATGCCGGGTCTCTCTATTTTTTGGACATATACTACAACTTTGAATTATCAGAATGTCATGTACAAAGTATCTGTAATTATCTTGCCGCCCCAACCGGAACAACAGATATTCATGACAATGCTCCCGGTTGTAATAGCCCTGAAGAAATTGAAGAAGCCTGCCTGGTTGGTATCGAAAGATATAACTTCGAAGATTATTTCAGTTTATACCCCAATCCGGCCAACACTTTCCTGTACATTGAAAACAAACAGGGGGCTCAGGTTAATGAAATAGCAATTTATAATTTAATGGGACAGAATATCTTTGATAAGAAGGGAAATACCTCACAAATTGATATCTCAGATTTTGAACAGGGGATATATGTAATTGAGGTATATTTCAGTGATGATATTGTTAGAGATTTTTTTGTTGTTGATATTTAAAATGCATATTATGATACAAATTGATCTATCTGGTTCATAACATTAATTATTTTTAACAAACAAATCAAATAAAACTGTACATTTGAACATATGCTGACCACACGTTTATAATGCCTCAATCATGCGTAAAAGACTAAATCTATGACAACTGCGTATAATACTTCATTTACTGAATAACTTTCAATTATTAACCATAAATTGTAATAAATAGTAGTTTTAAAGAATACACATAATAATTATTTTTTCTATGATCTCACAAAGAATGATCTTATTTATTGTTTTCACAATCCTAACAAGTTATTATGCATCATCACAATCTTGCCTGCCAGATGGCATCTTATTTCTTTCACAGTCACAAATTGATGATTTTAAAACGAATTACCCGAATTGCTCGGAAATAGAAGGTAATGTATTTATTTATGGATCTGACATCAATAACCTGGACGGATTAAACGTACTGACAAGCATTGGAGGAACTCTTTCAATTGGTATTACTGCTCCGCTTAACTCATTGTTAACCAATCTTTCAGGTTTAGAGAATATTACCAGTATTGGAAGTAATCTGGTTATTCAAAATAATCAGGGTCTTGTAAGTATATCTAACCTTGGAAATGTTGCATATGTTGGAGGAGATATAATAATTTCCGGAAACAACAGATTGCAAAGTTTGGCAGATTTCCATAATCTGTCTGTATTAAGTGGTGATCTTCAAATTTTTGGAAACGACAGCATATTGAACATGTCAGGGTTTGAAAATCTTTCATCGATAGAAGGAAGTCTTTACATTAAATCAAACACCTTTTTAGATGATTTAACAGGATTGGGCAACCTTTCTTCAATTGGTGATAAATTGACAATTGCTAAGAATCCATCACTTTCCAACCTTAACGGATTAAATAGTCTCGACTCTGTTGGCACATTGATCATTGAAAATAATACTACGATGATCAACTTAACAGGTTTGAATAATCTTATAAAAGTTAGAAATGATGTAATAATTAAAGAAAATTATATTCTTACCAATCTTTCCGGATTAAATAACCTAACAAAAATACATGGAGGATTAAACCTATATTTTAATTTTAACCTACAGAATTTTAACGGTCTTGAAAACATTACAGAAATTGACGACTTCTTTACAATCACATCATGTAATGAATTAACTAACCTTACCGGATTGGACAACCTGACTTCTGTTGGTGGAAATTTATCTATAGTCAACAATTTCTATCTTCAAAATTTTGAAGGCTTAAATAACCTTAGTTCTGTTGGTGGATTATACATAATTGGGAATCAATTCTTAAGATATCTAACAGGGTTAGATAAACTAACAACAATTGATAATGATCTGAAAATTGAAAATAATTATGGTCTGGATAGCATTACTGCTCTTAAAAACATTTCAGAAGTCGGGAACTTCGTTACAATTTCATCAAACGAATATTTGACCAGTCTTTGCGGATTGGATAGCCTGACTTCAGTTGGAGGAAACCTAACTATAAATAATAACCCGTCTATCCAGAATTTAGAAGCCTTAAATAACCTTAGTTCTGTCGGAGGTTTATATATTATTGAAAATGATGAAGTGAGCAGTTTGTCAGGATTAAATAATTTAACAACAATTGAAAATGACCTGATGATTGAAAAAAATTATGGTCTTAACAACATTACTGCTCTTGAAAACATTTCAGAGATTGGGAACTTCGTTACAATTTCATCAAATGTTCAATTAACTGATCTCAATGGGCTGAATAACCTGACTTCAATTGGAGGAAACCTGACTATTAATAATAACCCGTCTATCCAGAATTTAGAAGCTTTAAATAACCTTTGTTCTGTTGGTGGGTTATACATAATAAAAAATGATGCTCTGGGCAGTCTGACAGATCTTGAAAATCTTTCTACGGTTGGTTTACATCTTAGTATCATTGAAAATCCATTTTTAAATGATCTTAATGGGCTTAACAATACTGACGCAGGTTCAATACAGGTTCTGGAAATATTCTACAATTTTGAATTATCGGAATGTGATATACAGAGTATCTGTAGTTATCTTGCCGCTCCAACCGGCACAATTGATATTCATGATAATGCTCCCGGTTGTAATACCCCTGAAGAAGTTGAAGAAGCCTGTCTTGTTGATATTGAAAAAAATAGTTTTGATGATTATTTTAGATTTTACCCCAATCCTGCCAGCAATTCCCTGTACATTGAGAACAAGCATGGAGCTCAGGTCAATGAAATAGCTATTTATAACTTAATGGGACAGAAGATCTTTGATAGAAAGGGGAATGTTTCGCAAATTAATATTTCAGACTTTGAACATGGGGTGTATGTTATTGAGATTTGTTTAAATGATACATCGATTAGGAAAGAATTTGTTGTTAAAGATTAAGTCAACTGTATAATTTAATCTTTATAATTCAACGCCATCTTGTCTAAAAACCACACCTTAATTACATGATCATTTCCATTGGTTGTAACCCGTAACCAACCACTATGGGGTTACAATATTGAACCAAAACTTATATTTGTCCATCAAATCAAACAATTCATGAACTTTCTTGTCCTTTCCTTTAATTTTTATTTCACCTAACAAAACAGCTTTTTTCATGTTTTTAGTTCCTGCCATCACTTCATTTAAAGTTGAACGTTTTAGAACTAATGTTGCATCGGCATTTTCATGATGTTTATTTGCAGTATGATTCAATGCTGAATTCTTTAAAAATAACACGTATTTCTCGCCTGTATCTTTGAAAGTCCAGTTTATTGTTATTTGTTTTCCTTCAGCTTTTGGTCCGTTTAGTGTTGTAGCAAGGAAGTCAAATAGCATGTCTATACTCATTGCTTTTATCATATCCGGATTTCTCATATTGGGAGCAGGAAATGGAGCAACACCATTACGCAATTCCTGGGCTCCGGTCAGATAGAAATTCCTCCATGGTCCGGATTCAGCTTGGTAACCTAATTGTTCTAGTGCATCAGCTTGTAAGTATTTTGCTTCCTGATTGGTTGTATCTGCAAATACAACATGATTTACAACCTCGGCAACCCATCTGTATTCACCTTTATTATATGATCGTCTGGCCTTTGCCATCACTGAATCAGTACCACCCATAAATTCTACATACTTCTTACTGGCTTCAACAGGTGGCAAAGGGTGCAGTGTCGCAGGATTTCCATCAAACCAACCCAAATATAAAACATAAGTAGATTTGACATCATGATTAACCGTTCCATAATATCCACGGTTTGAAAAGACGGTATCAATAGACGCAGGGAGCTGGATTTCTTCTGCTATCTCGATCATTGTCTTTCCATGATTCGCCAGACGTAAGGTCTGGTCATTGATATACCTATACATATCCCTTTGAAGTTCCAAATGATTGGTGATGATTTCTTGCCCCCAAAGAGGCCAATGATGTGGTGCATACAATATTTCATAATCTACACCCCATTCCTCTATCGACCAATTTATATATTTTGACCAGGCTAATGGATCACGTATTTTTGCACCCCTTAATGTATATGTATTGTGTAATGTGTGAGTAGCATCTTCAGCTAAACAAAGCGCCTTTAATTCAGGCAGGTAAAAAAACATTTCTGAAGGGGCTTCACTTTTGGGAGCTAATTTGAAAATGAATGTAAGACCATCAATTTTATGCGTTTCAATATCATCTGCAATAATGTTAGTTGGAGGAATTATGGTTACGGTTCCATCAGAAGCAGTTGAGCCAAGTCCGGATCCTACCTGTCCCTTTTCGTTAGCTGGAAGTAAATTTCCATACATATAACTTGAACGACGGAACATATTATGACCTGCCATAACATTTTCTACCAAAGCATGTTCAAGAAATCCTTTTGGTGCATATATTTTTACTTTTCCCGAGTTGACATCATCTTCAGAAATTACTCCCTTTACTCCTCCAAAATGATCCACATGACTGTGAGAATATATCAAGGCCACTATGGGTTTTTTAGGTCGATTCTGATAATAGAGATCTAGTGCTGCTTTTGCTGTTTCAGCAGAGATAAGTGGATCTATTACTATAATTCCATTTTCTCCTTCAATAAATGTTATATTCGATAGATCGTAGTTTCTAACCTGGTAAATCCTATCGCTCACTTTAAACAAACCTGAAATGGTTACTAGTTTTGATTGCCGCCATAAAGCAGGATTGACAGTTGCCGGAGCATCTGATATCTCATTTAGGAACGCATATTGGTTCGGATCCCAAACCAAGTTTCCTTTGTGGTCTTTAATAACGACTTTAGGTAATGGGGCAATAAATCCTTTTCGGGCATTAGTAAACGATACAGTGTCATGAAATGGTAAATAATCCTTTAGGGCATTATTAATTTCAATCGTATATTCTGTAGCATCTTTTGGTTGAATAGCACTTTTTGAAGCCTTATCTACATCTTGTCCAAATGAGATTTGAAACAATGTTATGGCAATAATAAAACCTGTTACTTTTTTCATCTGTTTAAAATTTTGTAATTTACTGAAATAAAAGCAATTCCAAAATTCCTGACAGATGGAACCGCTTCGCTTTCCCATAAACTTTTTTAATC
>JANQGJ010000035.1 GCA_028277395.1 Bacteroidales bacterium | reverse complement strand
TATCCTTATCGGTTTAAAAAGATTAAAAGAAAAAGATATATTTTCTGGCAAAAAGTCCTGAATGGATCATTACTCAGAGGAGATAAATTTTGTAATTAAATTAATTCCCAAAATGTAAGAGGGTTATTTCTTAAGTGTGATTTTACCATTAACTTCATTTCAAAGTTAGATCAAAAAAAACAAAATCCATTATGAAAACATATTTGTTGATCGTACTCACTTTAATTCTCAGTCCTTCTGTTTTTGCACAGTGCCAAAATATATATGTACCGGTAGAAGTTCAAAAATCATATAAAAATGAAACAAGGTCTATAAACGGAAGACCAGGTAAAAATTATTGGCAAAACAGGGCTGTTTATGATATATCAGCAAGAATAGATACTACCGTAGGAAAACTTTTTGGGATGGAGTTGATAAAATACTACAATAAAAGCCCTGATACTTTGAATGTTATCATTATCAGACTTTATCAGGATATATACAAATCAGGAAATCCCAGGGATTATGATATTCCTGCCTGTGATATTTCAAGTGGTACTCAAATCACTAAATTGATCATTGATAAAACTGAAATAAAAACTATTGACAATTTTGATAGATTGGGATCAAACCTCTACATACCCATTGATAATTTATTGCTTCCAGATAGTTCAATTACAATTGATATTGAATGGAACTACTCATTCGCCACAGAGTTTCTGATACGTGGCAGTGGAAAACAATCGGCAAGCACCTATTTTTGTTCCTATTGGTATCCTCAAGTTGCAGTTTATGATGATATTACGGGCTGGGACGAACTTGAATATAAAGGTCTCGCTGAGTTTTACAATGATTATTCAGACTATAAAGTCAGTATTTCTGTCCCAAAGGAATTTATTGTCTGGGCTACTGGTGAACTGCAAAATCCAAACTCTGTTTTATCAAAAAAATATCAAGATAGATACTTTGAGGCCATTTCGTCTGGTAAAAAAACTACCATTATTGACACCAATGATCTTCAAAATAGACATGTTACATTTCAAAATGATTATAACACATGGTCATTTTTTGCAAAAAATGTGACAGATTTTGCATTTGGAGCATCAAGAGAATATATCTGGGAAATTGCTGATTTGATTGTTGACAGTACCATAAACCACAAAGTAACCTTACATACTGCTTACAAGCCTAACGCAAATCATTTTGAAAAAGCAATTGAGTATTCTAAAGAGTCAATCTTTTATTTTTCATATGAAATGCCTGGAATTACATATCCCTTCCCTGCTTTAACCATATTCCAGGGAACTTCAGCAATGGAGTATCCAATGATGGTTAACATTCGTGAATACATTGAGAGGAGAGAGTGGTTATTTATTAGTACTTTGATCCATGAAATTGCTCACTCCTATTTTCCTTTTTATGTAGGAACCAACGAACGTAAATATGCTTTTATGGATGAAGGTTGGGCTCATATGTTACCTCTCGAAATCCAAACCAAACTGATTAGCAATGTAAGAAAAGACTTTGATGCAAAAATAATGAACAATATATGGAACTACGAACATGTTGCCGGTAATGAAAATTACGATCGCCCCCCAATTGTTCTTACAACAGATGCAAACCATATGAATTATCATATTGCTAACCATAACAGGCCCTGGGCTGCATATTATTTTTTAATGGACATGTTAGGAACTGATTTATTTATTCGGACCCTGAATGAATATATTAACAGGTGGAAATATAAACACCCTATACCTCTGGACTTTTTCAATACTTTTAATGATATAGTTGGAGAAGATTTAAGTTGGTTTTGGAAACCCTGGTTCTACGAGTTCGGTTATCCGGATTTGGCAATTGATTCAGTATATGGTGACCATTATAAAAAAATCATTAAGATTAAAAAAGCAGGTAACATTCCAATTCCTGCTAAGATTTTAGTCATATATACAGACAATAGCGACACTTGCCTTTACAAATCTGCTGAAATCTGGATGAATGAGAACACATTCTATGAATTTATAATTAAATCTGAAAAGGAAATAAAACATGTATATCTCGGCGATCCAATCATTCCTGATGTTTTCAAGAAAAATAATGAATATAGCAATTAGTTGTGCACAAGGTTGAAGGTCCAATTACAATTAAAGAGAGTAGAAATGATTTTGTCCTGGATTTTGCCTGTAAAAATAATAGCATTGTAGGGACATATATAATGTATGTGAATACACACTGGTTTTCACCTTCCGTTATTGATTCAACCATAAAGTATTTTGAGGATATATCAGAATCGCACTATGTAAAGTATCTCATTAATGATGTTGAAAAGAGAAAGAAAGTTGATATTGGAAAAAGGTTCATTAATATTACAATGAATGATGTAAATGGAGAACACCTGTCACTTTCAGAATCGGTAAGTGAAAACTATCTATTACTGGATTTATGGGGATCAACATGTGGACCATGTCGTAGAGAGAATCCAAGTATCATAGAAATATACAATGATTACAAGAATGAAGGTTTTGATGTTTTAGGTATTGCAATAGAAGCAGATAGAGAATAGTGGTTGAAAGCTATTGAAAAGGATAACCTTCCTTGGACACAGGTATCTGATGTAACCGATTGGGATAGCGAGGTTGCCAAGATATATTGTGTACCTTTTCTACCTCACAATATACTTCTTGATACCGAAGGAACAATAATAGCTAAAAATATTTTTGGAGAAGAATTAAGAAATACTATCTCGGAATTACCAGACAATAACTAATTTGTAATCCCTACAAATACTGCACATGGATTAAGGTTATATAGTATTGGAGACCTTTTCTATGACTTAAATAATGTTCTTTGACCATTCATATCAGAATAATGGGCTTGATTTGAAAATGAGAAAAATATCAGGTATAAAAGATAATAAATCCATGTTCATAACATGTAATATAAAAAAATTGGGCGGAAAGTAGTAAATGTGAGCGTTTTAGCATTAAATAAAACATGTAGTAAATTGAAAGACTTGTGTTTCAAAATGCCCAACATTTCATATTGCCACCGATGTATCACATTCAACAAAAGATGAAACTATATCAATATTTTTTGACCTTTCTGTATGTGATCACTTATTCTGAGATTCATGGTCAAGTGAATACTATGAACAATTTTAAGGACACAGTTTTTGTACTTGATGCTCACTCACATCATGGATTTCCAACGTTAATAGAAAGTGATGTTGTAACTGAAATGGCTTATTTAAATAATCTAGGTTATGATGCTATAGTTTTTCTACTTCCGCAGAACAGGACAAAAACAAATGAATTATCGACAATAGAAATTGCTGAAGATATTAAGAGAATAGAAAAAGTTTCTCTTCAGGGGAATTCTTTTCATCTGTATAAAATTAGTTAAATATTTAAATTTCAATTAATTAAAAAACAAGCTTAAGAGATTAAATTTTCATCTTCGTACTCTCTTTCACAAAA
>JANQGJ010000066.1 GCA_028277395.1 Bacteroidales bacterium | reverse complement strand
CGCAGCTGGTGGGGCTGCAGGTGGATTTATTGGAGGTGTTGGAATGACTGCAATGAATAATACTTTTTTGGAAACATCACAAAATGTCGTTATTGGTGGATTGAAGGGAGCCGCAATCGGGGCTGCTGTGGGAGGTATAACGGGTGGAATAAGAGGTGGCCTTTATAATGCAAAAGAAGGATTAGGATTTTTCAATGGAGCAATAAAGCTTAGTGATGAAGATATTGGATATTTCGATTTACTGGCATCTAATGATGGTGCAGCAGGGACTATTCCTCCATCTCCTGGTCAAATTCCGTTTGATTCAAAAATTGGGCGTAAAGTGGTTCATATGCTAAAATGGACATCTTATGCTAATAAGTATAATCACGGTGAGATGGATTTAAAAGATGCTTTCTCGAATATCCGATTGTTGCCAGGTAAAGAGTTGTATGGTAGCAACTTGAGTATATCATCTCCAAGAATAGGAGTTAATGTAAGTCTTGGCGGAAATGAGTTTAAAGTTCGGTATTATTTGTCTATATTTAAGAGTAGTTTAACTGACAAATTATATAGTAATATTTATGTTGGTTATGGCTCAGAATACTATCAAGGAGATTGGACGATGGTAACGAATAAATACCATGAAGGTGGTTGTTTTACCGTAGCGACTAAACACAAATATATGCCAAAACTATTTGAATATTTGTTCCATAGAAAATATTAACGAAGAAGTTTTCGAATTCATTTATATAATAATAAATTTTGGTATGAAAAAAGTAATTTTAGCTATAATAGTAATTGTAATATTTGCAAATTGTAAAATAGAAAACAAAGTAATTACACGTGCATTTTCTAATCATGAGGTTTTTCAGATTTCTCAGATAGTATCACTTATGGATTCAATTGTTATAAAGGAAACCGGTGCATCTGATTTAGACAAAGCATATGTGTCGTTTTATCAGAATGTAGTTGGTATTGATACAGGAACAAGAAGGATACTAGCTAATAGTGCAATTCTCAATCTGGTAAGTAAGATTGATACGATGGAAGTTTTTAATCAAATTTGGATAAGAAATGATTATAGGAATACGAAATCTGGATCTGTTGGTGAATATTTGTTTTTTAATAAAGAAGGAAAGTATATAAGTTTTTTAAGAAGACTTTGTAGAGGAAGTGATTTTTGCAAGCAATATTATAAAGAGATTAAAGATTTTAATGAAGTAAGTATTATTGCATTGGCATGGTTCTATCAGAATCATTTAAGAATTGATATTGATAATTATGATTATCATGTATTATTTGTTGTCCATTTGATATCTAGTATTTATGATAGGGAGCTTGTTGAAAATAGTTTTGGTAAAAGTCGATTAAATGATACTATTCAATAGTAACTTGACTAACAAAACCTAAAGTAAGAGGTTGTCTTTTAAAACAACCTTTTTCGATATTCTTCAGGTATAGATTCTGGGTTAAAGGACTTAGCATAGGCCATCTTCACTAGTAAATAACAATGGTGGTGAAACGAAAAGAATAATTATGAAAATAGAAGCACTTATAATCCTGGTTGTTTTAAATATAGTATCGAATAATTGTACTCAAGATGAATTTATTGGGGTTTGGCAGTATTCCGGTAAAAATAGAATTAAGAAAACAATTGAGTGTCCTGACTTGATTGTTTTTAAAACGAATTCGGAATATTATATAATAAATGATTGTGAAACACATATAGACAATAAAACTGGTTGTCATGAGAAGGGGGATTGGAACTATAACTCGGAAAAAAAATATTTAGTCTTAAAAAATAGGATGTTCGAAAATCGTAGTTTCAGTAATTATGTTTTTTATTCTGGTAATGACGCACTGACTTTTGAGGTCAACAAACTAACAACGGATACTTTGTTGATTACAATCATTTCAGAAAGCGATACTATAAAAAATGAATTGTACCTGAAGAGAAAGGACTGGACTTTATCAGATATGCAGGATACACTAGATGGGGTAAGGTAGTTATGTTTTGCTAATCAAGATATCTAAAGAAAGAGGTTGCCTAAAAGTCAGCCTTTTTCAGTATTTTTATTTATAATAAAACCAGGTATTAAAAGTACGTATAAAAATCATTTTCATTTAAATGGTAACTAAAACAAATGATGGACTTAAGTAAGAGACCTTGATGGAGAGACAGTAAAAGTCATAATGTCAAGACCTGATATTAAAGGTTATCATCCTTCATTGGCAGGCAAGACAGACTTGTATCATAATTACCCTCTGTCAATTGATAAGCCAATTATTCAGTGAGGCGATTGGGCACAAAGGGTTGTTGACGGTGCGGCATGGTTTCAAGCATCAAGAACAATCAATAGAACACAAGGAGTGTATCAAATTGGAATAAATAGTAATGGTATTATTTTCCACAGAGTTTTTGTTCCTTTCTAAAATAAATAATATGAAAGAGAATATAATCTTTAAAACGCAGGACAATAAAGACGTAATTTCACTGTCAGACTTTAAACTTGAGTTTGATGAAGTATTAAAACGAGTTATTTTTCGGCTTGTTGTAAATCATGAAATATTCAAGGCTGAAACAATCACTGAAGCTGAAGAACATGATTTTTTGAACCTACAACGAGGGTTAAATGATATTTATAACAGTAAATTGAAGGCTTATGTTTTTAACCCTATCGGAGAGCAGTTAATAATTAAATTCAATTTACTTGAAACAGGTGGTATTGAGATTGATTTAGAATTGAAGAATACGATGTTTACAGGTAGATTGTCTGCAAAGTTTAAATCAGATATTACGTTCTTGCCATATTTAGTAAATGACATAGAATCTGTACTGCATATGGCAAAATAACTTAAAGTCTTGGAGAAATCCGGGACTCAAGTTAAGTATGCTATTATACTCTTCTAAACTTTATAACTTTTGAGGCCCTTCGGCTACCATGAATAATACTAAGTGCAACAATTTCAACCGTTATACAGGTAATCTTACAAACCGGAAACAGACGAGGGATAATGTTACATTAACAGAATCCTTTACATACGACGAGATATTACACTCAAGGTTGAAAACATGGCAGGTAGCAGGACTACAGCAGTACCAGGCAAATTATAATAATTTAGGAAATATTACCGGCAAAAGCGATGTTGTTGATCTGACTTTCGATGGAGAGTTTACCTATGGACTTGAAGGACCACATGCTGTTACCGGATTGGTTGAGCCAACACAGGCATATCAGGCGCAGGCCACAGATCAAACAATTGAGTACACTCCTTTTAATAAAACCCGCAGGATTGATCAGACAAAAGAAGAGTCTGTTTATACTTATTCAATTGACTATGGTCCCGATCAGACTCGAAAAATGAGCATACTGTTTAAGAACTATGTTGTTGATAGCTACAAACATTATGTAGGTGATTATGAAGTTGAGTTCGATGGAGAAGGAAATAAACGTGAATTACATTATATTAGCGGAGGAGATGGTATATTTGCAATTTATGTAAAAGAAGATGAGACATGGAAAATGTATTATGTTCATAAAGATCACTTGGGTTCGCCATATTGTTTAACTGATAAGCTTGGGCAAATACCTGTATTTAATGGAAAAGAGCAGTGTTTCAGTTTTGATCCCTGGGGTCGCCGCCGAAATGCCACTGACTGGTCATATAACAGTGTGCCAACAAAAGATGAACGATTATTCGACAGGGGGTTTACAGGTCATGAGCATCTTGATCTGTTTGGGTTAATAAACATGCCTGCCTGCCGTAGCATTAGCGGAGGTAGGAATGGCCGAACATATGATCCCTGGTTAGGGCGTATGTTACAACCTGATAATTATGTACAGGATGGAGGTTATTCGCAGAGTTACAACAGGTATAGTTATTGTGCGAATAATCCCCTCAAATATACTGATCCAAGTGGTGAAATCTGGCATTTAGTAGTTGGTGCTGCAATTGGAGGTGTTTCAAATTGGATGATGAATGGTGCCAAATTTAGTTGGAAAGGACTTGGGCATTTTGGAGTTGGAGCTGCTGCTGGTGCTTTAGGTGCAGGTATTGGAGTAGCATATACTGGCGGCTCGTTTGGAGCAGGCTTTATGGGTACGGCTTCGGTTACAGCATCATCACTTGGGGTAGCAGGAGGTTTTACTTCTGGATTTGGAGCAGGATTTTCAAGTGGGTTTATTTCAGGTGCCGGTAATTCCTTAATAGCTGGCAATGACTTAAAGAAATCAATTAAAACAGGGCTTGGAGTTGGGTTAACTCTAGGGGCAATAGGAGGTGGTATTGGAGGAGTTGTAGGTGGGTTTTCTGCTTATTCTGCTGGTAACCATCCTTTTACAGGGAAACCTCCACATTATGAAACAAATCTCAAAGATTTTTCGTTAGTTTACCAAAATGACCCTATGAATTGTAAAAATGCCACGTTGGAATCAATTGAAAATATGAATGGTGGTACAAGAACTCAAGGGGATTTTAAAAGGTTAGGAGATGCTTTTTTATCAAAAAATCCGAATGCAAAATTGGATGAATATTTTGAGTACTTTGGTTATAATATTGAAAATCCTGCTGGTAAATCTCATAGATTTATTGGTAATTTAATGAAAACTGGGAATCCAACTGTAATTGATGAGAATATTGGTGGTGGGCACACATTAACTATTACCAAAATCAGACAATGGACACCAAGAAGTAATGTTAAAGTTTGGTTTGGTGATCCCACACGTGGTATATGGAAATCAAACTGGAATATTTTAGGAAATCCAAATTTTAATAAAAGTGCTTACTTATTTTGGTTAAAATAAACGGTAAAATATAATACTTATGAAAACATTAATCTTATCATTACTTATGCTTATTTCATTTGCTGTTTTTTCACAGAATATTTATGTGTTGAAGATTGCAGTATTTGATAGCTATTCTAATAAACCAATAACTTATAAAGAGGCTATTCTTTATAATGAAACAAATGCAGTAAATTGCTCATTTTCAGATGAAACCGGAGAATTGAGTTTTGTAATTGATTCAATACCTATTAATACAGACTCTATATATTTTCTTATTAAAACAGGAGATTCATTGAGCGGTAATACTAAGATATATGTTAATAATCTTAATTTGTTAGATAGTAATGAAATAGGTAATTATTCAGTAAAGATTACTGGTTTTAAATTATTCACACAGAAGGAATATGTTAATTATTGTAAGAAAAATGGATTAATACCTCGTAGAAAAAAAACTTTGGCAAAAGATGTTAAGTAAAATCAGGCCTTAGAATTGGATACATTTTCAGCATGTCTAATTTTTAAGTCAACAGAAAGAGGTGGATTTAAAGTACAGCCTCTTTCTGTAATTGGATTTTATAATCATAGTTCTTCAGTAGATTAGCTATAAGGAAATATGTTGTTGGAATAATTACTATTTCTGATAAAAAAGGACTATTTGCAAAAGTGAATAATCTCATTGCAATTGCTGGAGGTTTTGGAGGTGTTGTTTGTGGATCAATAGGTGGCAGTTATGGTGCATTAGCAGACCCAAACTTTTAAGCTTATGAAAGAACTGGAAATAGTAAAAACTATAAGAGAAATTGAATCAGAATATAAACATTATAAAGATGGTGGAATTTCTCTAATTGAGAGACTTGCAGATAAAGTTTTAAATACAGTGGAAAATGAGAAGAAAGGTGTTATAAGTTTTTTTCTAAGGGAAATAAGGTATAATAAAAACAACCTTTGGAGTCTTTCACTGCAAACAATAGTTAAGATGAACTTATCCGATGTTGGTGAACAGCTTGAATATATATACCAGACAGAGAGGGATTTAAAAAAAGAAGATTGGAGAAAGGCAATGATAGATGCAATGTTAAAAATGCAACATAAAAGCCCGTCTGATATTTACTTCAGGTATATTGAAGATATGATTAAAACAAAACCCGGCAATGGATATTTTTCATTAATTTATTACAGCACTATTGAACCAGAAAAGTCAATAAGTTTGCTTAGTGATTTTTATGCCAAATATTTAGGTGTTGATACTAGAATGCAAAATTTCGTTATCAGCAGAATTGATTTTTTATGTCAGTATATTTTAAAAAATCCTACTAATTTTATACCAAAATTAATAAGAGTTACTAGAGAAAAAAATGGTAACGCAGGAGTTATTTTGAAAAAAATATTGGTTAAGCATTTAGAAGGATTAAAAGGGAATAGTAAAGTATCTGAAGTTTTAATGTCAATTAATACAGAATGATGTAAACTGTATATATGTTATAAAAAGGCCTGGCAAGTCTGTGCTTTTTGCAGTACTGTGCAGCTTAAAGAAATCTTTAAGCTTGGCCCTGGTAGAAGGGTTACTATTATAGATTGAAAATGAATATTATAATAGACCGCTAAACTAGATATTATTTGTACTTTCTGATTAGATTCTATTACTTGATGATAATGATAAATTACTATTGATTGCGAAAATGAGTCTGTCTTAAAAGGGTTGAGACAGTCTCCTTTTTTACGTTAGGATAATATTATCTCAATCTCCGATTAAATTTACAAGATGTTGTTTGCAAAATCAAACCCATATCAACACTTATTACCAACATTTCTCTATTTTTGACTTTGATTTAACTATCTAATGGCATTGTTAGAAAATCCCAGAAATACCCAATGTAGTACAAATGAATGGTCATACAATAGTGTGCCAATCAAAAATGAACGATTATTCGACAGGGGATTTACTGGCCATGAGCACCTTGATTTATTTGGATTAATAAACATGCCTCCCTGCCGTAGCATTAGCGGAGGTAGGAATGGTCGTACATATGATCCATGGCTTGGCCGTATGCTACAACCTGATAATTTTGTACAGGATGGAGGTTATTCGCAGAGTTACAACAGGTATAGTTATGCTTATAATAATCCATTAAAGTATAATGATCCTAGTGGTGAGTTTATCCAATATGTTATTGGAGCAGCAATTGGAGGTGTTGTTGGGTATGTTTCAGGGCGAAGTGCTGGATTAAGAGGTGGTGAGTTAGCTATGTATACACTTACATCAGCAGGTATTGGTGCTGTTTCAGGTGGTATTGGCGCTGGGGCAGGAAGT
>JANQGJ010000062.1 GCA_028277395.1 Bacteroidales bacterium | reverse complement strand
TTCATAGAATGTGTACTCCTGTCAGGTTTTTTTGTTGTACAAATTTAGCGTAACATTTCTGTGATCTCCAAATTTTTACCTATGATAAATATCTCTATGTAAAGATCACACCTCCACAAACGAACCTGTTTTACTGCATATTACAACCCTATTTAGATTCTTTCTAAATTTCAGTCTGCCAAAATGCATATTACCAACACTTTTTATGCAACGTTTTTGTAACGCATGTTTTTATCTATGCAACGCTTTTGTAATGTAGATGATTTTGATTTGTGGTTTTTGTTTTATATAAATTTTTGAGATTTGTTTTGCGTTTTGAAACATGTCAACGCTATTCAGGCATAGACATATTTCAGGCATAAACACATGAGATGCTCAAGGATGTACTGGGAAAAAAGTTTTAAAGCCCTGTGAGAAGCGTGATCGAGTAATGTATTTACAAGAGTCCATTAAAGTGAGTATTAGCAGGGCATGCTCCGTTGTCAATCTTCATCGATCCATGTGGTATTATCAAAGCAAACGTGATGATAGCGAAGTAATTGATAAGCTAAACGAACTGGCAGAGCAATTATCTACCAGGGGATTTGATGAATACTAAAACCGAATACGAAGAGAAGGCTATAAGTGGAACCGGAAGCGTGTATTGCGAGTTTATAGATTAATGGGGCTGGGTCTTCGTAGGAAAATAAAGAAACGATTACCATCCCGTAAGAAACAGTCTTTGGTAGTTCCTAATGGGTTGAATCATACTTGGTCAATGGACTTTATGAGTGATGCCCTGTCATATGGTCGCAGGATAAGAATATTAAACATAATTGATGATTACAATAGCGAAGCCCTTGTCTTGGAGCCAGCTCATTCATTTCCTGGAGATCACGTGGTACGTGTATTAAAAGAGTTAGTTTTTTTAAGGGGAAAACCCAAACAGATCAGGGTTGATGATGGACCAGAGTTCCTATCAAAGATTTTTGTTAATCGGTGCATTGATAAATTGGAATGATATTGAAATGTACTTTCCAATTTGGGATTTTTATCAGGGAAAATTTTAAACACTCCATAACCGAGGCCTTAAATCGTGGCTGCGAAAGCGGTATCTATGGGTTTAATGTTTTTTTAAATTCCCGAATATATTGATGTGGGTTTAAGCCTGTATCCGTTTTGAATACACGATAAAATGAGGCAGATGAGTTAAACCCTACCTGTTCATAAATCAAAGACAGACTAATCTTTTCCCCATTGATTATTCTGTTTTCAATATATTTTTTGCTCTCATTTATTCTGTACTGATTTATTATTGTTCGAAAGTTCTCACTTGCATGCATTGATATGGCTTCATGTAAATAGTTTTTATTAGTGCCAAGCAGACGTATTATTTTATCCTGATTTAGTAAGGGGTCAAGATAAAGCTTACTGTTTTCAATTAAATCCAACATGTTATATAGAAGCTGTTTTCTCTCTCTAATTATGTTTTCATCTTTTTTCTGATTGACAGAATTATTGTTATCGATGTTTTTTAAAAATCTCAATTTGGATCGGCCATTTAAGAAAACTTTGTTTAGTTTTTTTTCTTTTTGGAAAAGAAATCCAACATACTTATTCTTCAATACTCTGAATACTAATAAAGTAATTACAATAAGCAGAAGGAGAATAATTATAAAAACATTGATAATATTTCTCTTTTTATTATCACTTATTTCAAGCTTCAGGTTCCGAATGTTTAAATCCATTTTTTCAACTTCAAATTCTACATGTAGTTTGTTAATCTGAGATTTTTGTTTTTCATTCAAAAGCTTGACACGTTCCAAATAATAATTCTCTAGTCTCTCAAGAGCTTTTGAGTAATCGCCTGTATACTTGTAAGATAAGTATAACAAGCTATCCAACCTTAATTGGAGAGCTTTAAATGGTAATAATTTAAGCAAGCTATCAGCCCTTGATCCGTATTTGATAGCTTTGCTGTGATCACCATTTTTATGTGAATTACTCATCAAACTGGAATATCCCATTGCTAAAAACTGATCATTACCTAGTTCAATAGCCAGTCTGTTTGCTTCCATAAGCCATTTCTTCCATGCACTAATACTATCAATTGCATGATAACAATCCGATTTCGTACCATATGAAATTAGTAGAATATCCCGTCTGTTAAACATATTTGCATAATAAATAGCACTGTCTAACCATATCATACAACTGTCGTAAATACCAAGGTACATATAGGTTAATCCTAAATTATACTGATCACTGGCATATTGTTTTATATTTTTACTTACTCGGGATAATTCATGTGCCTTTTTATACATCAAAATAGCATCATTGTAATGCTTGTTCTGATTTGCTATAGAGGCTAATGAGGTTAAGGCTGATCTTTGTAATGCAATTTCATCGTTACGTTTAGAATAAGCATTGACTTTTTTTGCATAGACTATTGCACTATCAAGGTTACCTATTCTGTTATATGCATATGAACTCATTAACCATGATCTTACAATTAAAACTGAGTCAGACACTTGATTTTCAATATTTGATGATTTATATACAAAATCGAGAGATGTTTCGAAATCTCTGTTTTTAATATAATGCATCGATAGTTTATTATAATAATTCATTATTTCGGCATATGATGGCTTTCCTTCAAATTTGCTATATAGGTATTCAAGTGCATCAAGTTCTTCTGAATGTATTTTTACATACTCTTTGAATATTGAATCTGATAGATACTGAGACGATGTTGTTTTTGTTGAAAGAACTACCAATATTAGCAGCAGTTTTGAGAATGTTTTAATGAATCCCGTGAATGCTTTAAAGTAACAATACAACTTATGCTTTTTCATAGTGCTGATCTTAACTTCAAAAGTATTCAATTTGGAAATTTTGAGATTATAATAAATCAATTTGTGATATTTTGATAAAGGTTATTTCTTTTTTGAGAATTTTCGTTCATCAAGAACAAAAATTTTAACCCTTATTACCTTCAAAGTTTTTCCACGAACTTTCTGCATAGTGACAATACCTGATTAAAAAACCAGCTCCAAAACAATGCTGTTTTCGGGTAAAGACTGTGTATATGGCTCAATAACAAATGTATAGCAGGTGATCAAATTTATGATTTGATGTTTCGAAAAAAGGATTTCGAAGATGCATATTTACAGGAATATTAATAATAAGATCTATTGTTTGATGAAATTGGAAATATAGGAATGTAAAATTGGAAAGTGAGAAAGTATACTACGCATTTCAGCCGCATATTCGCAATAATTAAGAATGTTATTGCAAAATTATATTTCTATGAAAAAATCGATACTTTATCTGTGTATGTTATTATCTTTAAGTATTCATACACTTGCACAGATTGCAACACCTCCATCGGGTGGTGATGGCAGTTCTGGTAACCCATATCAGATTGCAACCTTAGAAAATCTTTATTGGATTCGCTTCAGTGGAGAATGGGACAAATATTACATTCAAACTGCGGATATAGATGCCTCTGCAACTTCTTCCTGGAATTCTGGTGCAGGATGGGAACCGATCGGGATTACAAATCAGGAATTTACGGGACAATATGATGGAAACAATAAAACCATTTCCGGGTTGACCTTAAATAGAGCAGCACAAAGTGCTCAGGGACTATTTAGTGTTGTTGAAGGAGGAACATTTAAAAATCTTGGACTGACAAACGTTAATATTACTGCCTATAATTCTTCTGGTGCATTAGTTGCACTAGGGACAAATATCACAGTTCAGAATTGTTACTCAACAGGAACAATATCTTTAAATTCTGGAAGTTCAGGAGGACTGGTTTGTGGGGTTGATAATAATGGTTCAGGCAGCCTTATTGAAAACTCATATTCAAGTATTACTATAAACTCAGGAAATTCAGGTACCTTCGGGGGAATTATTGGCTATACTACCGATGATGGAACGACAACTACAATACGTAATTGTTATTTCGATGGTACTATTAATGCAAATAGTAACTGGGTTGTCGGAGGAATTATTGGTGATAGCCGGTCTACAGGAGATTTGTTTGAATATTGTTACAATGCCGGAACAATATCTGGTTCCGGTGGAAATTATGGTGGTATAGCAGGTTTTTTCTCCAGTACCGGAAAAATATCAAATTGTTATAACGTAGGGTCAATTAGTGGTAGCCTGGAAAACGGGGGAATTATTGGCGCTACCTTTACTAATCCTATCATAGAATATTGTTATAATGCCGGTACTGTAGTTGTTGGTACATCCTGTGGAGGAATATTGGGGACTAAATATGGTGGATCTCCATTCCCTACAATAACGTCATGTTTTTATGATAACACAATAAACTCAGATCCAACACTTAATAATGGATATGGTGACCCAAAATCAACCGGACAAATGAAAACTACCTCAACTTATACAAGTTCAGGGTGGAACTTTACTACCATATGGACTATTAACGGTTCAAATAATAGTGGTTATCCCTATTTACAATGGCAATTTCCATCTACTGTTATCACCTGGGATGGTTCTATCGATACAGATTGGAATGATGTAACTAATTGGTCAGCAGGATACGTACCAACATCCACTGATGACGTTAATATACCTAACGTTACAAATAATCCTATAATAGATAAATACAACTCATCATTACCGGCAACCTGTAATAGTATAACTATTGAAGCGGGTGCTTCATTAACAATATCAGAGAATAATGCTCTGACTACCAGCGGAGATTTCATTAATAACGGTACTTTTACTATCAATTCATCGGCTTCAGGAACGGGTTCAATAATAATTGCAGGTAGCGTTTCTGGCAGTGGAACCAGTAATTTCAACAGGTTTATTGATGACTGGAACACTGGTGATGGATGGCATTTTCTGTCCTCCCCGGTTTCTTCTCAATCAATACAGACCGAGTTTGTACCTAATCCACCAACAAGTTCAGAAGATTTCTATTCATGGGATGAGGTTAACGATATGTGGATAAACTCCGAGTCAGGTAGCGGAGTTTGGAACCCGGGCTTTGAGAGTACATTTACCGTAGGGAAAGGTTATCTGGTAGCCTATTCAACTGATCAAACAAAAACTTTCTCCGGTACCATAAACAATGCAGATGTTTCAAAAACTGGATTAACCTATACACAAGGTTCAACCTTTTACGGAGCAAATTTCCTTGGGAATCCTTATCCATGTGCACTCCAGTGGAATCAAACATCAGGAAGCTCAGGATGGAATCTTAGTAATATTGACGGTACAGCAAAGATTTGGAACTCAGCAAACTCAAGTTATTCTGATGTAAGTCAGGGAGAAATAATACCTGCAATGCAAGGATTTATGGTACTTGTTTCTTCAACAGGAACAGGATCACTTAATATCCACAAAGGTGATAGAACTCACAGTAGTACATCATGGTATAAAAGTTCTGAGTCAACAAAAATTAAAATTGTTGTGCATGATATTGCCGGAGGAACAGCCCAGGAAAGTATCCTAATAGCAAAGGATGATGCAACAGAAGATTTTGACCATGCATATGATTCACCATTTTTTGAAGGATATGCGCCCAAATTTTATTCAAAAATTGATAATATCCCCGTATCTTCCAATGCTATTGCAGAATTTAATGAAGAAACCATAATACCGTATTCATTTTGTAAGAATAGTTCTACCGACTTCTACATAGAACTTGAATCAGCGGTGAATCTGGCTGAAGAATTAGAGGTACATATTTATGATAATGTTACAGGTATTTGTCATAATTTATCAGAAACATCTAAGTATTATTTCAGTTCAAGTTATGAAACGGTAACTGAAAGATTCGTAGTTGCCTTCACTGATATAACTTCGGTTGATCAGTATTCAAAAAGAGATATGATAAAAATATACAGACATAATAACAATGTACATATACTCAATCCGAACAGGTTTAAAGGAGAAGTAGCTATCTACAATTTACATGGTCAGCTTATTCATATTGCCAAAACCAATAATGAAGCAAAAATAGAAATTGAATTAGCGGTACCTGGCGGATATTATATTGTAAAATTTAGTAATTCTGAGATGCAGAAAGTT
The DNA here is from genome assembly GCA_028277395.1 of Bacteroidales bacterium. Lineage (GTDB taxonomy): Bacteria > Bacteroidota > Bacteroidia > Bacteroidales > F082. Next base: position 1,359 of record JANQGJ010000062.1, on the reverse strand, counting down.
AAAAAGGTATGGCTTGATTAACCTTTGTTATTATCAATCAAGTTTGATGAATCAAAAAAATAAAGAAATGAAATCATTATTTAGAACCTTATTAGTAGTAATATCGATCTTAATTTTTAGTTCAATTATAAATTCATTATATAGCCAGGGTGCTCCTCCACCTCCTCCCTCTGAACATGGACAGTTTGGTAATCAGGAATCTGGTGGTAGTGCACCGATTGGAAGTGGGTTAGGTATACTACTGATAGCCGTTGGTTTATACGGTGTACATAAGTATATTTACAACAAAAAGGAAGATTTAGAGGAATAACCTATCAAATAAAGGTATGGAGAATATAATGATCAGTTTTTTGGCATTAGATTAATGTTTAGTTTCATAAAATCGAATATACTGCGATTAATATTTGGATTATGTTTTAATCTCCCCCATTTTGCAAATTGAGTTTGTCCCGATAGTGACCGGGAGCTAGAGAAGAGATTCAAAGCAAGATTGATAAAGAGTAACTCGTTTCTCACCTCACTCTTGCGATGATTGTTGTAGCCCCGAGTGGAATCGAACCACTATCTAAAGTTTAGGAAACTCTTATTCTATCCGTTGAACTACGGGGCCATTGTTTTCGAGCTGCAAATGTAAGTCTTTTTGTGGATTTATTAAAACATAAAAACGTTAAACGGTAGTCATTAAACGCCTTTTGTCAGTCTTATGAAAAGCATGGTCAAGAATTAAAAATCTCTAAAGTCTTTTTTCTTGTTTAGTTTCAGATCCTGGAGTATTGATGCTTTTACATTGATCGAAAAGTTCCAGCTTTGCCTTGCCCCGAGAGGTGTCCAGCTAAATCTCATTTCCCAGCAGTGGAGATCGCGATAAAGATTTACGTTTGTGTAGGAAAGTTTGTTGCTTTCAAAATCCCAGCCGGAATTAAAAGTAAACTTCCATTTTGGAGTAATATTTATCTGCCCTGAAAATGACATGGTTTGTATTATAGTTTCTTGTGGGACTTTTATAAAGTTTATATAATCCAGGTTATTGGTGTATGTGAAGTTATAATTTACGTTAATCGACCAGGGAATATTCCAGTCAACAAATTCATCTGGATTAGCGTTTATAGCATCAATCTCAGCATCAGTAGCTCCTTTTGGCTTTTCTTTTTTCTTAAAGTCGGTATCGCCAAGTTTAAAACCAAAACTTAACCTCCATGTAGTTTGATCCAGCCTCAGCAGTCTTCTGTTTACATCCCATTCAAATCTGTTTATCCTGTTCCCGGCCGAATCAGTAGCATAAGGATCCCAGACTGAACCATATTGAATATTAAAGTTTTTCCACAAGGTGGTTCTTCCCGACATTGTAATCATCGACAT
>JANQGJ010000023.1 GCA_028277395.1 Bacteroidales bacterium | reverse complement strand
ACCCATGGTACCACTCCGATAAATCTCCGCTTTCGCAAAAATTTTAATCATCCTCGGTTGGTATATTAGGATGCTGAAAATTTATGCTCATTTCATCTTTTAAATTTTTTGATTATATAATACCATTTACCCGATAGCTTCCAGGAATTGATACCGAAAATTCATACCTGAATTTTTCTATATGTTTATTACATGCAGCGAGTTATGAATTACCGAAAGTTATTTTCCTGATCGTTATTATTACATATCTGCGTTTTTCATTACAAATGCGTTACATATTACCGAATAATCTGCTTAAGGCAGAAACCGGGCGAAGTTCTACCATAATGGCAATTAATCCAGTATGCAACGGACACTTTTACCGGTGTAGCGTCTATAGGTAGCAGTCGATGCAGTAGTAAGGGTATAATATGCATATTTCGCATCAGTTCCATCTATAGTTGAAGTCCATGTGAATCCGCTTTCAACAGCTACTAAACAACATCAGTCCCACTAGGTTTGCCTCCGGCAGGAAGTTTTAACACCGAACCAAATGCGCCAGACTTATCCGCAGTGGCCCATTCTTCCTGTTCAGCAATCCATTCTGTTTCGGTGGCCAACCAAAAGCCGGAAGGACATGGGTTGGTGGCACTACTTACCCCCTGCCATAAATTGTTATCCTGTGTAACAAGCCAATCATATGGTGACACATTTGTTGTAATAAACTTTTCATCCCAGCTGTTCCCACCACTTGGTACCTAAGTATTAGTCAGTGTGCTTGTCGTTAAACTGCTCTGTCTTCATGCATTTATTGCCTATCACTATCCCCATAATTTCTAAGATAATAGTTCTTCGTAATCGAATTTTCTTCTCTGTGATCTGTTGTTGTTTTATCGCCAACAATAAGCATAACACAAGTTATTAGCGAAATAATCATAAGGATTGTTGCTATTGTTAATACTTTTTGTAGTGCGTTTTCATTCATATCTAATGTGGCTACTATCTTTTGAAACTATTTTACTTTGCTGTTATTAAATCTTTTTTCGCAGGTTTAATTTCTTTATCTTCTATTACAAATTTTCCTTTCAGGGTGAAAACCAGGGCTGAAAACACAAGGGGCTGTGCGGATATTATTAAATCTGCTGAACCGAAATATTCAACGGGCTCTATATCACAAAAAACTATTCCGGTATATATCCGCAGGTAAGTTATTCAAACCTTACCATTACAGCTTTATAATGATTGCTAAATGAAATGAGAATAGGGGCTCTATAACGAAGCAATCATCTTCCCTTATGTAAACAATACTATATTCCCATAAATTTTTTGATAACAAAGCAACGGAGATATGCAGTCACCACAAAATTTTAAGCATTACAAAACCGTTTCATATTTTATTCCTGCATTACAATAGCGCTACATATTGAGTTGGGGTCGATGTTAATTTAAAGATGTGGGGTTGATTGTTCAGATTGATTCATTGTTCGATTGTTAAAATGAAGTCTGAAATTCCTGATAGCTATTGAGCAGCGAAACAGTTTGAAAAATGGAGCAGTAGAACCTGTGAGCAACAATCAAACCTGAAATGTAACGAAAATGTAACGTATAAAATTCATTTTGAAAAGGTTTTGTAATGCAGGTAACTATAATTAATCATAACCACTCCATAATTTCGCTGAAATTAAAACTTGTTTTAAAGCTATTTTTTTTGGCTTTCGAAATCGACAATGCACAATAAATGCACAATGCCCAAATAATGAACAGGATTTTTTTGGTACCTTCAGCCCGGTAACAAATCACAATTCACCACTGTTTCAGCCAGCCCAGGGGAATCCCGGTTATAATTCAGATTCTGCAGTAACCAAATTGATTGATAAATATGGTGTAGATTCTGATAAAATAACTCTGGGGTTAGCATTTTATGGCAGATCATCAAAAACTACTGGCGATCCAGGGTTATTTGTACCAACAACCGGATACGTTGATGATGTAACTTTTCCGGAGGATGAAGGGAATCCTCTTTATTACAATATACTGAATAAACTTAGTTTATTTGAACAACATTATGATGTACAATCACAGGTGCCTTATTTAACAGGAGCTAACTCTTTACAAACATTTGTGTCGTATGATAACCAACACTCAATTGCTGAAAAAGCTCAATACATAATTGATAATGGTCTTAAAGGTGCTATTATCTGGGAAATAACCGGTGATTATATTGAAACATATCCCGGATCCGGAGTAGTTAAAGCAACACCTTTGGCAGATACTTTGATCAGTGTATTAAACAATACAAACAGTAGTAATGAGCAACCTGATAAAACGCTGATTAGAATATCTCCAAATCCGACATGCCGTGATATTTCCATTTACATGGATAAAAAACACAATACAATAAATGTTGAAACAATTAATGTTTTTGGGGAATTAATGGAAAGTACTGTTTATTTCGAAAATTCTAAAATTGACATGAAAATTGATTATCCACCAGGTGTTTATTTGTTAAAAATAACCATAGGTGATAATGAAGTACATACATTCAAGGTGATTAAAGAAAAATAAATGATTAATTGAAGGTTAGAAATAATTTATGAATGAAAGTGAATGTTAAATATTGAAACCCGTTTTTATTTTTAATTACGATCGTCATTAGTTTAGTTACTGGTGATAGTCCACCGAATCAATGTGGATATCCTGAAGTTGGCGGGGATCATTCACTTGGCGGTGGTAAATTATCAATTGGAGTTTTTAATTAATCGAATCAGGTACTATGTATGATGTATTTTAAATTTCCTCATGGCATTAAGAAGAAATAAAACGTACTATAGGGAAGGATTGTAAATCATATATCCAAACATTTTCCTAACTTTGAAATCTGGTAATTTGATATTGCGACAATTGCTTTTAATTTTTGTTTCAACATTTTTGCACTAAAACGAAAAATTTATACATTGGATAAAAATAATTTCAGTGTAACAATTAACCCTACTTAATCCTGCTGGTTACATTTTTCGCATATTCAAGTGGTCTTACCAACGATTTCATTAACTGGGACGATGAAGTTTATATATGTACGAATGCTGATATAAAGAAGTCCGATTTTGCTAATTTCTTTACCAAATCGTATAATAACACCTATGTTCCTCTAACAATGTGTACATGGGCATTGGAGTATAATATATTCGGATTAAACGCTTTTCCCTTTATTATTACCAATATCTTACTGTACCTTGCATGTACATTAATGGCATATCTATTGGTAAAAAAATGGACATGTAATTACACAATTTCAGTTATTGTTATGCTGTTTTTGGACTACATCCAATCCATATTGAGTCTGTAATATGGATAACCGAACGTAAAGATGTCCTTTATACTTTTTTCATGCTTCTTGCACTCATTCAATACAATAAACATCTTACTACGGTAACCCAAAACAGATTTATTACAAAATACTACATTTTCACCCTGTTTTTTTTCTTATTATCATTACTGGCAAAGGGTCAGGCAGTTGTGCTCCCATTACTTCTTTTTTGTGTTGATTATATTTACGAAAGAAAGTTACTTGCACGAAATACTATTCTTGAGAAGATACCATTTTTCCTTTTGTCGTTACTGTTGGGAATTGTTGCCTTAAATATACAGGGTTATTTCGATGGATCAAGGTTATCGTTTATAGAATATACATTTCCGGAAAAAATCATTCTCTCAGCTTATGCCTTTGTATGATATATTTTTAATCATTGTTGTCCGGCAAAACCGGCCTTTAGTTTTAATTAAGTTTTAAACTCATGATTCACAGGAGTGATATTTTTATATTTCAAAAGTAAGCCCCCGTTAATTCGGGGAATAGTGACTTTTCATATTTATCAATCCTACGTTTATTATTCTACGCCACGACCCTTCTGGATCTTCCAGAAACAAGTAAATACCAATATAATTCATCAATTGCTGTCCTATTAGCGATACCATATTGGGTTGGTCGTTCCGGCCAGCCCTATTATATATTGTTACCGGACACTAGTGATATATTATAATAAACAATGAAAAGTGAATAATCCCTAGAATTGAATAATTCTAAATAAATAAAACCCTGTGAACAACACTTAAATTTTCATACATTCGTATGCTTATTGAATATCTTATATCTAAAATAAAACACATATGAAAACCATCTTATCACCAATTTTTTACATCATCGCTTTGGTATCATTATCTGTACTATGTGTAATATCATGTAAAAAAGAAGAGAAAATTGAACCTGCTGAATTTACTGTTGCTACAGGTGATGTTGGAGAATTAAACGGGAATTTTGGAGTTGCATCGGGGATTTTGCGAATGACTTCAGGTAAAATAAATAATTATGGCCATTGCTGGTCCGAATATCAAAATCCAACTTATGAAAATGATTCTAAAACTGAGTTTGGTGAATCGGCTGATACAAAAGAATTTTTTAGCGAGATGACAAATCTTAAGTCAGGAACGATGTATTTTGTTAGAACCTTTGCAGTTAGTAATAATGAGGTAATATACGGGAACGAGATGCCATTTTTAACACCATCAATAAAAGTGAACGGAACCTTTATTCTGGATGTAAAAACAAACAGTGTCTTTCTTTCATCAAGTATAGATGTTTTAGAAGGGGCAGTAGTCAATTATGGATTTTGCTGGGCTACACATGATAACCCAACTGTATTTGATTACAAAAGTGAGTTAACAATTTTGCCTTCGTCCGGAGTATATTATGAAGAAATAAATAATCTGCAATCGGAAAAAACTTATTATATAAGAGCATATGGAAGAAGTGAGCAAATTGCTTACGGACCTGTAATATCTGTCTACCTTGAAAGAATTAAACTTGATAACGAAAGTATTGACCAGATTTCAGATACTGAAGTTCAAATAAAATCATCTGTGGATTTCAACGATGTTGAAATTATTGAACATGGACATTGCTGGTCATTAAACTCAAATCCCACTATCGCTGATGGACATACAGAACTGGGACCTTTTACAGGTAATACTTATTTCTTAAGTAATATAAAAGACCTTAATGAAAATATGCGATACAATATCAGAAGTTATGTAACTACTATAGATACCACAATATACTCTGATGAAATATCCTATAAACTAGCATTTCCATTATTTATAGCACAATTCCCCGGAGACTACAGGACTGAGGCTCTAACATTTACCATTAATGATAAAATTTACCTGGGTTTTGGATTTAACATATATGATGTAGGACAAAAAGATATTTATCTCTACAATGATAATGATAATAGTTGGGAGAAGAAAGCAGATTTCCCTATCGGATTGTACAACTTTGGAGATTATGCAATGAGCAGTAATGGTTATGGATTTAGATTAATGACAAGTGATTATATAAGGGTTAACAATTACAACCCTGTTACTGACAGCTGGGAGTCATACCAGGATTTTGAAACCGGATTTCCTGCATTAAACCTTAATAGTGCCTACCTGAATAATAAATTGTATATTTCCATGGCAGAAAGAGATGGGGATAAAGTTCGACTTTTTGAATTTAATGATGCTAATGAAACCTGGACTGAAAAAAGTTCAAGAACGTACCTTTCTTCAGATGAAGAACTAGCTTTTGAATTTGGTGCTAAAGGATATTGGATATCAATAAGTAATAGTAATTATATGTGGGAATATAACTCCTTGACAAACCAATGGACAGAGAAATCTGCACCACCTGATATTGGTCAGGTAAAACCATTGTTCTTCACTTATAATGACAAAGGATATATGCAATATGAAACCATTGTTTATCAATATGATCCAACCATTGACGACTGGACTCAAACTACAGATTTTTCACAAGAGTTGGAAAAGGCTGTTATGATTTTAGTTAATGATAACATTTATATTGGTTTAGGTAGTTATTATAATGCATGGTATCACAATGAAAACTTTTATCATTATTATCCTGTGATTTCCAAATAACCGGCTAATAAGCTTTTTATCAATGACCTGCATTGTTTTCAGGCGATAAATAATTCTTGATTTTATATTGATTGAAAATGGAATATTTTTGCATTGGTGACTTTTTTGTAGAAACATCATCCTGAATATGAGTCATGTACCTGACATAGAAAAGATCTGGTTAGAAGTAAACAACAAACTTTTTACTTTTATCTCAAACAAAGTTCAAAACAAAGATGATGTACGAGATATTATTCAGGATACTTTTGTAAAAGTAAAACTTAATATTGATAAGCTCCTTAATCCTGCAAAAGCTGAGAACTGGATATTCCAAATTGCCAGAAATACTATGTATGACTATTTTAGAGACAAAGGAAAATCCATTAAAAAAGAAAATGTTTTTGAGAGGATTTCTGAAGATGAAGAAAATGAAGATGATATTTTAATTCAACAACAAACAGAAAGTTTTTCAGACTATACAGGGTTTGTAGTTTCTCAATTGCCGGAAAAATACAAAAAAGCGGTTTATATGGCAGATATAGAAGGAAAGAAGATGCATGAAATTGCTGATGAACTGGATTTAAGCATTTCAGGAGCCAAATCCCGTGTTCAGAGGGCCAGAAGAATGATAAAAGATATTATTCTTCAATGCTGTGATGTTACCTCCGACAATTATGGAAATATCATAGAATATAAGTCACGTATTTGTCGGGAATCTGATGATTGTTAGCATATTTATTCTTTAAATCGTAAGTTTTTGTAGTTCATATTTACTACATCCCGATAAATCTCTCATTTAACATGCTATAAATTCAACTTTTAAGTTACTGGATAACTGTTCGTTACCAGTCTCTGTAGAAATAAAATAGTAATTAAAGAAATTAGTGTAGAACTATTGTAGATTCCAAATATTTGTCATTGATATTTTTCCTTAACTCCTTTGCATTACGAAATAGTTTTCTCCACTATGCAGTTAATCAAAGTCAAATATATACTTATTACTATGAAACCAGAATCAAAATTACTTTCAATTGTTTTTGCAGCTCTTATAACATTACTACTGTCATTACCTGTGATTTCAAATTCTCAGACTTACGACATCTACATATGGACTACTGAAGGAGGATTACCACTCGGTGATGTGACTGTTGTGCTGGATGGGGAAACCATCGTTACATCAGGTGGACCTATGGGCGGTGAAGCTATTTTTACAGGTAAAGCTCCGGGCACATATCCTTACACCGCTTCAAAAGCAGGTTATGTTACTTACAATGGGACGGTAACTGTTGTAGATCAGAATGCTTCCGATTTTGCAGTTATGGTTCCTGCTCTGTACGACATCTTTATCTGGACTACTGAAGGAGGACTACCACTCGGTGATGTGACTGTTGTGCTGGACGGAGAAACCATCGTTACATCAGGTGGACCTATGGGCGGTGAAGCTATTTTTACAGGTAAAGCTCCGGGCACATATCCTTACACCGCTTCAAAAGCAGGATATGTTACTTACAATGGGACGGTAACTGTTGTAGATCAGAATGCTTCTGATTTTGCAGTTATGGTTCCTGCTCTTTATGATATTTTTATATGGACTACTGAAGGAGGACTACCACTCGGTGATGTGACTGTTGTACTTGATGGGGAAACCATCGTTACATCAGGTGGACCTATGGGTGGTGAAGCCATTTTTACAGGTAAAGCTCCGGGTACATATCCTTACACCGCTTCAAAAGCAGGATATGTTACTTACAATGGATCAGTTACGGTTGTTGATCAGAATGCTTCCGATTTTGCAGTTATGGTTCCTGCTCTTTATGATATCTTTATATGGACTACCGAAGGAGGATTACCACTCGGTGATGTTACTGTTGTACTTGATGGGGAAACCATAGTTACATCAGGTGGACCAATGGGTGGTGAAGCTATTTTTACAGGTAAAGCTCCGGGCACATATCCTTACACCGCTTCAAAAGCAGGATATGTTACTTACAATGGGTCAGTTACGGTTGTTGATCAAAATGTTGGTGATTTTGCGCCTATGGAACCAGCAATTTTTAATATAAGCTTTATGTGTTCGGAAAATGGTGTTCCGGGAGGACTTGAAGGAGTAAATGTTACAATTGACGGATTTACAGTTGTTTCTGATGCTGATGGATTAGCTCTTTTCGAAGATTACCTTCCCGGAACTTACAATTATATAGCCAATAAGAGTGGTTATGTTGTAGAAACAGGAACAGTAACCATTGTTGATCAGGACATTACTGAATATATTGAGCTTGATATTGCATATTACGATATGCTGATTTGGTGTTATGAAGCAGGTGATCCTGCAGGTCTTCCAGGTGTTGATGTAACTATTGACGGAGTAACAGTAACAACTGATAATACAGGTTTGGCCTGGTTCAATGATTATCAGTCAGGAACCTATTACTACACAGCAAGTAAAGATGGTTACATTACTGAATCAGGATCAATAACCATTATTAATACAACAGCATCAACTAATGTTATACTCACTCCAAACGCATTTGATATGTTTTTCTGGTGTTCTGAATCAGGTAATCCAATGGGATTAAGTGATGTAGAAGTAACAATTGATGGAGTGACCATTACGTCAGATTTTGACGGGTTGGCTGTATTTGAGAACTACGAACCGGGAACGTACAACTATACAGCTACAAAAGAGGGATATACAACTGAAAGTGGTACTGTTACTATAACTAATTTTAATGTAGAAGAATATGTTGTTTTAAGTTCATTATATACTGTAACTTTTGTTGTTGATAACGGATTGGAATTAATTGAGGGAGTAGAAGTTGTTTTTGATGGAATCACAGAATTCACTAACGAAGAAGGAGAGGCATATTTTGAGGATATTGAATCCGGAACTTATGAATATACCATATCAATAGATGGCTATATTATTCAGGGAGGTACTGTAGATGTTGAAAATAACAACGTTACGGTACCAATAACACTTGTTATCAGCAATTTAAGTGAAACTATATTTGAAGATATTGTTATTTATCCAAACCCGTCATCCGGAAGTTTCTACCTCAGTAACGCGGAAGCAACAGTTGTTCAGGTATTTGATCATACAGGAAATGTAATTTACTACAATACCAATGGCACACATGAAATAAACCTGACAGACAAACCGGCAGGGGTATATAATGTAATACTAAGATCGGACACATCTATTTCTTCACGGAAAATATTAATAGTTAGATAACAGCGTTTATTATTGGTGAAAGGCTGTCTCAAAAGGACAGCCTTTTTTCGTTTATGTTTGACAGTTTGGTCTGATTCTTCAAAATAAAATAATTTATAATTAGTTTCTATAATCGATTATTTGAATTAATGGACAACAAATATTTATCAGCTCCAGACTGATTGACCTGCCAAAATCCAGCAAATAGCTCCATATACCATATCTTACTTCGATGTTACTTACAATATTGTTGAATAGCCCCCTTTGCCAGAGGATAACCTAATTTCTCAGCATTTTGAAAATCAAGGCAGGCTTTTTCTTCTTCTCCTATCTGTAAATAGCATGCTGCCCTGTTATAATAGCTACTATAACTACTAGGGTCAAGCTTAATAAGGTTTGTATAGTCAAGAATTGCCTTATCAAATTGTTTAGTTTTTACATAGCATGCTGCCCTATTATTATATGAACCTTTTATATCTGGCTTGAGTTCTATCACTTTAGTGTATGCCAGGATTGCTTTATTATATTCATTCAGATTAAAATGAGCATTTCCTTTATTGATATATGCCAAATAGTAATCTGGCTTTGCTTTTATAGCCTCATTATATTTAACAATTGCTTTTTTAAAATCGCCAATATTGTTGTACGCTAAACCTATGCTGAAGAGTGCATTAGGGAAATCTGGTTTTAATTCTACTGCTCTTTCAAAACTCTTAATAGCATTTTCAAACTGATTCATCTTAAAATAAGCCATTCCTTTATTATAATGGGCCTCTAAATAATTTGAGTCCATAACTAAAGCATTATCATAATCTTTTATTGCTTCCTTATAATTTTTGAGTTTATTTACATTAAAGTTACCTCTGTTATAATGAATACCCGGAATACCAAAATCTTGAGCAATTAACCTGTCATATATTTTTAAAATATCTTTATTTTCATAATTATTAATCTTTTGAATAATTACAACAGTAAACTTCTTGTCAGTTGAAATTAACCTAAACAGCTCAATATACTCAGGTTTATTTTGAAAATATTTAATCGGCACATCACCTGATAATCTATGACTATAATGGGTTTCCCAAAATATTATTGATGAATCCGGGGCTTGTTCAAGGTTCTCTCGTGTAATAAGTTTAAACTTGTTGTCGTAATCTCTGGGAATATCATTTGGCCAAAAGAAGAATATATGATTAACATAAGAATCATAGTCTTTCAAATAACTATCTAAATATAGCCTAGAAAGCTTATTCATTGTTGTTCTTTCCGGTGAGTTGTGGATGTCTGGAGGATTTGTAATTAATGTGAACCCCATAGTGGAAACAATTACTGCAATAGTAAGTGTGTACTTAATCATTTCAGGCATTTGTTTTTTTCTGAATACAATTACCTGCAAGAAAAACAATAGTGTCAGGATTCCAATTATTATAACATTCGTATAATCTTTTATCTCACTTAAAGTATGATGTCCTGTTAGTTTAACCGAGAAGAAAAACCATGCTAACAAAGTACAAATTAAGGATAAAAGCATTACTCTGATTATTTCATTTCTTCTACTTTTTTCTATTAGTTTATTTTTTAATTTATCTTTTTTATGCTTGATCTTCTCAATATTGATTAACTGTAAGGCCTTATTTTTCTTTAGTTTTCGTTCTGCCAATTTAGATTTAATTTGTTGAACCCTGTTCTTATACTCAATCTCAAACTTATTTTTGTTAAAGAGTTTTTTGTTTGATTGTATCCAATAATTAAACCCATATAATGCGAAAATTGCTGCAAGGGGAGAAATTGTCACCAGATGTCGTAAAAATCCGGCAGCCTGGCCTAAATTAAGCTTCCATGAAAACAATACATATATGAAAAAACCTAAAACAAACTGACCAAAAATGAAAATATCAAATTTGCGTTTTGCCAAACGCTCGAAAAAGCCAATAAAGAAGAAGTAAAATACTATAGGCCCAATAACATAAATATATCTAAGGAAATAATGCCAGAACTCAGTATGTCCATATCTGTTTTCAGGACTCTCTTTGCCTATTGTTTGATTAAAAAGCCATATAATATCACCATTTAAAATATAACCGCCTAGATTCCATAAGAAAGCTGGTATTCCTAAAACAAATATAAATTTCCATCGATTGTTTCTGAGTAAGATATATGCCCATATTAAAAGAAAAGGTGATAGTTCTAATCGTGCTAATGGAATTAATGAACCAACTATTGCAAAAAATAAAAATTGCCTTTTTATAAAGAATAAATATCCAAGAGAAAGAATTGCTACAATCAATGGCTCTGCTAGTCCGCTTCTTGAAATAGTAAAAAAGAATGCTTGAAACAGTAATAAGGGAACTACCATGAATGAATTTTTAACATCTTGAATTTTTACTGCTCTGTATAAGGAGTATGCACTTATCGAAGATATTATTGCCATCAATAATATAGCATGCCTGCTAATTTGAAAAGGAATGAAGAATATCAAAATAAATAACGGACGATTCCACAAGCTAATAAAATGATTAGGATTTTCTAATGCCGACCGTGAGTTGTAATAACGTACCATACAGTCATCATCCCAAGGTGCATCTGTCATGAAATTCCAAATAATAGAAAGTATTAAATAAGTCACAATAATTCCAAAAACTAATAAGCTTTCTTTCGAGAGTGGAATTGAGGTCGGTTGATCAAGTTTTTTCAATGTTGCTGATTTTAAGGGTTTTGCACAAAATAATTATTGTGTTTTCATAGAATATCAAATATTAACATCCATTATGCTTCATAGATTCCTAATATTATTTACACTAACAGAGCGAAAACTAAAAGGTTGCCTGAAAATATTGTTTATATTAGAATTAACAAAAATTTGAATATTTAGACATTATCCCGACAAGTGTGTAAGTTTACAATATACTGGGTTTTACTTTTAATAAGAGTTTAACCCTTTCTTCAAATATAGTTAAGAACCGACCAGAAACGATACCTCAATTTCTAACAGGCATTGACCATTTTTTCGTTGCTTCTCTGGTTGCCAAATATACTGATTTCAACAGCATGATCCGTAGTGAATGAAAGTTTGTTTTTAGTGTATACTATTTTTCTTGTTTCCAGATGAAATTCAAAGAACACTACACTGTATGGTCATCCCAATTGGCTCATAGGTACGAAAATATCTGTATTAAACAACGATTATGAACTTACCTTCTACGAAATGTAGTACTATGATTATGCTGGTGTATATATTTCAGAGGGAAGCGGTAATCCTGATGATGATTTTTATGCTATGGTCCAGGTCCACTGGAAGGATAATGCAGAAAGCACTGATGCAATAGATACGTCAGAGGATGTTCCAAATACTGCTTGTATCAAATATCCCGGAACAGTTCCTGTTATGTTTTCCGAGTATTTTGGATCACTACCATCATCATTTTTCGTCAGAGTTAATACACTTGAGGTAAACCCGGACAGACAAAACCGCTAAGTAATATCATATAATGTATATCGTGGCCCGACAGATGATATTGCCAATGCCCATACCTGGCCTGCTTTAAACTCTGAACCAGTAACAGAATTATCATTTATTGATAATACATGACATAATGGCCCAAATACAATAACATACGCTGTTGAAGCAGTTTACATTTAAAACAGTGCTGAAGTTACTTTTTCAAATTTTATTTCAGGGACATCGTGTGTTGAACCACAATCATACGGTAATGTATTAATATATCGCAGCCCGACTTCATTTCACCTGAACATTTCCTTTGTAAAATCAGCTCATATTATAATTTATAATCCAGGAGCGAATAATCCTGATCATGAAACAGGTGTAACTACTTTTGAAAATTGTTCCTACATAATTAAAATCATAGAAACAGAGCATCAGGTTGTTAAAAAAGTTGTAATTAACAAATACCCAATCTTTTTCAGTTCGATAACAAGGCCTTAGTTTTTATGCTCTCGTTTTTTTATTGATTCTATACCATTTGTAATATTAATTTACCATAAAAAAAACGATTAAATGATTACCTTCGCACTGAAAAGGACATTAACTAATATTATTAATCAATTTAAGTTTTTATGAAAAATCTATTTAGAATTATTGCAGTTATGACAGTAGCAATGCTTTTGGTAACTACTTCCTGTAAAAAAGATGACGATGATCCTACACCAACACCTTATGAATATTTAACAGCAGGTGACTGGAAAATAACCGGTATGGAATTTAATCCGGGAATAGATATTGGTTTAGGCATTGTAATAACTGATATTTATAATGATTTTATGGAGGATTGCTCCAAAGATGATTTGATGACCTTCAATACTGATGGAACATTAACCGAGGATGAAGGCCCAACAAAATGTGATCCGGAAGATCCTCAAACAACAAACGATGCCACATGGACTTTAACCGATAATGATAAAACTCTGACGATGATCGATCCTGATTTTGGACCTAGCTCTGCTACAGTATTGGTACTTAACGAAACTACTTTAAAACTTTCATCAACTGATATTCCTGACATAGGTTTGGAAACTGATGATGTAACAGTAATCATTACTATGACCCTGCAGAAATAATCATCAAAAGACCGAAGATATTAAAGGTTGGCACTTTGCCAGCCTTTTTTTGTATTTTTATGCCTGTAATTCGCAGGTATTGCTATTTAACTGAATTAGGCAATATTTTTGTAAACAAGCTTTAAAACAACGAATGAGTGGTGATTATTCACATAATAACCAGGTTTCAGGAAAGAATATGGCAATAGCCATCGTTCTGAATTTCATTATTACAATCGGTCAGATAATTGGTGGTGTAATTT
Source organism: Bacteroidales bacterium (assembly GCA_028277395.1). Taxonomy (GTDB): domain Bacteria; phylum Bacteroidota; class Bacteroidia; order Bacteroidales; family F082. The sequence goes on along the minus strand of JANQGJ010000023.1, from coordinate 20,831 downwards.
CAGGGAGTGTTGCTTTACTTACGGATGCACTGCATAATTTTAGTGATGTTATTTCCCTTATATTAAGCTATATAACAAACCGTCTTGCTAAACGAAAATCAACTGTTAAACAAACATATGGTTATAAAAGAGCTGAGATACTGGCTGCTTTTGTTAACTCTGTCACCTTAATAGCTATTGCTCTTTATTTGATTTTTGAAGCAGTTGAACGATTTTTAAATCCTGAACCTGTTGGTGCCGATATTGTAATTTACTTTGCTTTGGGAAGCATTGTTATAAACCTTTTGAGCGTTATAATTCTGCACAAGGATTCAAAGGAAAATTTAAATGTTAAATCATCGTACCTACACCTGCTTACAGATGTAATGACCTCAGTTGCAGTATTACTGGGTGGTATTTTAATGAAGTACTATGGCATTTTTTGGGTTGACAGCCTGTTATCAGTTATAATTGCCGTTTATTTAATAATCTCCAGCTATAAATTAACACTTACCGCTATAAAAATACTTATGCAGTTTACTCCGCATGGGGTTGATATAATCCAAATTACTGATGAAATAGGTGGCATTAAAAATGTGAAAAATATCCATCATGTTCATTTCTGGCAGTTAACCGATAAGGAACTTTTTTTTGATGCACATATTGATCTTGAATTTGATTGTACTATTTCTGACTTTCAGATCATACTCCAGGAAATTGAGGAGATATTGTTGAAATACAATATTGCTCATTGTAATATTCAACCTGAGTACAGCAGGGATGACAGTAAAAGCCTGATAAATCAGCACTGAGGTTTTATTATATTAATGATCAAGCTTCCAATGCATTTATTCCCGGACAAAGAATTTCTTCGAAGTAAGCTTTTTACCAAATAACGTGACTTTAACCTCATAGTTTCCAGGTTCCCTTTTTTTTCGTGAACAGGATATGGAGCTGGTAATATATGATACTGTATCTGAGGGTGATACATTGATCGTTTTTTTGTAAAATGTTTTCTTGTCAGGACCATTCCACAATACTTTTACAGGCAGGTCTTTTTGATAATGGTTATGATCCTGAAGCTTAATTATTGCATGTATCCTTTTATTTTTACCTCTTTTAAATATGGTATCCTCTTTTATTTCCTTGCCCTGTTTGTATTTTCTTTTACTAAGCTGAATATTTGAAACGATCTTTTTCCGGACTTTCTTCTTTTCTGCTTCTGGCTTTAACTCAAAAGCCTTCTCTGCAATCAATTCTCTGAAATAATACACTCTTAATGAATATTTCCCGGGGTTACGTTTCTCAGAAGATATGGATATGGAGCTTTCAAATGCTGATAATGAATCTTCGGGTAATACTTCTATTTTCTTCTTAAATAATGATCTTCCATTAGGTCCGATCCAGTCAATATGAAATATTAATTTTCTATCGTAAAGTTTACCTATGTCAATGTTTGCTCTGAGACGGCCTTTCTTACTTACATTAAACTCATTACCAACCCCAAGCATTTTCCCTGTTTTTTTACTCTTCTTATGGTAATATGTTATTGATGCTGAAACACCATCATCTTCTTTTGCTGGATAAACTACAGTTGAATCACCTGCAACAACAGGAATATCTTTTCTTCCGGGGCACCCTGAAAGAAGTACTATGATTATAATAAATATTCCTGTTATTAATGCGTTAGTTTTATTCATTTTGTATTCTGACTACATGAGGCTTATTATATAATTCTTACTTCTTCTTTTTATTCCGTAAAACCAAATGCACAATGGTATCATTATTAACATCATCAATCCGGCGCCAATGAGTGAATCTGCAACACCACCCTCTCTGTAAAAGAAATCAAAACGTTTTATAACAATTCCCATAACTGCCAGATGTGTTATATAGAAAAACAAGGGAACTTTTCCAACTATACTAAAAACCAACAGTAGTTTAGGTATAATTTTGTTAAGAGCAATAAATACCCCAACCATAGCAACTACTGCGGCAAATGACATCAGGCTGATATACAAACTTGGAGGATATTTTTGATCCAGAAAAAATGAGTATGACCCAAAATCATCATATAAAAATACATTGCCCCAACCCCGGCCTAAACGGATAATTATTGCTACTACAAAAGTTGAAAATGATATTATAAAGCTCCATAATATTCTGATATTGTCTGTCTTCCATGCTTTTAACCATCCAGTAGCCATTACGGAGCCAAGAGTTGCCATAGCAAACCATGGAAGTAGTGGATACTTATTAAATTTACCTGAGTCAATGAAAATCTGCATTATTACTGATTGCCAGGTAACCTGGGGATCATAATTTAATTTTAACAGGAAAGGATGAATAATTAATATTGCTGTTGCCACAATCAGTCTTATGTACCAGTTCAGTTTTATTATTGATGTAAGAAGTATCATCGACAAACCAATTGTGGCAATTATTCCCAGGTGCCAGGGATTAAAACTGCTAAATCCTCCCCATGAAGAATTTACCCATGTCATTTGTACTAATACCAAAAACAAGCCACGCTGGATAATATGCCATCTGGCTTCAATATCAGGAACACCTTTTGCAACACGACGATGAAATGACCACCATACCATCGCCCCTGACATCATAAGGAATCCGGGAGCACAAAGATATCCAGCATATCTGAGCGCAAACTGTCCCCAGGTTGGAAATAAAGGATCGAACGGATCCAAATGCTTCCATATAGAATTCAGGTAATACGAACTGTGTCCGACAAGCATTAATATACCAACCATACCGCGAAACTGATCGATATAGTCGAATCTTTGTTTTTTTTTGATTGAGTTATCCAAACCGGCGAATTATACTAATTAAGTTCTACCGCTATAATTTTGGCGATTGTTATCAAACCTTCAACTTCATCTGCTACATAAATAATTTCATACTCTTTTGTAACTCCAAGGGCATATTCAGTTTCAACCTGCCCGAGTATTTCAGGATTCTCCGGATCTGTAACATTAATTATCTGAAGACCTCCTTTCTGGGCTGTCATAAAAACAAGGTTATTGTCAAATATCAGATCTTTAGCATAACCTGAACCATCATAACTGCCAACAATATGAATATCTGTAGTATCTGAATAATCAATTACCTGTAATCCGGCGGTTCCGCAAGCCATAAAAGCAAGTGATCTGCTATCATCTACTACAACAGTTTCGGCATAATCAGGTGTATTACACGTTCCTATAAGCGGATAATCACCAAATCCTTCCTGAAAATCAGATATATCAAAAACAGATAGCCCCATTTCTCCACAGGCTACAAATAACATGTTTGTATCAGCTGACGTAGTAATACCTTTTGCAAACCCGGTTGTTGGTATGGTTTTTCTTTCATCTGGTTGCATTGGATATTCTATATTGGCAATTTTTACACCCTGCTCACTTATTGCAGTAAACAGGTAATCTCCTCTAATATGAAAATTTCTTGCAGGTTTGATTGACAGGTTTGATGCAGAAACTATCGGGTGTTCAGGATCTGCAACATTTACAACCGATACACCAAAGGATCCGGCGCAAATATAAACTACGCTGTCTCTCATATCCACCTTACTCGAATAACCCCTTATACCTTCACTTGCCTCCGATACCGTTGTTGGATTTACCGGATCAGTAACATCTACGATCATAAGGCCACCTTCTCCCTGTGCAATATATACCAGGTTATCTTTTTTTATTACATCCTGTGCAAATCCTGCAGTTTGGTATTTACTTAGTATTTCATATCCTCCATTTGTAATCTGGTTTATATTTTCAGGCGTTGTTGGTTTACCACATCCGGCGATTACCAATATTGCAAATACAGCAATTGTTAAATTTATGAGTTTCATATTTATCATTTTTATTTTTTGTTCTACAACTTAATTTTATAAACTACCTGTAATCCCAGGTGATATTGGGTATAATCCTTTTCATTCGATACATATTGCTTGTTTATAAGTGCTTTGGTATCAGAATCCCTCATATAAAACCTATAGTAGGCTGATAGTTTCAATGAACTACTCCAATGGAGATTATACATTACCGATAATCTGTAGTTATTGTCAACCCTACCGGCATGCAACGGATCTTCAAGTGGTGAAAATCCTGAGGAATAATACCTGAGTAACACTCCAAAGTCAACATCAAGATTGTTTCTGCGATTTTTTACTTTTGGCATATACCATACTACTCCGGCAGTAAACCTGTCTTCAACAAATGTAGCATCTGGACCTGTTGATGTTTCCGGGGTTTCATTTGCTGAATTGTATCCTTTTGCATCTGATGTAACATATGTATATCCAAAGTCTACTCTAACTTTTTTATGTACACGCTGATAAACATTTATTCCATAAAGGAAATCTTTACTGTCGTATTCCGTATAATGTTCGTTATGGTAGTATCTGGCATAATACAATGATAACCTTACCCGTGTATTTTTAAAGAATGTATTCTGAACATATGCTCCAAAATTATCTTTTGAGAATGCATATGGTTGAAAGGCTTCTGGCACATATCCATATACATCTACCCAATCATCATCACGAAAGTGTCGAACATAAAAATGCGGAATATAGCTATACATTATTTTTACAGATCCTTTTTTCGAGAAGTACTGCTGAAAACCAACTGCCATATAATTCCAGCTTTTTATATCGTTAACCACATAGGTTCTTCTGCTTAGTTCACCGTTAACAACAGATCTCAATTTTTTGAATATCCTGAAAGTATATTTGCCCTGCAATGCAGTTGTAAATACCAGGTCATCATATGTATCAATATGAAATCGTCCTTCATCTTCACCATTCATGAATCTGTCAAGATATTTATCAGAATATTTCAGGATATTATTGTCATAATGCGATCCGAGTTTAAAACTTAACTCAAATCTCTTCTTTTTCTTTTTTATCTTTGATTTGGCATTAACCTCAAATCCGGTTGAAACAAAAAGAACAAAGAAAATGAGTATTATACTTCTGCCTGATAAAAAACAAGTTAACCTGCAATTTGCCGGTATGAAATTATATAATTTTTTATTAATCATAATGTACAACTTTTAATTATTCAACCAGGTTTACATCTTTTTTTGGTAATAGAATTCTGCCCAGAACTGTATTGAAATTTTTATCAAGAGGTGATATTTTATATCTGTGCCTCCCTTCAGGTACTTTAATTACAAACTCACAGGCTTTCCCTGGCACCAGTTCTTTATCATCTTCGTAATATGCCACCTCAGAGCGTCTGCTACTTAGCTGAAATGTATTTTCTACTTTATTGTTTTCACTAATCTGGATCCTGTATTGTATTCTGCCTTTCATATTATAGTGATTTTCTATTCTTGTTAATACACGTAATTCAGTAGGTCCGTTTATATCCACAAACAAAGGTTTGGATTCTGAAAAGCGGTAATATGTTACTTTGGATTCACGTGATATTAGTTTTATTGGTTCAACCGGAGCGTTTGGTGAAAAAGCTACCCATTCCTGCTTTTTCATTTTTGTGGGTATAAACTGATAACGTGCTGCTACCGGTATTTCATTATTCTGGATATATAATTCTATGGTATTATATCCTCTTTCAAGGGGTATTTCAAAATCTACAAGTTCTCCAGGTACTCCAAGAGAGCCTTTCATATATGTGACTTTTGTTGATCTTTCTACATTGCTGATAATATATTTTTGCTTCTCACCACCGTTCATTGTATATATTACTCTATATTTAATATGATCCTTCTGATCAGGCACAAACCTGCCCCTTGTCAGAACTCTCAGTTTCCCAGGCCCTTGAACATTTATTACGGAAGCTTTTTCATCATTCAATGAATAATAATACCGGTTTTTTTCTGATATAACATGGGTAACCCGTTTTTGGAAATTTACCGGTTTTATAAAGCGGGATTTCCTTGCATTTTGTGCCAGTAATACATTAGTTATTAAACTAACCATTAAAATAATCAAGAGATACTTTTTCATAGCTTTCATTACATTTTGTTATAAAACTGGTATTTCATCCTGCTCACCTTTGTCAGGGTTATTACTTTGTGTATGTGGTACAATATCCATCCCAAGTTGATGGTGTTTACGTTCTCCAAAATAGACTATTATAATCAGTGCTACCATAATAAATGTTGCTATAGCAGTAACAATAACATTGTATTTCTTCTGCACAAATATTTCCCCGTCGCCTGGTTCAGGTAAAGGAACCGGATTCTGCTGTAAACCGTATTCATCAAGCAACTGACCAATATTTAACAGGTGAATAATTGGTATACTTTTTTGTCCCATCCGAATCATTACCCCTTTCATAGGAAAATTTCTGCCAGGCAGATACTGTGTTAGTCCGGGTGGTATTATTTTACCATTTATCGAATTGCCTAAACTGGCAATTCCTCCCCCTACATTTATAAATGCGGCAATTGGCTTATCATTTTTGTGCTTATCATATAGTTCCATCCTTTTGGATATACTAATCTCCAAATGTTTTTCATTGATAAATTCAGTATTATTACGTTCGATTGCAGTTTTTATTAAATCTCTTCCCTGCGGACTTAATCCGCGTCCTATATCTGAACCACCACCTATTGAAGCTGCTATTGATCTTGTTTTAAAGATTTCTGATTTGTACAACAGGTTTTCCATGTCAAGCCATGTAAAATATGGATCGTTAGCTCCCCAATTGGATGATCCTATTGATGTAATTATTACCGGATTCACTTTCAGTGTCTGCATTGCTGCCATCACAGATATATTAAGTCCGGGAAACGAACCGGTAAATGCAACTGCAACATTATCCCCTTCTTCCACTCCGGCATCTTTTAGTAACTGAACTACTACAGCAGCAAAGTTTGGGTTTGTTGAGCTTAATTTGGCTTCAATATACCCTCTGTCGGTTGTAATCATTGTATATTCCTGACCAATCAGGGCTGTTTGGTTCGGATCATTTATTGCATCAATAAATACTCCTTTCTGCAATCTGTATTCTTTGAGAAACGCAGCTGCACTGGCAGAAAGTTGTGCCGCTTCAAGTTTTTCCTCATACCAGTCCTGTTTTACATCAACCTTACTATTTTCAACTGCAATAAATGCCAATAACGACAAGGCCGACAGTACTATTAATACGATATTTGATTTTGCTCTGAATTTATACATTGAACGTAATGGTTATCTTATTAATGTTTTAAAACAAAACTGCCTTCTTGAAAATACGTGAATATCATATATATCATTACTATAATTTTTGATCTTATTCAGGTAATAATGCACCTGCAAAAAACAGTATCAATATCAGGCGTACCAAAACAGATGTTACGAATAATACACTTAATGTTCTAAACACTCCCTGTTTCGCAAACCAGTGTGCAATTAATCCTGGAATTACCCATCCAACTGCCTGAAGTTCCAGTGTTGTTGTTGACAAATCAAGAGTAAGGAAATATCTCGAAAAATTAGCAAGTAAACAACCAATAAGCAGGCTCATCACCATCTGTCGTCTGCCATAAAGGAAAGTATATTTACCCAGTGCCTTGATTATAAGATATGTAAGAAGGCTTACCCCGATAATACCTGCTAAACGATCGGGATGTGACAGTTGTAAAGCAATGTAACCTGGAACAACTATTCCTCCTGCTGCCAAACCAAATACTTCGTATGACAATAAACTAAAAACAAGCCCGAGTGTTATTGCTAATTCAATCATTATTTATACTTCTGTTTTCAAAATATTCTGCTGTTATAGCTCCAATACCACCCATATTACCAACTGCAAGGATTGATGATACTTTATCAGTAATGGCAAGTACTTTTTCAAATACTACTGCCGGTGTGGTGTACCCCAGGTTCATCAGCTTATTCTTCTCCAATCCATAATTATAGGTCATGTTTTCCACAACCTCAGATGACTGACCGATAATTATTAAATAATCAATTTCGTTTGCCAACCTGCGACATATCATTTCCGTTAGCTGCCGTGCCCTGTCAAGTCTGTCCTGACGGGTATTCAAAATTATGATCCTCGTCCCCTGGATTCCTATTTCATCCCTAATTTTTTGCCATACCATGTACGTTGAGTCCGGATCATTGGCAGCAAATGCATTATAGAACAGGATTTGTTTACTAAATACCTCAACATTATAACATTTTAATGCACCGGAATCAGGGACAGCTTTGTACATTCCTTCCAGTGCAGTTTCCCTGTCAACATTCAGATATTCACATATTGACAATGCCAATGCTACATTTTCTCTGTGTTCAATGTAACTGAATCCTTTCATTTCATCATCTGAGACGATTTCTGAACTAACTATATGCGATTTACTGTTCTTTTTATCAGCAATTTCTTTAAGTACTTCCGGTATTACATTTTCAGCTGTGAAAAAATGTTCATTTTTGGGGATTGTTTTTCCCATGGTATGAGCAATTTCAAGAAGAGTATGTCCCATTACATCAACGTGATCCATACGAACATTTGTCATTACCCCAATATTTGAACGCACCATTTGATTCTCTGTTATCCACTGGTACTGAGGCTGTAATGCCATACACTCCATTACAAGGGCCTGAGTTTTCCGCAATGCCGCATACTTTACTATTGATAACTGTTCAATAATGTTTGCTGATGATTTTCTATGGATATAAGTTTCTACACCATTTTCAATAATAAGCCTGGGAAAAGTTCCTGTAACTTTTGTAATTGTTGATATACCTCCGGCCCTAAGTCCTGCACCAACCAATCGTGTTACACTTGACTTACCCCTGGTGCCATTAATATGTATCCTGACAGGTATTGAATTCAGCCGTTTTTGATGACGTATGTATTCAACAATCCCAACCACAGATGCAATTATGATTATGGTCAACAATATGTAGAAGCTATACATTTTAGGAGGTTTACCTTATCATAAACATTTTCCTGGTATCTATTGATTGTGTTGTACTTAACCTGTACAGGTACATGCCGGAACTTAACTCAACGCCGGAATCATTGGTTCCATCCCATACCAGTGAATAATTCCCTGCTGACTGAATACCTTCATGTAGTGTTCTAACCAACTCTCCTTTTATGTTGAATATTTTAATTGAAGTGATAGTTTTTTCAGATACTGAATAGTTAATGGTAGTGTTTAGATTAAAAGGATTTGGTATATTCTGCTCCAGTTTGGCAAATTTTGTTATATCAGCATTCTCATCAATTGATACTTCCACTACCGGGGCTTCAGTTGTAAATTTAATGGCAGTTTCATTCCTTATAGAAGAAGCAGTGGGATCATATCCCCTGTTATAAACATATTGCAGTCCGATATCCTGTGAATCATTTTCAATTCCAACGGTATTACTATTCGTCTTTTTAACAGTTTTATATTGTACTATTATTTCTCCGTCACCTGATTCTGTCGGATAGTGAACAGGATCAAGTAATAATATCTGGAAGTACTCCCTTTGAGGTGTATAAGAAAACTCATTATGTCCGATTCCGTCCCATTCAATCACAAACTGATTATTCTGTGTATCGTAATAATAATATATTTGACCAAGTTCATAATACCCCTCATGTAAATCGTCCCAAAATGCTGCAACCATATTATTTACATTATCCTCATGAGGTAGAGGATAATTGACAAAAATTATTTGATTCCCTGATCCAAACGCTATCCATCCATCAGTACTAATACGAACATTATCATAATCGAGTCCATAATACTGGAATGTAAAGGGCAGATCTACCGTTTTGGTAAAATTGCTGATACTGGGAACATTAAGTTGTGTGCCCAATGAATTAATTTCGAACCAGTTATATTCAGGAGATTGTTTATACAAAGTATCACTGTCTGAATACGCATAGTATCCGTAATCATCCGGTCCGGTAAAGTCTGTTGGCATGGGAACTCCTACAGGGACATGAAAAGCAACTGTGTTTTCATAAGGATAATTTCCATTATTGGTAACAAGTGTAAGTGTAAAATCTGCATAATGTTCCAGTGGACAGGTAGGGTTAACCGTAACGATAAAATGATCTGATGAATTTGTTACAAACTGATTTGTGTCAACATCTCCAAAAGTACCGTTTGCATCTACAATTGTCATATATGGATCAACACTTGCTAGCGTTCCTGTAACCTCTGTTGCAATATCTACACCAATATTATTAATTTTTATATAAAGTTTAACCGTTTCACCAGGATCCATCCTGTAATTAGTTTCCACTTCATTTTCATCATCAATAATATTACTAGTGTATATCAATTCACATCCCATGGCTTCTTCAGGGTAATTGTATTCCCAGGAACTTGTACTGCTTGTAACATCCAGTACCAAAGTAATATATTCACCTACAGGACATGCAGGAAGAACACGAAACTGGAATGGATCACCTGTAAAAGAATCTCCGGAATCAAGGTTACCAAAGCTTATTGGACCTCCTGTTACAATCTCAGCATAGTTTGTTTCAGCAACTGATAATGTAGCATTAACGTTGTTTGCTGTTTGTGTTCCCCAGTTCTTAAGAGTAAATGTTATTTTGCAATTTTCATTTGGATTAATTAACCCGTCTTCATTTCCGTCAATATCGATTATTACCGGATAGTTCAATGGTCCAACCTGCTCAGCTGTTTGTTCAACAACAATTGTCCCCTGATGTGGTATTACATTTCCTCCACGAACTGTTACAACAATTGTTTGTTCAAATTCAGGAGTAATGCCTATACTTACAACTCCTGATGAGTCAGTGTATGCAGTTTCGAAAATATCATCGCCGGCAAGACATACCTGCGCATTTGGTACAGGTAATCCTGTAGCAACGGATTTAATAACAAATTCAGGCTGACTGTATCCAACCGGTGCATTTTGGGGATAGCTCGCAACAATCGCTTCAGGCACATCTTTCCATATATGTATCGAAGGATCTCCCAATAAGCAGAAAACCCTGTAGTGATATTCAACCCAGGGGTCGGTTCCGAAAACGTTGTACATATAAAGCTTACCTCTCAACAATGCCTGCCCTGGTGTATCCATACCTTCGGCAAACATTCCCTGATATATACCTTTATCAATACGGTTATTGTATGTTGTATGAGTATTTGAAGTAGGTCCTACAAATGCTACTGCTCCTCTTGGATTATCGATGGAACCAAGTTCCAGCCATTCTTCACCAAAACAATTGCCGCCATAATCCTCGAATTTGGCAACGCCGCAACCAATACTTGTAACAAAGGTCAGCATTTCGCCATTGTTCAAACCGGATACTGTGGAAGTGTTGAAACTATAACAATTTGCCCACCAGCCATCACTCCATCCTTCACCACGGTAGTTAAGATAACTCCGGCCTTCGTTTATAGCATTTGTAACATCTGTTAAACTAACAGTACAACCATATCCTCCCCAGCCACCATCGCTCATTATTGTATCAACTGAAGTAAATCCTCCTTCATTTAACATCAGACCTGCAGCAAATCGTTTTGTTTTAACCTGTGATTCATATTCGTTGTTTGAACAGCATGTACCTTTTTTAAACCAATCGGTTGATGCAGTGTATGGTTCTTTTTCATATTTTATGAACTTGTTAATCATTACCTGCAACTTATAATCATTTTGATTGGTAAACCTGCCTATCATCATTTCAGGGAAATGGTCGTCACCTTCAATTTCCACAAAATAATCCTCATTTGGAAAAGAAAAATCATAATTTACAATCTGAATCGGGAAAATGCCATCATCTCCAACAATCAGAACATATGTTGGAGGATTATCCCATTCGTAATATATATCCGATAAGTAATTTCTTATTATTGAAGCATTGCTGGAGTTTGCCCCAATATCGCTAAACTTTGTTATATGAACATCGGTGCCACTTTGCCTTTTCCATTCAGCATATGGTTCAAAGCTATCAACAAAATCGTCGGGCATTATACACACCATCATCTCAATACCATCTTCCTCTCCGTTATATCTGCTGTTCAAAACATTATGATAGTTGTAAATAAAACTACGGTACAATTTTCCAAAAGAAGGCGCTATAGGTTTTCTCGGGGTAGTTTTTGGATTAATTTCTTTCCCCTTTCCATAATTTATCTTCACGGTAACAGATGAAACCGCATGTATTTCTTTTTTGGATGGTATGTACCTAATTGGTGAAACTGATAATCGTGCAATCCTGAAATCACGAAAAACCGACGGAGGATCTATTGATGCAATTTCCGAAGGAAAAATATCGTTTGACTCATAAATAACACTGTTTTCATTGTAAGGAGTTTCAGGTTGACCTTCGATCCAACTTTCACGGGCTGGTTGCAGATGAACATTTTTAAAAACCTCAACTTCACTGGTTTCAATCACTTCCACTGTAACACCACCCTGATCAGGTATTGCAAGAACCTTCGCGAGTTGAGGTAATTCGGGATAACCGGGTTTTGAAACAAAAATATCAGATAGCAGATCAACTTTATTAAAAGTTCTCCCATCAGATAACAGATCATTCATCTCAAAACCTGCAAGGTCAAATTTGATGATTGTGCTACTGGTGTTATCACTTAGTATTGTAACTTCAGGGGGTGCTGAAGTAGCTCTTTTACCTTTAAGTGGCACCCAATCTGCCCATATTTCGCTAATAAAGGACAATGAAATAATAAGAATGAGGAGGAAATTTTTAAACATAGTCAGGTTTTTTATATAACTAAAGTGGTAAATTTATCAATTTAAGCAGTTGACAACAAAAAAAATTAATATTCTGATAGCTCTAATTAATATTTGATCCTTTAAGCAAGACAAATATATCGTAATATGGTTGCCTCTCAGAATTCTGTTCTGCATTTTTTGTTAATACGCAATCAGTAATTTTTTGGTTTGAACAGAAGATTCAGTAAATAAACTATAGAAGTAGATACCTGGCTCCATAATTATACCTGTCTCATCTTTTCCATCCCAAATAGCAGAATGATTACCCGGTTGTTGAACTCCCTGATGTATAGTTTTTATTAGTTTACCGGTCAAACTATAGAAATTGACTGTTACATCGGTTTCATACGGCAGATAGTAGTTTATTGTAGTTGTGTTATTAAAAGGATTGGGAATATTTTGCTCCAGTATAATTTCCTTATGCTCAACAAATGGTTTTTCATCAACAGAAACCGTTACAAGTGGTGGTTCCGTAGTAAACTTAATAGCAGTACTATCCATGATCTTTGATGCTGTTGGATCATAATTGGAATTATGAACATACTGTAACCCTATTGTTTGAGTATCATCTTCAATCCCAACAGTCATGCTATTTGCTTTTTCAACATTTTGATACTGCACAATTATCTCACCATCGCCAGTTGGTGTTTGAAAATATAGTGGGCTTAATATTTTGATCTGGAAAGTTTCAACAGGTCGTTCATACGTAAATTCATGGTGCCCGATATTTTTCCACTCAATTATAAACTGATGACTGTAAATGTCATAATGATAATACATTTTCCCCAGTTCATTATATCCTTCGTGCAGGTCATCCCAAAATGCAGCCACCATACAATTAACGTGGTCACCATGTGGAATTGGATAATTTATTGGTTGTGTTTGAGTTCCTGATCCAAATGCTATCCATCCATCAGTGCTTACACGAATATCATCGTAGTAATTACCATAATATTTAAATGTAAAAGGTAAATCAAGCGTAACTGTATGGTTACTTGAACCATCCGGAATTAATATTTCTTCACCAACATAACTTATATCAATCCATTCATAAACAGGTGCCTGTTCGTACAAGGTATCCTGGTTGGAATAAGCATAGTACCCATAATCATCCGGACCTGTATAGTCAGAAGAAGAAGGGACCGATATTGGTAACTGGAAATCAACGGTAGTATTATAAGGATAATTTCCTCCATTAGTATTCAACTCCAGTGAACAATCTGCATAATAACTTTCCGGACATGTTGGATCAATATTTACGATGAAATAGTTCATATAGCTATATTCAACTTCTCCTGAATCAATAGTACTAAAAGATCCCCACTGATCATCAACTGTTATAAACGGGTCGTTGCTTGTTAGTTTTCCAATAACATTGGGAGCAACATCAAAACCTGTGTTCTCAACTGCCAGATATAACATTGCAGTTTCTCCCGGGTCAAGTTTATAATTTTTATTCAGGTTAAACGGATCATTATCATTAACTATACAGCTGTGATATACTAATTCACAACCCATAAGTTCTATTGGATAGGTATATTCCCAGGTACTTGTAGTACTACTTACGTGCAGTTCAAGCGTAATATTGTCTCCAACCGGACATTCAGGAAATACCCTGAAAATAAATGCTTCTTCGTTTGTTGATGCTCCGGATTCAATACTTCCAAAATCAACCGGATCAGTTGTTAGCACCTCCGCCAAATCTGTTTCAACAACCGATAGAGATGCCTGAACATTATGTGATGTTTCCGTTCCCCAGTTTTTTAGAATAAACTTTATCTTACATTTTTCACCGGGATTTATATAGCCGTCAAAATTACCATCAACTTCAGTTATCACAGGGTAATTCTCAGGCCCTACCATTTCAGAAGTATGGATAACATCAATAGTTCCCTGATAAGGAAAAACATTATTTCCATGAACCGTAATAGTTAATGTTTGTGGAACTTCGGGAGTAAAATCAATTCTGGCCACCCCCAAAGAATCACAAACAGCAGTAATGTACACTTCATCACCATATAAACAAACCTTTGCATTTGGAATTGGGAATCCAATGGCAGATGATGTTACAGTAATTTCCAATTGATTATAACCCACAGGAATTGTTGACTGATAATCAACATTAACATCCAATGGTACATTTTTCCATATACGCACGCTGGGGTCACCTAGCTGACAAAAAACATGGTAGTTGTATTCTACCTTTGGATCGGTACCAAATACATTGTACATATATAGTTTTCCTCTGAGTAATGCCTGTCCGGGAGTATCCATCCCTTCACGAAACATCCCGACATAAATACCTTTGTCGATCCGATTGTTATAGGTAGTATGGGTTATTCCGGTAGGACCAATAAAGGCAATTGCTCCTCTTGGTGAATGAGGGGTTCCAAGTTCAATCCATTCCTCTCCGAAACAGTTTCCTCCATAGCTGTTAAATGTTGCTACCCCGCATCCAATACTTGTTACAAACGGAAGTTTTTCTCCGTTGTTCAATCCGGAAACATCATTTACCCTAAACTCATAACATGTTGCATCCCATCCATATACCCATCCTTCTCCGCGGTAATTCAGGAAACTGCGACCATCATTAATTGCAGTAATTACGTCAAATATATTATATGTACAACCGGAACCATTGAAATTTCCATCACTCATCATGGTATCTACAGAAGTAAAACCACCATCTACCAGCATAACATTTGTTGTAAATCTTTTAGTTTCTACCTGCGACTCATAATCATTGTTTGAGCAACATGTTGCTTTTCTAAACCATGCCGTTTCATCGGTATAGGGTTCCTTTTCGTAGTTTACAACTTTATTTGTCATTACCTTAAGTTTATAATCATTCTGGTTTGTAAACCTGCCAACCATCATTTCAGGAAAAAAATCATCACCATCAAGCATAACAAATGCATTCTCACTGGCATTACCTTCATATGACATGGCAGGAAAATGTTCATAATCCCCCACAAACAGTACATATGTCGGCGGATATTCCCATTCATAATAAGTATTGATCAGATGATTATAAATAATCTCAGAATTATAAGAATTAGCACCAATATCACTAAACCTTGTTATATGAGTATAGATACCACTTTGTGTTTTCCATTCAACAAATTCATCAAATTCATCAACGTAATTATCATTCATTATGCATAGTAATACTTCCCTGCCATTTTCTTCACCATCGTACCTGCTATCAAGTACATATTGATAATTTGAAATAAAGCTCCTGTATAGACTACCAAATGAAGGTGCAATAGCTTTTTGTGGAGATAATTTAGGGTTTATCTCCTCTCCTTTATCATAACTTATTTTCACAGTTATAGATGAAGCAACATGAATTTCATTTTTTGTTGGAATATATTTTATGGGATAGACTGACAACCTTGTGATTCTAAAATCACGAAAAACCGATGGAGGTTCAACAGATGCATTCTCAACAGGGAAAATATCCTTTGAACTATATAGACTTTTACTTTCCACAAACTGATTCTCAGGTTTCCCTTCAACCTGGCTTTCTCTTGCAGGATTAATATATATATTATCAAACACTTGTGTTTTGGAAATATCAACTACTTCTACAGAGACTCCTCCCCTGTCAGGGATGGCCAGAATTGTTGCAATGTAAGGTAATTCAGGCGATCCGGGATTACTTACAAATATATCAGACAACAAATCAAGTTTACTGTATGTTTTTCCTTCTGAAACTATCTTATCTAAATCAAAACCTGATATTTCAACTTTAACTGTGGTGCTCAGATCATTGTTATCAATTATTGTGACTGTAGGCGGGGTCTTTTCACTATTTCTGATGCTTAGAGGAATCCAGTCAGCCTTAACAACATTAATACAAAAAATGGTAATAAACAGGGTAATAAGTATCTTTTTGATCATGGTTATGGTATATTTGTTTAGTATATGGGCTTAAAACTTCCGAATTGGTTGGTTCAACTTCAACATTTTTTTTGAATGCATGAAACAAGAAAAAAAGTGAATTAAAAATACGAAAATAATCATCAATAAACAAAACAATTACTTATTTAATAATTACATGAAATTAATATAGCCAGGTATATTTTGCATCCTTTTTCAGGTTTTCCGTCTATAATACAAACACCGGTAATATTTAAAAACCGGAATATCTAAAAATTAAAACAAAATAATATGTCGGAAGAAATAAAAAACACGGTAATTGACAAATATTCTCAAATAGTGGATTCAGATACAAACTGTGGTTGTAATTGTAATTGTGGAACTGATTTCAAATTTGTTGACGGAAGTACAGGATTTAGTCATGACTACAGCCTGCTGGAAGGATACTCCAAAGATGCGGATTATGCACTTGGTTGTGGTATTCCAACGGGTTTCATCAATATTAAAAAAGGTGATAGAGTTGTTGATCTGGGTGCCGGTGCCGGAAATGATGCATTTGTTGCCCGCAGTCTTGTTGGCGATGAGGGTAAAGTAATTGGTATTGATATGACAAGTGCAATGATCTCAAAGGCTAAGGAAAATAACACAAAGCTTGGTTATAATAATGTAGAATTCATTTTAGGTGATATTGAGAAAATACCCCTTAGTGATGAATCTGCTGATGTGGTTTTAAGCAATTGTGTATTGAACCTTGTGCCAAATAAGCAAAAGGCTTTTTCAGAAGTTTACAGGATATTAAACAGTACTGGCAAATTCAGCATATCAGATATTGTAATAAACGGTAACTTACCTGATAAACTCAGGAAATCGGCCGAATTATATGTAGGATGTGTAGCTGGTGCTATTGATAAAAATGAATACCTGAATATAATTAAAGAATCAGGTTTTAGCAAGGTAGAAATTGTTGAAGAGAAAAAATATAAAATTCCTGATGATATGGTTAAACAAATTCTGGACAAAGAAGAGTTCAGTGTTTATAAATCAGATAAAATTGAAATACTAAGTATTACAGTTTATGGTGAAAAATAACCGTACAGACTTAATATGTCTCCCGGAGCTATTCCGGGGATATTCCTGTAAAAATACCTGCTTGAAATGTGACCTTTTGGTTTCCTGTTTGTCTTTCTATAGTTAGTACAGCAGATTTAAATATTGTATTTGAAAAATATGAATGAAATCCGGTTATAGAGATTAATTATTTAGTTTTGTGATGAATTGAAAAAAACAGTAGGTTTGACACTACCTTTTAAAGAGTTATCAACCTATGTCAGTCAGAACTCAGGAAATAATTAAAATTCTGAGATATGCTATCTGCTGAAAAATTGAGATTACTAATATATAATAAGTGGCAACCAATACCGAAAGGCATTAAATGAATGTATTAACCTTAATAAAATTCACCCCGTTTTATCTGTATTCAATATTACCAATGCGGGTACTTTACCTGTTTTCGGACCTGGCATATTTAGTTGTTTACTATCTTGTTAAATACAGACGGGATGTAGTCAGAGATAATATTAAGAACTCTTTTCCGGGTAAATCTGAAACCGATATTATTGAAATTGAAAAGAAGTTCTATCGTCACTTTTCGGATATAATGGTTGAAATACTGAAATCATTAACCATTAGCAGAAGCTCTGTAAATAAGCGTTTTATTATTATAAATCCTGAGATACTTGAAAAGTACTTTGATCAAAACAGAAGTATTGTATTTTATACATCACATCAGGGTAACTGGGAGTGGTTATCCTTTATACCGTTATTTACGCAGTATACTGTAACAGCATTTTATACTCCGCCATCAAATATTTATTTCAGAAAGCTTATGGAACAAATAAGATGCCGGTTTGGATTAGTTTGCATTGAAGCTAACAAGGGATACAAAACATTATTACAATACAAACAAAAAAATATACCTACCCTAAATCTGATTGCCGGTGATCAGCGACCTCAAAACGGAAGTACGAAACACTGGGTTGAATTTTTGAATCAGGAAACAGGATTTTTTATAGGCGTTGACAGGATTGCTAAAAAAAGCGATCAGGTAGTTATATTCCCTTCTTTCAAAAAAGTGAAAAGAGGTTACTATGAAATTAAATTAAATGTATTGGAAGAAAATCCAGGTATAAATGATGATTTTTGCCTAATTGATAATTATACAAACAT
Source organism: Bacteroidales bacterium (assembly GCA_028277395.1). Lineage (GTDB taxonomy): Bacteria > Bacteroidota > Bacteroidia > Bacteroidales > F082. The sequence goes on along the minus strand of JANQGJ010000023.1, from coordinate 2,068 downwards.
ACTTGAACAGTCAATAAAGGAATCACCGGAGATGTGGTTGTGGAGCCATAAACGGTGGAAAATCAAAAGAAACAGGCAGTAGATTTTCTTTACAGTTACCATCTTAATTCCGGTATGTAACTTCCTTTGTAAAAGTGAATGAACAGAAAACCGGCTTTTTTGAGATATTGTAATTATCTGACTTATATTGAAAACTGAATAAATTCCATGAGATTTTTGAAAGGTAAACATAACCAGGCTTCACTGAAGTCAAAGGAATAATACTTACAGCCATTTTGGAGTATTTAAAAGTTGATATACAACCTTTTTGCTTTTAAACATATCTTGTAATCTGTAAAGACTGACTTTTGTTTGTATTAATTCGAAAGAATAACGATATTTTCATAGTTTTAGTAACCAATTATGAAGACCGGTACAAACAACATTTTTTTTGAAAGACCAAAGCCATAATTATGAGATGTTTAAAGATCTTTATCCTATCATCTGTTATTCTTTTATCCCAGTTAATCTATTCTCAAAATGAAGCAAACATCTGGTATTTTGGGGATTATGCCGGTGTTGATTTTAATAGTGGTGATCCTGTAGCCCTGAAAGATGGGGCATTAAGTAATTTAGAGGGTTGTGCATCTATATCAGATGCCAATGGCGATCTGCTATTTTATACCAATGGGATGACCATATGGAACAGAGATCATCAGATAATGGATAATGGTACCGGACTAAGAGGACATGAAAGTTCTACTCAATCTGCAATTATTGTTCCTGATCCTGGTTCAGATAACGAGTATTATGTTTTTACAGTACCTGCTCAATTACCCGATACAGATACATTGTACTACTCAATTGTTGATATAAGTTTAAATGGTGGATTAGGCAAAGTCATATCAAAGAATAATTATTTACATGAGCCAGTAACAGAAAAAGTAACTGCTGTTGCCCATGATAATGGTCAGGATTACTGGGTAATTACTCATGAAAGAGATTCTGACGCATTTTGTTCATTTTTGGTTACTTCTTCAGGTGTTAATCCTACCCCTGTTATTAGTAATGTAGGCTCAAGTCACACACCTATTGATAACTATATGGGATATTTAAAATCATCTCCTACCGGTGATAGAATAGCCTGTGCAATTTATGGATCACTGAATCGTGTTGAATTATTTGATTTTGATAACAATACTGGTATAGTTTCAAATGACATATCATTTTCAAACCATATTGATCCATATGGTGTTGAGTTTTCATCTGATGGATCCAGACTCTACTTTACAGCAAGTGATAATAATACTCTTAGCAGTATTTGGCAGGCTAATCTATTGGCTGGTACACCTTATGACATAATTACTTCTGTTGTGGCTGTTGCAACAAAATCTCAATCAGGAGCAGGTTTTGGCGCAGTTCAGCTTGGCCCGGATCAAAAAATATATGCAACTAGAATTGGTGTTGATTCCCTATCTGTTATCAATAATCCCAATGAACTTGGGGATGCTTGTAACTTTGATTTTAATGGAGTATATCTTGAAGGAAGGAATTCTACATATGGCCTCCCCACCTTCATCCAAAGCTACTTTTCAGCAAATATTTCATTCCAAAACGTTTGCCTCGGCGATACCACCTTCTTTGAACTATCAAACTATAACTCAGTCCAATCCGTCACCTGGGATTTCGGCGACCCTGCTTCCGGTTCAAACAACACCTCCACCGATCTCTACCCATACCATATATTCACCGGAACAGGAACTTTCACTGTAACAGCAACCATTACCTTAACAGACAATACCATATCTGTTTCCACTGTAGATGTAACAATCTACAACTACCCGGTTGTCAATCTCGGTAACGATACAACCATTTGTGAAACCGAAAATATAACACTTGACGCAGGAACAGGTTTTGCATCCTATTTGTGGAGCACAGGGGCAACTACACAAACAATAACTGTAAACCTTGCCGACACCTATGATGTTGCTGTCAGTAATGGTAATTGTGATGGTTTTGATACAATAATATTAACTGTCCAGGCACCAGCAGTTGCCTTTGCCGGCTCAGATGAACCAGTATGCCAGGG
>JANQGJ010000093.1 GCA_028277395.1 Bacteroidales bacterium | reverse complement strand
TTTACATTAAACAAATTGGAAATATTGTCCATAAATGAAATTTAAAAATTACAAAATACATCTATGATTAACGAATCATGATTCTAAGATTTGTATTATATTGAGAAAATGAATCGAAAATTACAATTACATTTTTTCAAGCATTGCTTTCACAATATTATTTGCACCATCATCAATATCTAATATATTAGCATCAAGCATGTAACATGGTGTTGTAAAAACAAGCATATTTTCATCAAATACAACATCTCCATGATCAGTAAGAACATGAGTTGCACCCATTGCCTCAATAGCTTCAGCGGTACCTTTATCCTGCCCGATTGTTACATTAACATCTTTCAGGATTTTAGCTATAAAAGCTGGTGAAATACATAATGCTCCAATGGGTTTCTTAAGCTCAACCATTTGGTTAACAGCATTCTCAACGTCAGCATTTACACTTGCCCCAGCTCCGTCAAATGCTACTGTTGACAGGTTTTTTGCTGCTCCAAAGCCACCGGGAAATATTAAAGCATCAAACTCCTTTCCATCAAACTCACTTAAAGGAGAGATTTCTCCGCGTGCTATACGAGCTGATTCTACCAGAACATTTCTGGTTTCATTCATCTCTTCTCCGGTAATATGGTTTATTACATGATGTTGTGGTATGTCCGGTGCAAAGCAACTATACTCTGCCCCCTGTCTCATTATTGCCAACATTGTTAGTGTTGCCTCATGAATTTCTGCACCATCAAATACTCCGCTACCCGCAAGTACTATTGCAAATTTTTTCTTTTCCATTTCGCTGATATTATGTTGTTATTTCTTATTTGCTAAAGTACAAAATATCCATTTTATAAATAATATGTTTAACTGTGGAATTTCAAACTGTAATCTGTCATCCACAGCAGATTGTTATTATTAAGAGGTGATAATTGCAAACAGATATATTTAACATTTTACAATTATTTTAAGCGTTGAATAGTCTATATTGGACAATGGTTATTGTATTACTTTTACATCATGGAAACAATTAAAAAAATATACAAGATTGGAAACGGACCTTCAAGCAGTCATACCATGGGTCCTAAAAAAGCAGCTACAGCATTTTACAACAGAAATCCCGGCGCTCATTCCATTAAGGCACATTTATATGGAAGCCTTGCATTAACAGGAGTTGGCCATTTAACAGATGTTGCAATCCTTGATTCATTACATAATAAAGGAGAAATAATATGGCATGGCAACAGCAAACTGCCATTACATTCCAATGGTATGCTTTTCGAAGCATTTGATAAAAACCAAAAGTTAACAGATTCATGGGAAGTTTATAGTATTGGAGGTGGTGAACTAATTGATAAAGATAGTAAGCAAAGTTCAGATCACATATACCCACATACCAATATGGCTGATATACTTCAGCACCTGGAGGATTACGGTGGAACATTATGGGAGTATGTTGAGCGAAACGACACTGATGATCTGTATGAATATTTAAAAGAAGTATGGATTGCAATGAAGAAGTCCATACGAAAGGGATTGGAATCAGAAGGCACATTACCCGGTGGATTAAAACTACTCAGAAAGGCTTCATCATATTATTTTAAAGCCAGGATGCAGAATCAGTTTGTACGCGACGACAGTTTCCTTTTCGCCTATGCGCTTGCGGTAAGTGAAGAAAATGCATCAGGTAATGTAGTTGTTACGGCACCCACATGTGGATCTTCTGGAATACTACCGGCTGTACTGTATTTGTTTTATGATGATAAGGGAATAAAAGAAGATGCAATTTTAAGGGCATTGGCAACGGCAGGGCTGGTTGGTAATATAGTTAAGGAAAATGCATCTATTTCGGGTGCTGAAGTAGGTTGCCAGGGAGAAGTAGGTGTAGCAAGCTCAATGGCCGCTGCAGCAGCAACACAATTAGCCGGTGGAACAATATACCAGATTGAATATGCAGCTTCGTCTGCTCTGGAGCACCATCTTGGGCTTACCTGTGATCCTGTTGCCGGCCTTGTACAAATACCATGCATTGAAAGAAATGCTTTTGGGGCTCAAAGGGCAATTGACTCTGCTCTTTTTGCAATAAATTCAGACGGACGACACTATATAATGTTCGATCAGGTTGTGGAAGCAATGAAACAAACAGGTAATGACTTGCCCAGTTTATATAAGGAAACTGCAATGGGGGGATTGGCAAAAGTATTTAAAAACAGTAACAACCAACTATAGTAGTTAATAAATCTTAAAATTTCTTAAATTCTCCGAATACAACTATTTCCTGTTATTATCTGTCATCATTTTAACCTAGCTTTGTAGGTTAGGTTTTTACTTAAACATTTTGAGACTATGTATCTTACGATATAATGGTCGACAAACTAAATCCTTTAAAATATGAAACAACTTTTATTCACAATTACATTTTTTTTGATAGCATCCTTTTCTTTTTCACAGATAAATGATGATTTCAATTGCGAGCTCACATGTTCTCATGTGAAGTCACATAATAACCATGATTTCAGCCGTTATTTGTATAACTGGCAAAGTGATTATCTGGATGATTATGATGTGACATTCTACTTTCTGGATATTGAAGTATCCAATACCTCACTTTTCGTTGACGGAAATACAACCATTAACGGAATTGCGCTTGTTGACATGGACACTTTTGCCATTGAGTTAAAATCATTCCATACCATAACAAAGGTTATGTTCAACGGTGTGGAATATACAGATTACGACAGAGAAGAAAGCAACGTTATAGTTCCCGTTGACGAGATTACTGCGGGATCATCGTTTTCTGCTCAGATTTTTTACAACGGAGTTCCTCCTACAGGTGGATTTTTCTCAGGTTTGACTAATGCAACTTCAGCGTATTATGGCAAAGATGTAACATGGTCATTATCTGAACCATTCGCTGCATCAGACTGGTTTGCAGTAAAACAGGACCTTGAAGATAAAGCTGATTCAGCCTGGGTGTTTCTAACAACAAGTTCAGAGAACATGGCAGGATCACAGGGATTGCTTACCGATGTTGTTGATCTTGGAAATGGCAAAACACGTTATGAATGGAAATCAAAGTATCCAATTGCATACTACCTGATTTCCTTTGCAGTATCTGATTACCAGGAGTATAATATTTATGCCCATCCTGAAGAAATGAATGGTGATTCTATTTTGATTCAAAATTTTATTTATGATTCACCGGATTATCTAACCAACAATAAAGCCGGAATTGACGCGACTGTTCCAATGATGGAGTTATTCTCCGATAAATATATTTTGTACCCTTTCTGGGAGGAAAAATACGGACATTGTGTTACTGAGCTTGGTGGAGGTATGGAACACCAGACAATGACAACAATTGGAGGATTTCCGTTTGGACTTGTAGCACATGAGTTAGGCCATATGTGGTTTGGTGATAATGTTACCTGTGCAACATGGAGTGATATCTGGATAAATGAAGGATTCGCAACATATTCAAATACTCTGGCTGAAGAGTTTATAAATGGTCCTTCAAGTGGACAAAGCCATATAAAAGGTGCACAGGATAATGCCATGTCTTTACCTGACGGAAGTGTTTATATTCCGGTTGATCAGATCACACCTGATAACGTAAGTCGAATATTTAGCGGAAGGTTATCGTACAATAAAGGTGCAGCAATCATTCACTCACTAAGACATGAAATACAGAATGATGACCTGTTCTTTGAAGTTCTGGAAACCTTCCAGATAGATTTTACAGATAGTACTGCTACAGGAGATGATTTTAAAAATACTGCTGAAGCAGTTACAGGAATGGATTTCGATCAGTTTTTTGACCAATGGTATTATGGTGAAGGGTATCCGATTTACAATATTGAGTATTATAATCTTGATGGTGTAAATTATATTTCCAGTTTGCAATCAGGATCATCTTCAACACCATTTTTCGAAATGCTTAACGAAATGAGAGTTTACTTTGATGATGCTTCGGATTCTTTGATATCTTACTATCAGGATGCAAATTTAACTGAGTTTACAATAGAATCAGGTAAAAATATTGCATACATTGATTTTGACCCTTATGACTGGAATATGGAATATATACAAAGTATTACCGTTGGAGTAAGTGAGAAACAATCTCCTGCTACTTTCAAATTAGGACAAAGTAATCTGTCTCCTGAAATCACACTTTATTTTTCAAATGATAGTTTTGCTGACAGGGACATAACAATTACAGATATTTCAGGTAAGTTAGTGTTTAGCGGACAAACAGGTGACAATGAATTTAAAATTAATACTTCATTCCTCACAAACGGCATTTATATTATAACTGCATCTGATGGAGTGAATACATTTACCGAAAAGTTTATCAAATAAACTGATATGCCGTAACAAAAATAAAGGGAATAAGTTGTGATGGTTTATTCCCTTTTTTTCAATTGAAAACTTAACTTGATTTACTGCACAATCAATTTCCGGGTCCTGTAAATCTTCTCTGAGTCAATTTTTACGAAATATATTCCTGAATTCAACCTACTGATATCCATAGTTATTTTATCATTATCAAACTTTTCAGATAAAACAACACGTCCCTGAACATCAAATATTTCCACTAGTTGGCTATCGCCCTTCTTCACAATTATATTCAGTTGCTTATCAGCAGGATTTGGATGCATAATAAACGAATCATCATTTGTTGATAGATTATCAAATAGTCCGACAGTATTACTTATATCAACTTTGTTTATATATAAATTGTTTCCATATCTTGAATAAGATTCAAACCGAACTTTAATATCAGATTCCCCAGCCCAGTCTGATAAATCAATTATCGGACATGAAGGTCCATAACCAGCGACACACCAGTCTGTGGAACTTTGTGGTTCAAAAGAATCGGTTGTTGGTTCTGCAGTAGCAAATATACCATCACCATTAGGTCCGTTTGCATAAACTGTTGTCCAGGTTGAACCACAATCATCAGAAATTCCAACAATTAATGAGTCACTTGGCGAATAACGTTCTGCATACGCATATTCAAATGTCATAAATACATTGTCGAATCCTGAGAAATTCATAATTGGAGATATCAGATAATCTCTGGCTCCTATATTTGGATAATTAAAATTGTTGATCCAGCAAACACCTTCAATTATTCCCAATGGTGTTTCAGCATCAGTCAATCCCCATGTTATACTTTGGTCGGGATTTTCAACCATCCACCCCATTTCCGAAAAGCTTGATCCCGTAAAGTCTTCAGCAAATGGCAATAATTGTCCCCCAATAAACAAATAGTCATTTTTTACCAACTGGCTTTGCCCTGATGAGTTTGAAACCTCAAGCGTAACTGAATACAAACCCGTACTTCCGAAAGAAACAACCGGATTTTGCGATGTCTCGTCAGTACCTTCAAGGTATGTAACATCATCTGGACTAAAGGACCACAACCATTGTGTTGGGCACCCTTCTGATTCATCATAAAAATAAACAGACTGACCGGAACATTGAGTTGTTAAATCTGCTGTAAACTCTACTTCCGGAAGCATTCCTTCAACAACTGTAATATAACCGGTAACCGTTTTAGTATCGGTCCCATCAGGATTCTCAACAGTTAATGAAATCTCGTATGTTCCTGCGTCCTCAAATATTATTCCCGAAGGATCAGGTTCATCTGATGTTGAAGGTGTTCCTCCTTCAAACGACCATGACCAGCTATGAGGATATCCCCTGGATTTATCAAAGAAATCTATTGCACATCCTGCCGGAATATTAGTTTCACTTGCTTCAAAGTCAGCCGTTGGTGCATAATAATATGTTGATGATCCCCATAAACCACGTCCGTAAGTTGATGCACGCACTCTGTCATTTACAGGACTATCCGGATCAAGATATATTTCAATTTCAGTAACAAGAATGGCAGCTGGCAGATTATCTGAGAACAGCACCCATTCAGTCATAAACTCATCTTTAAAGAAAACACCAATATTAGTTCCCACATAAATGCCTTCAATTCCATTTCGGTTGTAGTATGCAAGATCGTTTAAGTACATATCAGGAAGATTTAGTGAAATGTCTTCCCAGCTTACACCTTTATCAACAGACTTGTAGATTTTAGTTCCTCTTGTTATGTATACAATATCCATATTAAATGGATGGGCTTCAATATCAGTAACTGTTCCGTTTCCTGGCAGCATATCCTGCAAATTTATATAAGAAGGAGAGCTGTCAAGAATATTATCAGACCTGATTAAACTACTTCCTGTAGTAACATAATAGAATAAATTTTCATCAGCAGGTGAATGCTCAACAACAGTTAAAGCTCCGGAACCATTGTTATGTGATATTTTTGTCCATGAAGGTGAATTATTCTGAAGATTGGTAGTCCTCCACAAGTTGTTGTATCCTGCGAACATAATCTCAGGATTTGTTTCGTGCTGACAAAATGGTGTTATCCATTGTCCGGATTCTGTTATTCCGTTTATTCCCTGACCTGCAATCATTACTGTTGCTTTATCATTTACCATCCGGTACATACGTCCAAACTGCATGCATCCATAACTCAATGTTGTATCATGGTTATCCATTTCAGCTTCCATACCATCGGCATACATATCTGATTGTATCCATGTATCGGTATGAAATATTGAGATCCCATTATCCTGATATCCAGTTGTTACGTGATTCTGAAGCAGTTTACTTTGTCCAAGTTTATATTGCTGTCCAATAGCAAGTCCATTTGTAATTCTGTTCCACTCATTGCCACCGTCATCAGTGTACCATATTCCTCCGTCATTACCCACATAAAGTACATTGCTTATTGGGTTCCATTCAAGAACATGAAGGTCGGCATGTACTCCATCGGCACCACAATCACCGGTCTGATTTGAAACCATAGTCCAGTTTTGTCCGCTATTAGTTGACTTCCAGCAATTAATTCCTCCGGCATAAATAGTATTTTCATCAAGAGGATCAACAGCAATATCAAGATCGTACCATGCCTGGCCTCCTGATCCACCATTACAACCCCAACCCATGATATTTGGAGAACTTGATTGCAATGTAAATGTCTCTCCATTATCAATGGAAAGATATGTTCCATAATATTCACTATTAGTGGTTGCAAAATAATATACATAATCAGGATTGGCAGCACTTACATCAATTGCTCCCCTTGATGCCGTAGCAGGTGTTCCGGATGTTATCATCGTCCAAGTATCACCCATATCGGTTGATTTAAAGAATTGTCCGGATGATGAGGTGTAGACAATTGAAGGGTCTGCAGGTCTGAATACAATATCCTTACAATTTCCTGTTTTAGTTTTAGTCCACGATAACGCACCATCAGTTGATTTATATACACCTGAATTTGCAGCTGCGATCAGAATATCAGGATTGGAAGGGTGGATGATAAGTTTACTGATTGTAGCTGTGCTCATATTATCATTTGCCGGGTTAAAAGTTACACCACCATCAGTGCTTTTAAATACACCTAGTCCTTGTGCATCACCTGCATCTCTGTCTCCGGTTCCCAAATAAATAATGTCTGGGTTATTATAATCAACAACAATAGCTGATACACCAAGGGTAGGCTGATTGTCTGTCATGGGAGTCCATGTTTGACCAGCATCGGCTGATTTCCAAAGCCCTCCGGCAGGTGCTCCAATAAAAATAATGTCAGCATCTGTTGGATGAAACGCTATTGCATTGATTCTTCCATTTCCCCAAAAATCGTTTGGTGATGATGGCAGGTTTATGGGACCAATATTAACCCAGTCGCCGGCAAAAGAACGTGCAGTCTTATTTGTATTAACAAAATCGCTGTACAGTTTTCTGTCTAACCCGGGTTCGCGTCTCGACCCATCGGGATTGATCTTATGGCTCATATACCACTTCCATCTCATAAAAGGATTATAACCACTACCTTTTCTATCAGGTCTGTCTTCCCAATACTTGTTGAATGCATCTACAGTTTCGTAATAATTTGCATTCTGATCCTGCATCATCTCAATCCACAGAGGATATTCTGCAGGGTTGCTTTTGTCAACTTGTTGGGCTTGCATTGTAATCCCAATAAGTGTAATAAATAAAATTGTAATGTACCGTACTATCATAGTTTGATTTTTAAAATTTCTCAATAAGATGCTGCTCAACTCATGAGCAACCTACATAAACCCGCCAGTCCGCTTTACAATATATCCGTAAAGCAAAACTGACGGGCTTTCAGAAACTAATATTTAATTTTTAATCACAACTACTATGTGAAACAAAGTTGGTATCAGTAAGCAAATACCAATATGCTAATATTGACAAAAGTAATCCTAAAAAGGATGCTAATACAAAAAAATATCATCTCAACATAATTGGAAACACCAACTAATTTACAATCATCTTTTTGGTAATGAGATTATTACCAATGCTTAATTTAACGAAATACATTCCACTTTTTAAGTTACTTATATCAATTGTTACCATTTTTGAACTAAATTCATGGGACATAATTATGTTTCCCTGAAGATCCGTTACTTGGATGATCTCTGATGATTCTGGTATGACATCAAGAAGTATAATTACCTGATTATTCGCAGGGTTGGGAAGCAATTTAAATGAGTTTATTATGTCTTTATTAAACTCATGCAAACCTACATCACTATCAATCATTACATTGTTGATATACAGATTATTTCCATATTTGGAGTATGATTCGAAACTGATTTTAATATTCTCCTTACCGGCCCATTCATTGAGATTAATTAATGGACATCTGGCACCATAGCCCGATACGCACCAATCATCAGAGCTTTGGGGCTCAAAGAATTCCGTTGTTGGTTCAGAAGTGGCGAATACACCCTGACCATCCGGACCATTTGCATATACATAAGACCATGTAGCACCACAATCATCTGAAATTGCAACAAACAAAGAATCGCTCGGTGAGAATCGCTCTGCATATGCATACTCAAAAGTTATAGCCACATTTTCAATTCCTGAAAAATTCAATATTGGAGTTATTAAATAATCTCTTTCACCTTCCTCAATATTTGGATAATTGTAATTGTTTATCCATGCTACAGTTTCTATCGTACCATGTGACGACTCAACATCTGTTAGATCCCAAGTAATACTTAAATCGGGATTTACAACTTCCCAACCCATTTCTGAAAAATTATCTCCAGAAAAATCTTCAACAAATGGTAATTCCTGTCCACCAATACTTATGTAATCATCTTTTATAACCTGGGACTGACCAAACGAATTTGATACAACAAGTTTTACGGTATAATATCCTGTAGAATTGAATGATACAATGGGGTTCATTGAATTTTCATTGGTTCCTTCCAGATACAATACATTGTCAGGGATGAAAGTCCATGTCCAGTTTGAGGGACAACCTTCAGATTCTTCATAAAAATGAACAGGTTCATTGCTACATTGGGCATTTATATCACACGTAAAATCCAGTGTTGGTGTAACTCCTTGCTCAACAGTAACTAGTCCAACTATTGTTTTACTGTCGGCGCCATCAGGATTTTCTATTGTCAATGAAACCTCAAATACTCCTGTTTCATGGTAGATTATACCAGTTGGATTTGCATCCTGGGAAGTAGCTGGTATTCCTCCTTCAAAAGTCCAACTCCAACTATGAGGATAACCACGTGATAAGTCATAAAAATCAACAGAACATCCTTGATTTATAACTGTATCTGAAACGGAGAAATCTGCAATCGGTTCATAGTAATAAGTTGATGAAGTCCACAATCCCCGGCCATTGGTTGCTGCTCTTATTCTATCATCCATTGGATTTTCAATATCATGATATATGTCAATATCGCTAATTTCAATATATGCAGGAAGATTTTCAGAAAAGTAAACCCATTCTGTCATGTGCTCATCTTTAAAGTAAATACCTGTATTGGTTCCAACATATAATCCACCTGCGTTGTTTCGGTCATATACAGCAACATTGGAAAAGGTTCTGCCTGCAAGGTTAGCTGTAATATCTTCCCAGGTATAACCTTTATCCCCTGATTTATAAATATTATTTTTTCCAACTACGTAGACAACTTCAGAAATTTGTGGATGAGTTTCAATGTCTATAACATATTCAATATTAGGCAAGTAACCATAAACATCTTCAAATTGAGGGTTGTTGTCCAGAACATTATCAGACCTGTACAAGTCTTCAAAACCTGTGCTGAAATAGAGCAGATTATCATTTGATGGGTTTTGTTCAATGATTTTAACACAACCATTTTCTGAATTAGTCCATATTTTCTCCCACATAGGATTATCATTATGAAGGCCGGTGGTCCTCCATAAATTTTTCATGCCAATAAACATAATCCCTGTCTCTGTTTCATGCTGGCACATCTTAGACATAACACAACCAGGATCATTTATACCATTGATACCAACACCTGCGATTAAATCAACGGCTTTATTATTTACCAGACGATATAGATCACCACTAAAGTAAGTGCAACCATAACTTAAAGTAGTATCTGTATGGTCCATATCAACATCATAAAACCAAACATATTCATCTGCCTGTATCCAGTTGTCCCCATAAAAAGTTGAAATACCATTTCCTTCACAACTGGTTATTATGTGATTTGGATTTAGCCTACTTTGACTTACAGAGTATTGCTGACTGATGGCAAGTCCACTTGTAATATTGTTCCAGGTTGAACCATTATCAGCAGTAAACCAAATTCCACCTCCATTACCTGAATATAGATTGTCTGTATGCGGATCCCATCTGAAAGCATTCATACTTGAATGAACAGCAGCCACTCCACAATCACCTGTATGATTTGTTACCATACTCCAGGTTTCACCTGCATCCAGAGACTTCCAACAATTGATTTTTCCGGCATATACAACATTTTCATTGTTCGGATCAACGGTAATAGAAAATGAGTGTGCCCCAATTATACTACTGCCCCCATCACAATCAACACCAAAAATATTTGGTGTATCTGACTTTAAACTAAAGCTTTCACCACTATCTGTTGATAAGTAAATTCCATTAAAATTAAAACTTCCCGATGCCAGATAATATACATAATCCGGATTAGCTGAACTTACACCAATCTTACCTTTGATTTCATGTGTTGGTAAACCGTTAGTTACTTCCTGCCATGTATCTCCAATATTGGTTGACTTATAAAAATTACCAGCTCTGCAGGCATAATAAATATTATCATCGGTTGGATGGGCTACAATATCATCAAAATCACCAATAAGATACCTACTCCAAACATACCCTCCATTAACAGATTTATACAGGCCATCTCTTGTTATTGCCAGTAGTGTATCAGGATTACTCCGATGCATTACCATTCTTTTTACAGCACTGAATTCCATACCAATATTGGAAGGCAGGAAACTCTCACCACCATCTATACTTTTATACACCCCAATGCCATCATAAGTATTACTAAAATAAGCACAGGTTCCAATGTAAATTATATCGGGGTTATTCTGGTTTATTAGGATCGATAAAACTCCTGGAGTAGGAAGATAATCAGTCAAAGGAATCCAGCTTTGTCCGGCATCGGAAGTCCTCCATAATCCTCCGGCCTGGGTACCAACATATATAATGCCTGGAATTGTCGGGTGGAATGCTATTGCTTTAACACTACCATTACCAAAAAAGTCAAAATCAGATAATGGGAGATCAACCGGTCCCAGATTAATCCAGTCACCGGAAAACGATCTCCCTTTAGTATTTGCAATTTCAGTTATTTTTTTATCAATTTCATCAAAATACTTAGTTTCTTCAATACTATGATTGACATCATAAGGGTTTACTATTTTGAATGATTCTGTTCCAACACTCTGGGATTGAGCACATAATCCCATTAAAAAAAATACGACAAGGGATAAATTAAATTTTTTCATAGCACTGCATTTTGGTTAATGACCTTTTATATTAGTAAACTCATGGCTCATAAAGAGCCTTATAATACCATTTTATGCTACCAAAAACAAAATGGTAACCGCATTTACTGGTAATTTTATTCAATTCAATATTAGTAATTAAGAACAACTATGGTATTATGGCATCAGGTCACATTATATATGACAAAAGAAAATTGGTTAAAGGTGCTAAGATTTAAACAAAGTTAAAGGTAATACATCAACAACATGATTAACACTATATTAAAATGAAATCCCTGCCACAAGATAAATCTTTTCAGCCTGTGGGTTCGTTATCAACAGAACTTCTAAAGGTAAATTAAATTTGGAAGTAATTGGAACCTCTTTAACCACAGATATTCCCAGGTTTACAACCCCAAATTTATTACCATAGTATCCTGATTCACCTTTATCCACATCCGGAGAAGTAAGGTTAAATCCAATAAATGTATCGAAATATCTGAATGAGTATGTTAATTCAGCATAAGTTGAATACTGAATACCGCCTGTTGACCCGTCGGGATTTATCTTTCTCGCATCTGCACCATAAAGATTAGTAGCAATAAATGCAGAAAGTGGCAGTTTTTCTGTGCCATTAAAAGCAATTGAACCTTCAAAAATATGCCTTGTTGATGTATCACCATAGTCAAAGTATTTATAATCCGATAATTCATCTGGAAAGTAATAATCAGTAATTGATACTGTTATTATCTCTTTAATTGTATATGAAACGAATAGATCAACCTCCTGAACACCAGGTGAATTAGTTGTATATGCACCCCAGGCACCTATTTTGAAGTTATTGAAACTGTAGCTGACTCCGGGCTGAATGCTTGGTGAAGCACCAAAATCAGTTCCTCTCCAGACATAACGGCTCATTACATCACAACTAATTTCAAATGGTTTTTTGTTCTCCTCATTAACCTGAGCTAATGAGCTTGAAATTGAAACAATTAATAAAATGCAGTATAAACAATAATAGTACCACTTCTTCATATTAATTCGGTTAATGAAAAAAATGGCAAATGTTGTACAATAAATAATTCAGGTCAATTGCGTAATTACGTAAATGTGATAAGTAGTTTTACTTAATTTTTACTTAAATATTGAATTAGCTATAAAAGAATTTCAAACTCACCGGAACCAGTTTCATTAAATCCAAGTTTCTTAAGGTACCTGTTGTGATCGGGGGTTCTGCTACCTGCCAGTACTTTTCTAAATCCGTCTTTCTTAAATGATTCTCTAAGATGATTTAATACAAACCTGCCATTTCTGTAATCCCGATATTCAGGAACTGCATAATCCAATTTTACCCTGAGTTCTGTTTTGTTCTCTTTATGTGCTATAAACAACCCTGCAACAGCCATATTACGCAAAATTATAAAACATACAGAGTCCGATCTGGATTCATTAAAAAAATCAGGGAAGTACTTTTGGATATCACTATTATGAAACTCAAGAAACTTCATCAGATAATTATTATCACCCTTCATATCAAGAGTGTCAAAAACAAGGCTCCTCGTGTATATTTTAACCAGGTAATATGCATCAACTATCACAATAAACCCATTAAGTAAAATAACAGGATAGGCATCAATTAAAAATCCATAAACAGCAAATGTAGCTGCACCCGCAAGGTTTATCCATCTGAATTTCACAATTGAATTCATTGTCATGGATAAAGCTATTATCCCTGAGGCAATATATCCGGTCCATTCTAATATATCCATATTCATATTCTATCTCATTCAATTCCGACAAATCTAGTTAAAAGATCATGATCTCCTGTTTTTATAATATTTTTGAAATGAAATTTTTTGAAAAATGAATATTTGGAATTTTCTGGCTGAAAAGCTTGGGAAAGGTAAAGGTTGCTTTTTATTAACAGTAATTAAAAGCAGTGGAAGTAGTCCTGGAAGACAAGGGTTTAAGATGGCTGTTTGTGATGACGGAGCTCTATATGGTTCCATTGGTGGAGGCATTATGGAGTATGAAATAGTTGAAGAGATTAAAACGCTTTTTAAGTCCAAAAAATATGAGCCCCGTTTAATAAGAAAATATCACAATAAAAATGAAACAGGGATTTCATTAAACGAATATTCAGGAGAACAGATCATTATTGTTCAACCCTTATTGGGTGATACATTATCTGTGATAAACGATATTTCAAATTGCATAGATAAAAATCAAACCGGGATTCTTGAAATAATGTGTGGTAGCATCTCATTAGAAAAAACATCTTCAAACAAGGGTTATAGATACCAAACAGACATAGTTAACGATGTTACCTGGAAATACAATGAATTTATAAGCCCTGGGGACACAATATATATTATCGGAGCCGGACATGTAGGAACAGCATTATCAAAAATAATGGTTAACCTTGATTTTAATATAGTATTACTAGACAACAGGGAAAACCATGTAATGTTTGAGGATAACAATCATGTGCATACCAGGAAAATAATTGATTTCAATAATATTGAAGAATATGTTACCGAAGGATGTAACAATTATGTTACAATTATGACTAATAGCCATGATAATGACTTACTTGTACTATCGAAACTGATCAAAAAGGAACTAAGTTATATTGGTTTGTTGGGGAGCCAAAAAAAACGTGATAAATTTCTTAAACACCTCAGAAATACTGGTGTTTCTGACAATCATTTGAAAAAACTGCACACTCCTGCAGGCATTAATATAGCCAGTATTACACCTGCTGAGATTGCTGTTAGTATTGCTGCAGAGATCATTAATGTTAAAAACTGTAAAGGTATTACAAAATAATATTTATGAAAACAATAGGACTGATAGGAGGTATGAGCTGGGGATCATCAGCTGTATACTACAACCTTATTAACCGGCTTGTTAATAAAAGGCTAGGGGGATTCCATTCCTGCAGTTGTATTATGATCTCTGTTGATTTTGCAGAAATAGAACTATTAATGCAAAAAAATGATTGGAAAAAACTTGATCATATGATGGCTGAATCCGCATTAAAACTGGAGGAAGCCGGTGCCGATGTCGTTATTCTTTGTACAAATACAATGCATTTATGTGCATCTGCAATAGAAAAACAGCTATCAGTACCATTTTTGCATATTGCTGAGGCAACAGGGTATGAACTAGTCAAAAAAGGATTGAAAAAAGTTGCTCTTCTCGGCACAAAATTTACAATGGAGAAAGATTTTTATCGCAGGTATATTAATGAAAAGTTTGGTATTGAAATAATTATACCTGATGCTAATGACCGGGAAACTATTCATAATATTATTTTTAACGAACTGGTCAAAGGAGAAGTATTGGAGATATCAAAATCAAAATATGTTGAAATAATAAATAAACTCCAGCTACAGGGAGCTGAAGGTGTGGTACTCGGATGTACGGAAATTCCATTACTGATCTCCCGGGATGATGTTGACATTCCCATATTTGATACCACAAAAATCCATGCAGAATGTTCTGTTGATTGGGCACTTCGGTAGATTTAACATATCTGACCGTACAAATTGAACATAAAAATCATCTTGATGCGGAATAATCCGCATGGATAGTATATTTTTGGATAATAAAATTCAAATAAAATGAATGAACTTAAAAATATTATTATTCTGACATTATTCATCATGTCAGGGTATCAGGTTGCCGGTCAGGGACTAAGCTCTGCACAGATCGATTCAGTTGTTCAGGTATCAATGGACAGCATGCCACATGCCGGATTAGCGGTTGCTGTTGTAAAAGATGGTAAACTTGTACATTCAAAAGGTTATGGTGTTATTTCAATTAATTCAGATGAAATGGTTGATAACCACACCCGTTTTGCAATAGCTTCAAACAGTAAGGCATTTACTTCTGCTGCACTGGCAATTTTAGTCGATGAAGGAAAAATTGGATGGAACGACAGAGTTGTTGATCATATTCCTGAATTCACAACTTACGATCCGTATGTAACTGCAAATTTCACGATAATCGACCTGTTAACTCATCGCAGCGGACTTGACCTGGGAGCAGGTGACCTGATGTGGATCCCTGATGGTAATGATTTTGAATTCGCTGATATTGTCAAAAGCTTTCAGTATCAAACTCCGGTATCGGATTTCAGGACTAAATACGATTATGACAACCTAATGTATATTGTGGCAGGAGAGATCATTGCAAGAAAAAGTGGAATGACCTGGAGTGAATTTGTTGAAACAAAAATAATGGAACCCCTGGGAATGAATGAATCGGCAGGTATCAGGCAAAGATTAAGTAATAAATCAAATGTTGCAAAACCACATTCCCTTGTTGATGGTGAAATGGTACAAATTGATGAATTTGATAGTGAAATTGCAGCCGCAGCTGCGGGTATATACTCAAGCGTTGAAGATATCAGCAAATGGATGCTAATGCATTTAAATCATGGTATTGTTAATGATACTATTCAATTCATATCTGCAAGAAATCATGGTAATATGTGGCGTCCTTATATCAACAGGGGATTTACTACTAAACCAGGAAAACCGTACAACACCCATTTCAACGCATATGGACTTGGATGGGGAATAAGGGATGTAAAAGGATTTATTAGATTGAACCATACCGGTGGATTACCGGGAATGTTATCACAGACTATTCTTATCCCTGAATTGGAGCTTGGAATTGTTGTATTAACCAACTCTGATCCTGGCGGTTATAGTTTTATCTCTATACCCAATACAATTTTAGACTCTTACATTGGTGTTGACAGTATAAATTGGGTTTCAAGAATGTCAGATGTAATAGAGAACAGAGAACATGAGGGTGATTCTGTAACCGAATTGGTTTGGAGGACCGTTAAAAAAGCGAAAAGCAAACATCTGAACCTGGATGACTATACCGGAACTTTTCATGATAACTGGTTTGGAAATATTATAATCACAGAAAAAGATGGTGACTTATGGATAAGATCTGAGAGATCGCCAAAACTTACCGGAAAAATGTATTACTACAATGCAAATACATTTGCCATATGGTGGGATTACCGGGATATGGAATGTGATGCATTCGCCAGTTTTACATTAAACAAAGAAGGCAAAGCTGTAAGTTTCACTATGGAGGGAATCTCTCCAAACATCGATTTCAGTTTCGATTTTCAGCATTTAAATCTGGTAAGAGTAAAATAAATTCTAAAAACAATTACTATGCGAATATCAGCCAACTCACCTGAAGACTACATTGATCAACTTCCTGACAACAGAAAAACAGTAATTACAAAACTCCGTGAGGTAATAAACGCAAATATTCCTGAAGGTTTTGAAGAAACAATAAACTACGGTATGATCGGATGGGTAATACCTCATTCAGACTACCCTGAGGGATATCATGCTGATCCTAAACAGCCTTTACCATTTATAAATATTGCTTCTCAAAAGAACCATGTTGCAGTTTACCATTCCGGGGTTTATGCTGATAGCAAACTACTAAACTGGTTTAAGGAAGAATATGGCAAACATGTTTCCGGAAAACCTGATATGGGAAAAAGTTGTATCAGGTTTAAAAAAATGGACAAGATCCCATACGAACTCATTGGTAAACTTGCAGGTAAAATGAGCGCAAGAAGCTGGATAGAATTATATGAACACTTGTTTAAAAACAAGTAATTACATTTTGACTGGCATTGATCCACTGAAATTGTAATAATACTGCCTTATTGTATTGTTAGCTTAGATTATTACCTTAATTTTAGTATCAAATTCAGCAATATTAAATTTTGTGATATATTAATAGAAAAATAAATATTACCTGATAACCTTAATTATAGAAGCCAATTACCAAATTACTTAATGAAAAATCACCTTTATATGAAAAGAGGCTCATTACATTTTATTAAAACTTTATTTATTCTTTTCGCGTTAATCATCATTATTAACAGTTGTGAGAAAGAGGATGATCCTGAAGATATATTTCCACCGGTTGCGGATTTCAGTATTGACTTATCATCAATAAACGTAGGGAGCCCAGGTTACTTTTACCGATCTGTCAACAAGCAATCCTGATTCATGGTCGTGGGATTTTGGTGATGGTTCAACATCAAGTGAACAAAAACCCGGTTCATGCTTATAATGAAGATGGTGTGTTTACCGTATCACTAACAGTTTCTAATTCTGATGGTAGTGATACCAAAACAAAAACTGACTTAATTACAGTTAATGAAGTTACAATAGTATCCGCTGTATTAAAAACTAAGTATTAACACCATTGGAACGGTTTGATTCCATCTGTTTCAACTATTTGATGATTTTTATTGTTATTTTTACTGATCAGGAAGTTAAGTGCCTTTTTTCAATGAAAATAATTACCATAAGTACAAACAAACGAGAGGGATTGTATGATATAACCCGTGAAGTGGAAAGTATCGTATTATCTTCAGGGATTTCTGATGGTATAGTAAATGTTTATGCACAGGGAGCCACAGCAGCAATTATGATCCAGGAAAACTGGGATGATTCTGTTCAACTTGATGTTGTAAACCTGTTGCAGAAGTTAATACCTAGAGGACAATGGCTTCACGATGCACAGGACGGCAACGGTGATTCACACCTAAAAGCCGGATTGATTGGGCCTTCTGAAACAATCCCTGTAATCGATGGACGTTTGGGATTATCTACATGGCAAAATATCTTCTTATGTGAGTTTGACGGACCTAGAGACACCCGAAAAATAATTGTTACAATTATTTCTGAAATAAGCTGATTTCAAAACACCGATTTACCTCTTCTTGTTGTCTTGGTGATATTACAGTTTCTAAACTTAACTGAGAGATGCAGGAAACCTGGGATACAATGTCCTATGGTAATAATTTAATTAACTTTATTTACAAATGAAAAAGCTTTATTTATTTTTAGTTTTCATCATCATCGCAGGAACAACAACACAGGCACAAATTTTTGAAGATGATTTTGATAGTTACACAGCAGGCGTAAGGCTTGCAGAACAGGCAGGTTTACCATGGACAACATGGAGTACTTCACCAGGAAGTGCAGAAGATCCTTATGTTTCAGATGAACAATCCAACTCATCACCAAACAGTATTAGAATTGTTAGTGGTAATGATAATGTATTGTTACTTGGAGATTCCACAACA
Source organism: Bacteroidales bacterium (assembly GCA_028277395.1). Taxonomy (GTDB): domain Bacteria; phylum Bacteroidota; class Bacteroidia; order Bacteroidales; family F082. The sequence continues at coordinate 26,276 of JANQGJ010000093.1, read as the reverse complement.
GGCAGGTATCTGGTCAGCTTCTATATTTATGTACCTACAGACAAATTGGGATATTATAATATCCTTCAGTTATTTAACGGAAGTAATAGTCAATGGGGTACTCAGGTTTATTTCGATGAAGACGGTCAGGGAAGAATAGATGCCGGAGCAGAGTCAGCGGCAATTTTTACATACAGCTGCGACACCTGGACTCTTATTGAGAACTATGTTGATTTGGACAATGACTGGGCTGAGGTATTCATTGACGGAGACTATCTGATCGGTTGGCAATGGACATTGGGAACATTTGGTACACCAGGCCCAAAACAGCTTGGTGCTGTTAACTACTATGGATGGGATGGAACAAGTGACGGAACTCCTGAATACTATGTTGATGATATTATTTTCAAATCATGTCCGCTTGGAGATGCCCCTCAGAATCTGGAAGCTGACGTAACAGAATCGGAAGTAAACTTAACATGGGATGCACCTTCTACCGGAACAGTTTTTACTTACTATATTTTCAGAGATGATGAATTGCTGGGAATAGGACCTGAATTAAACTATCAGGATAATCTTGAGTTACCCGGAACGTATAATTACAGTGTTAAGGCAATGTATCTTGAATCAGGATTATCAGCCCCTGCAGGGCCTGCGGAGGTGATTATTGAAGGTGGAAGGGACAGAAAAATGGTTTTGGTTGAAATTGGTACAGGCACCGATTGTCAGTATTGTCCCGGATCAGCTATGGGTGCTGATGAGCTTATCGAAAATGATCATGATGTAGCAATTATTGAATATCATTCTTATAATGATAGTGATCCGTATAATACTCCGGAAGCTGCAACTAGAGCTTCATTCTACAATATTACAGATTATCCTACTGCAGTATTTGATGGTGGTAATGAAGTTGTAGGGGGAAGCCCTACTCAGAGTATGTACTCATCATACTATCCTATAGTTGATGACAGAATTACTACCCCATCATTATTTTATCTCGAACTTGGAGCTAGCACCCCAAACGGAACTGACTTTTATGTTGGTATAACTGCAGTAAAGATTTATGATATTGAAGAAATTGACTTTAATGTGCATTTGGTATTAACTGAGTCAAATATTGAATATAACTGGATGGGAATGAGTGAACTGAATTATGTTTGCAGAAATATGTACCCTGGGCCTCATGGTGAACCAGGGTATTTCGATCTTTATTATCCCTTTGAGAGTGGTTTTACAATTAATGTTCCATACGTAGTAGAAAATTGCGAACTGGTTGCATTTATACAAAATATGGAAACAAAGGAAGTTATGCAAACTGCGAAAGTTAATCTGGGTGATGTTGTTAGTATCTCCGAGTTAGGTGAAAAATACTCAAAAGTATACCCTAACCCTGCTTCGAGTTATGTAAATATTGAATCTGCGGTTAACATGAAACACATCTCAATACTAAACTTAAACGGACAAAAAGTATACGAAGTAGCACTGGATCAGAAAGAAGTAAAACTAAATATCCATTTTCTTGAAAGTGGCGTATATATAATCAATATCGATACTGAAAATGTTACAAATATTGAAAAACTTACCATATTTTAATTAACTGATTTACTAACTATCTGATTTTTGTATAAGCTTAGCTAACATTATCGGATGATTAGCCGGTTGCCTGCATTGCGTTAATACTGGTTGCCGGCTTTTTCATTTTTATCAAAAAAACCACATGAATTACTCCATGCGGTTTAATATATTGTTAGTAGTTATTATCCTCTTTTATATACAATAGCAATAACTGTAACATCATCACCACCCATATTGATTGTCATTCCATATGGACGATCTTCGGGCATTTCAATCTGCGCTTTTCCGGCTTTGCCGGTTAACTGTTGCCAGATGGTAACAGCCTGGTGTACACCTGTAGCCCCTGTTGGATGTCCCCATCCTATTAGTCCACCGGTTGTATTCATAGGCATTTCACCATCACGTGCAGTTTTCCCGGCTGCTACATAGTCGCATCCTTCACCTCTTTTGGCCAGACCAAGTGCCTCAGTTGCCAGTACACCGGCAATTGAAAAACAGTCGTGTGTTTCGATTGTACCTATCTGATCAATTGTAACACCTGCATCTGCCATAGCCTGATGTGCAGCTTTTTTAATGGTTTCTACTTCTGTTAAGTCTGTGGGGAAATTTGTAATATTTCTGATTACCTGGGCAAAGCCAATAACTTCAACAGCATCTTTTTTATCGACTCCTATTCTGTCCAGTCCTTTTTCAGAGCAAATTGCAATCGCTGATGCACCATCACTTACTTTCGAACAATCCAATACACTTAAGTTATCAACAAATGCTGCTCCATTTGGTTTAAGCTTATCATAAAGAGCATCCAGATCAGCAACTTTATTCTGATATTCCTGTGCAGTATCATCCAGTCTTGCATTTTCAACAGCATTTCTAAACCATCTTTTCATACCTGCACGTGCACGGTCATATCCATATTTTTCATAATATGCACCAGCCCTGTCGCTAAACTGACCGGGGAAGAAATATGCATGTCCGTTTTTACGATTTTTATACCAGCCTGCACCGGCAAGAATATCTGCTCCGTAAATTGCTTTAACGGTATTTTGAACCTCAACGCCAAGTGATAATACAACTTCAGCCGTTTCTGCAAGTACTGATTTTATACCGCTCATTAATGCAAGTCCTCCCGAACCACATGCTCCTTCAACACTGATAGCCGGTTTCCATTGCAAACCTTCGTCAATCATTGGCATAAAACCCGGTAGATTAGCCTGTTTATTAAACCTGGAAGCCATAAAATTACCTATCACACCTTCGTCAACATTTTCAGCACCACCAATCTGATCGAGAGTTCCTTTTCCTGCTTCACTTATATAATGTTCCAGACCCGGACGAGGTTTCTTTGGATGAAACTCACTACGTCCTGTTCCCATTGATACGGTGTTATAACCACCTGTCATATATATTTTTCTTCTCATTTTTCCAGATTTTAAGATTATTCAAAAAAGTTATTTACAGGACCATAAGCATGGAAAAATCCGGTAAGCATAACGGTATTTACATGATCAACTTCATTGGCTACCTCATCGGAAACCAGTTTCTCTCCAATTTCTTTAGAGCGTAATCCATATTTAACGGCTGTAATCGCACCCAGCGCATCAGAAGCCTTCAGATCGTTGAAAAATCCGGCAAGAATTTCATCTTTCTTCTTATTTCTGATAATAGATTTCCAGGCAACAACCGAATCAGGTAATTCACCAAGCATATCATCACATTCATCTTTAAAAGTATCAATATCAACATAAGTTTGTTTGTGAACATCCCATACTGATGTTACATGTGCTCCTTTGTATTTAAGGAAACCATCTTTTTGTGCACCACTTGATTTCTGACCACCTGCAACACCCTGCAGCATTAATTTATCTAACAAGTCGCTATGAAGGTCTTCATCTTCAACAAATGGATTCATAACACCAAGTATGAATTGTACAACATCGATACCAACATAATCAATCAATTGAAATATTCCCATTGGACGAACAAGGTAATCCTGAGTTACCTTGTTGATCATATATATTGCCTGATACAGTGGAATATTTTTTTCTGCTGCCAGAGTTTCAGCTTCTTTCATCCCATGAAGTGCATCGCGCATAAAGTGTCCGTTTCCAATGAATCCGGCAAAATCATTGGATGGAACAATGATCTTCTTTAGTTTTTTGGCATAAAGATGTGCAAATTCAATAACATCTTCGGTTGTATTATCTGTTTTGATCAACTCAACCAGGCGCTGCACTGCAGGAGGATTGTAAAAGTGGAATCCAATAACTCTGCCTTTGAGGTTTGCTTCGTTCTCTATCAGACCTATAGGAACAGATGATGTGTTTGTAAAGTACCATGGGTTATTATCATTATTAGTATCAATATCTGTAAGTAATTTCACTTTAAGAGCTCTGTTTTCGCTAACAGCCTCAAAAATCAAAGTGGAATTATATGCTGCTGACATTGTGGTAACCGGACGTACTATATTAAGAACATCAAAAATATACTCATCAATAATTTCGATGTTCTCAACAAGGTCATCGCGGTCGGCATACATATTTCTTAGCCACACTGTTTTTTTCTCAGCAATTTTACGTACCTGATCGCGCAGGTACTTCATCAACCCTGATAATCCTTCCGGGGATACATCAATGGCATTCAAAACAAACGACTTATCCTTATTTTCAGGTAATAAGCTAAGATCAGCCATTTCAACAGCTGTAAGCAGCAGAATTCCGCTACCCATTTTACCAGCTGCCCCAAGAACTGACACATTTTTCAATCTTTCTTCGTAGGTCATATCTAACGATTTAATTCTTTGTAACTTATAAAAGTCCCAAATTTAAGAAAATTAGGGTTATTATTATTGAGATTCGTTCAAAATTAACAATGATTTAGGTTTTGAAAAACAGGTAATAAATTAAATACAAAGATATACATTGAAAGTATACAAACAATCATTTTTGCGCTATTACAACTTTTTTGGATACAATCCCTGTTGTTGTTTCGACAGTAATAATATATATCCCTGATTTAAGATGGGAAGTACATATTTTCTTCTGCTCATTATTCACAGGCGAAATAGAAACAACATTTTGACCATAACAATTAGTTATTGTTACACTTTTGATGTGATTTTTTGAATTTATATTTATATGATCTTTTGCAGGGACTGGGTATACAATTACAGAAGATTCAATAACAGATTCATGAATATCCTCAAGAAAAATATAAACAAAATCATCTTCAGGATTAATCAATGACATTGCAGGTCCAGATTCACAAATATCCATTTCACTGTTCCATTGTGCTGTAACTTTGTAATAATAACTGCTTTGAAGAACTACATTTGGAACTGTATCATAATAACAAAATGAGGTTTGACCGAAAACATAATCTACGAAATCATAAAGCTCGTATTCATTACCACTGACACCTCCCATTCGATAAATGTTATAGCCGGACATATGTCTTGAGTTTTCAACGGAGTTATTACCCCTATAGTGTATTCCATCACTTTCGTTTTCAATTATTTTGATGAAACCCTGAATATTGAAGTTATAATTATAACCATAAGAAGATAATGGTTCCCAGCCAGTACCTGTATTAACCATATCGCCAAAACCTGATACTACAGGACCATCGTCCATTCCTGCCGGGAATGTTCCTTCTGAATTAACGAAAGTATAGCCTATCCACAGGTCTTCATTGATATCAAAAGGTACTGAATGAACAAGTTGTATTTCGTTCCATTCATTAATGTTTGTTAATGCAGTAACATCTTGATCATAAATTACACCAGCCCCCTGGTTACCAGTCCAAACCTTTAAAATTATTGAACTTACACTATCACTTATATAATAGCGTATTTTTGTGATTTCGCAATCCTCATAATCAACCAGGTTATCAGGATCCCAGCGCGCTGCAACTGACATTGTACCACCTGAACCAAACCCTATTCCTGTGCTGTTTTCCCCACTATCCCAATGAATCCATTCGGCAATTGGACCCGTATCGATAGGACCTTCCCAACATAGCTTAATTGCAGGATCTTCGAAATTAAACCAGTCAACCGTCGCTGTTAAGTTTTCAGGGGATTCGCAACTTCTGTAAATATTAATATTATCAATATACCAACCGAAAAGGTCTCTGGTATTTTCTCCATAAGCTGTAAATTTAACTCTGAATATTTTGCCTGACACATGCTCAGTAATATCAAAATGATTCTTCACGTAGATAGTTGGACCAGTATTCGCATACTCATCAATTAAATTCCAGCTATTGCCATCATATACTTCAGTCTTAATTTTCTCATTTCCCGTTTGATTTCTGTCTCTTAACCTAAAATCAAAATCAAAAAATATTGAACCCTGATCAATACTGTCGCAACGTATAAATGTACTTGATAATGAGGATGAATATGTACTGTCTATTTCAGGCTGCCAGTAAAATTCAAGAATTGGCTCTGGAAATCCTATTGAAGAATTGATACGCCAGTTTCCAACCGTGTCGTCTAACTTCCAGTTGTTCGTTTGAAAATTGCCTGAGCTCCAGTCTTCAAAAAATGGGAGAATTTCACCCCAAATTATTTCGACAAAATGTGTATCTGTCCAAACAGATTCTGCAAATTCACCAGCAAAACCATATTCTGTCAAATCGTAATATGCTGCAATATTAAATCGGTAATCACCCGGATTTAGTGAATCAAAATAATAAGATATCGTCTCTGATGTATTTTGTCCTGTATAATTTATTGAATCGTAAATTGAATCATTTAAATACAAATTGAACTGCTGAAGTCCAACAGGGACACTATCAGTATTTATTACACAGGGAGGATTCCAAAACAATTCCAGTTCATAATTATTAACAATATAGTTATCATTTACACTTAAGGGAGGATACAGGAAGCCTGACTCCCATTCAACACAATTTCCCTGTGATACACCACATCCGTAAATGGCAGCGACACAGGCAAAGTAGTTATTTCCATAAGTAAGGTTTTCAAATGTATATGATAACACATTTGTATCTGTTTGAGTAACCAACAGGTTATTTATCGATATGTTATAACCTAAAATATTAGTCGGTCCATTTGTAATTTCCACATTATCTATTGCCCAGCCTGACCCAGCACTATGAACATCATACGAATGAAATGCAAACCATATTGAATCACTATTAATACCTGAAATCTCAGACAAATCAATAGTAGCAGGACTCCAGTCATCAACTGGGGTGAGCTCTTCTAGTACCTCCCATGTATTCCCGTTATTATAACTATATTCAACAAATACTAAATGATCATTTTGTCCTGTGAAGAAATGATCAAATCTAAGATTATAATTCTCAGACTCCCTTAAATCAATCATAGGTGTAATAAGGTAATCATCTGCAAAGTTTGGATCTGAACCAGGACCTCCACCCACCGATAATGCATAATAATAATCTCCGGGAGGCACAGTAAACTGCCATGAAGTACAATTATCCGAACGAAACCAACCAATAGCAGGTGATGATTTCTGCCAGCCATTAGGAGGAAATATAGTATCTTCAAAGTTTTGCAAAAACAATGCAGTTATTAACGGTTCTTCCCATGTGATGGTATTTGTCATTGTATCAACCATCACATTGCGGGGTGGATAAAGATAGTTACACATCTCAATATTTACCTCTATCATGCCAGACGGCACCTCAATTGAATCAACACCAGTAGTATCATAACCTATTTTAATAAATTCCATATAATAATTACCTAAATCAGCAAGCAACTCATAATATCCCAAAGAATCTGTTTCAGTAATGTAATTTATGTTTCCACTGGCCTTCACAGTCACGTTTGGGATAACTTGGTTGTTATGAGCATTTGTTACAACACCAAATATTATTCCCTGGGCACAAATATTCATAGATTGGATACCACTTATAAGAAATATTATCCCAAGTAATGCAACATTAGATATAGCCCTCATATTAAGCAGGTTTGAGTGAGTAAATATAACAAATATCTTTAATATAAATCCATAATTTTAAATTTACTCCTATTATAATATACTTATTTTCCCGGACAACTAAGCAGGTTAATCCATTGTCTATCTTTGCAACAACATAAAAAGTCATTATCATGAATAATATAAAGATCACTGCACTAAGTATATCAATATTAACACTCCTGATTGGAGGCTATTACTTTAGCAACGATAACCCGACAGAAAGAGAATTATATGAAAAAGCGATCCTTGAAAAAGCGATGACTGTCAAACCTGAAGTTGAGAGTATCAACAAAGAAATTAAAGCACCTGACCAGCCTGATATGGCAGCATTCCAGGAATATATTATAACAGCCGATCCTGCAACAGGTGAAGTTCCTACCGACAGGTTAATGGATTCATATAAAACAACAAGAAAGCTTCAGTCGGAAATGAGACAATCAAGAAGTTTAAATTCAATGCTTGAATGGGAAACATCGGGATCAAATATGGGTGGTCGTACTCGCGCTATTATGTTTGACCCCAATGATTCGGACAATAAAAAAGTGTGGGCAGGAGGTGTAACGGGCGGACTATGGTACACTGATGATATTACTGATACAGAAGAAGAATGGATACCAATAGGTGATTTCTGGAGTAATCTGGCAATCAGTTGTATGGCTTATGACCCAAATAACCCACAAGTATTTTATGTGGGAACGGGAGAAGCCCAGACAGCAAGAATAATTTACAGAGCTTCATCAGGCCTTGGAGCGGGGATATTTAAAACTACTGATGGTGGTGACACATGGGAAGTAATGGAAAGTACTGAGGGATTTGACTATATAACAGATATAGCGGTAAAAGACGAAAACGGAACCAGTGTGATATATGCATGTGTCGCGTCAGGAACATATATGGGTGAAGATCATCAGAGTGAACCTTCAGATGGCCTTTATCGGTCGGAAGATGGCGGGTTAACATGGACACAGGTTCTGCCATCTATTCCACAAAGTGTAACTAATAAACCATATACTCCAGCGGATATTGAAATATCATCAAACGGAAGGATATTTATCGGAACAATGGAAAACCTGAATAAAAAAGGAGGTGCAACAATTCTTTATTCAGATACAGGTCTTGAAGGTTCATGGACAGTTTATGAGGAATATAATGATATTATTTCTGATCATCATCAATACAATATTCCAGCCAGAACGCTTGTTGCAAGTGCTCCGTCTAACCCTGATGTAATTTTTGCCCAGTTTGCTGCAGGTAGATACAATGGTTTTGTTGTATATGAGGGCCGATATATTGTTAAATCTATTGATGGTGGAATAACCTGGTCTCAGTTGGCAACTCCACCTGAAAACAACTGGGCGCCATTAGCCTGGCATGCTTTTGTATTGAAAGTTGATCCGGAGAATCCTAATATTGTATATACAGGAGGAAGGGATATATGGAAATCAATAAACAGCGGAAGTACGTGGAATGTAATATCTAACTGGGCATTAATGTATCAAAATGGTGGAGATGACTATGTTCATGCAGACCAGCACGATATACAATTTCAGCCGGGATCTTCAACTACAGCTATTTTCAGTAGTGATGGCGGGGTATTTTTAACAACAAATGCATACATGACATTTCCCGACTTTATAGAAAGAAACCAGGGATTAAACTCATTACAATTTTACACATGCGCAATAAAGCCAACTCCGTTTTCAAAATATTATCTTGGAGGTACACAGGATAACGGAACTTTGTTTCATAAAGGCCAGCCATTAGATTTAATGGACATGAAGGACTTTGGTGATGGTGCATACTGTTTCTGGGATCAGAATCAGGCAAATATTTTTATAACTTCAATTTATTATAATCATTACAAATTTTGGAGCAATGAATCTATAGCAGATGAATTTGATGAAAAAAATGGAACATTTATAAGTCCTGCAGATTACGACTACCTGGAAAATATCCTTTACTCGAATGCTGCAGATTTTTTCGGAGGAAACAGCAATAAAATGTTGATAGTAAAAGATATTCCGTTTGATGTTTACAAGCAATACACTAACATGGGAACAGATGTTAACACTCCTTTCTCCCATATTAAATACTCCCGCTTTTCCCCACCGGGAACATCTACATTGTTCATCGGAACACATGCAGGTAATTTGTTTAAGGCAACAAATGCTGAAAGCGATCCTGAAACAACAGAAATAGGTACATCTGATTTCCCTGTAGCAAGCATATCCTGTGTTGCAATTGGTGAAAACGAAGACAATCTGCTTGTTACATTCTCGAATTATGGCGTATCATCTGTATGGTTAACATATGACGGTGGTGATACATGGATCGAAAAAGAAGCTAATCTTCCGGATATGCCAATTCGCTGGGCTATTTTCCACCCGGATAACAACGGACAGGCATTACTGGCAACCGAGATAGGTGTTTGGTGGACAAACACCCTCAACGAGGAAGTTACTGAGTGGTTACCTTCAGTTGACGGCATGGCAAATGTTCGTGTTGATATGCTTAAACTGCGACACGGCGACGATATTGTACTGGCAGCTACACATGGAAGAGGTTTATATACAACTGAATATCCGATGGATGTTTATACCGGGATAGAAGAGAATATAAGCAATGAAAATGAATTTACCATTTATCCAAATCCGGTAACAGATTATATTAATATCAGATCGAAAAACACCTTAAATAATGAATTGATTGTTAATATCATAGATATCAATAGCAAGGTTGTTTATACCGAAGACCTGACGATCTCAGGAAACAATGATATAGGTATTCAGATTCCTGATTTATCACCAGGAACATATATTGTTTTTATTGAATCCGGTAATAAAATTGAGAAACAGAAGATAATCGTTAAATAAACTATAAACGGCTTTATTACAGGTATGTATAACATGGCTGAAGCCTTAATACTTTTAACTGGTAATCTGTACTAATTAATCGTATTAACGAATTGATAAATATTTGAAAAATAGTGTCAAATCAGTCAATAATAGCCATATCATTAATTACTATCTTTGATAAAAATTCTTAATTTACCACGGTCAATTAATGTCAGATAAATCATCCGTCATTATAACAACTATGTATAGTGTTTGCTATTCAAAACCTTTATAATTCTTCCTATCCAATACCCATTTAGCTTCATTTCTTAACTGAGTTTCCAAGCTAACATTCTTTTCTTTCGCTTTGTTCTTCATTCTGTCATACCAATTTGGTGTTGATTTTATTACTTCAACAAGTGAATCAATTTCTTTGTCCTGAACATACCATTTGGAGATTATACTTTTCTGTACTTCTTCAGATTTATTTCTTGCATATAGATATATCAATGAATCTGAGTAAAACCCTAAACTATCAGGTTCTAATGCAATGTGTTCTGAACTATCTGGTTTATTTTTAAAACCTTTTGAATAGTAATCTATCAAATACCTGTTAAACAACCATCTTGCGTCAAGGAACAACATTGAGTCAATAGATATATTTCGGTCAATTGCTTTTCGTTTGCATAGCCTATACAACGACGAATTCGATTTAATAGAATTTGTGTAAAAATTCAGCTTCTCTTTACACAACACGGTATCGTTTGTAAGCAACTTTAATGTCTTATCAATAAAACCAAAACCAGGATCCTTCAAATTTTGTTCTGTCGAAAAAATAATAATAATATCATGTGAGGTTATTTCTTTATGAATATCTTGTTTTATAACTTTCTTTATGTTTTTATCAGGCCAGGCAACATTTCTGTTGTAATACCAAAATCTGCTATTCTTGTCAAAAAGCTTATCAAAATAGGGATAGAATCCCCAGAAGCTTTGTGTAAAACTATCACCAACTAAAAGAACCTTAGGCTTTTCTATTAAGGTATCATTATTTTCGAAAACAATATCCGGATAATATAATAATTGATCAGAACTTTGGCCTAACAGATTCAGTGCTTTTCCAATATCATTATCGGAAAATCTGTAGTCATTCGATAATTCACCATCTTTCTTACTATACTTTCGAAGAGCAAATCGAGTATTTGATTCCAAAAAACTAAATATAGTATCTGCTGCAAGTGTAATCGCATATCCACTCCAATGTGTACCATGATCAGGAAATAAGGGATACTCAGATTCCTTTTTTAGAGATAAAAAATAGGACCTCAAATCTAAGTAATTACACCCTGACTGGTTCAATTGTTCAACTACTTTATCATAATTTGTAGTGTCAAAATCAGCTTTCAAATGGTCAGGGATGTTTTCAGGATACATTGATGCTTTACCAGGAGCAATTATTAAAAACAAATCTATTCCTTCTTCTCTCAACACCTTAACAAGCTTACTATATTTTCGTATTTCATTTGTTAAATATTCATTACCTGAGAAATCCTTTCCATAATAGGCATCAATATACATATTCTGAAATAGCATATCATTTTTACCAACTACAATCCCGTTAGCATGTGATAAAGAAAATAATGAAAAGTCTATCTGATTATTTATTCTTGTTAATAATGGTTTAAATCCGATAATATTCTTCAGGAATTTTTCTTTTTTAGGCTGGTATTCGCCACCAAACCAGCCTTTTAAGCTAAATTCAATGTCTTTAGTTTTTTTATAAGCACCCTTTAGTTTCTTTTCTTCGAAAAAGTCAAACTTCAGTTCCAGTATTGGAAAAAACAAAATGACAAAAACTACTATCAGTATTATTCTTCTAATCATAATTGTTAAAATCTGAAGTAAATAAATGGATTGAATCCTGATGAAGCAATACTTGATACTGAAGTTATAAATAACGTGAATATCAGAATTGAAAATATTACCAACTGTTTATTATTATGTTTTGATTTGAAGTAGAAAAAATGTTCTATCTTTTTACCTAATCTAAACATGGTAATAAAGGCAAATAAGAATCCTATTCCAAGTACAATAATAAATTTGTTATTAATATAATAATAATCCCAGGTAAAACTAAACATCGATCTTAGATAAAATTCAATTTGATTAAATGATTCTGCCCTGAATATTACCCATCCAATTATTGTAATAAAAAATGTAATTATGACACTTGTAAGATTTCCAATTCTACTATACAATTTCAACAAAAATAATCTGTCAAGAATTAAAAATGTACCATGAAATGCTCCCCAAATTATGAAATTCCATGCAGCTCCATGCCAAAAACCTGATACTATAAACACAATTATAAGGTTAAAATACATTCTCTTTACTGAAACCCTGTTGCCACCCAATGGTATATACAAATAATCTTTCATGAAACGTCCAAGAGTTATATGCCATCGCTTCCAAAACTCTGTTATGCTTCTTGATACATATGGATTATTGAAGTTTTCTGGAAATGTAAATCCCATCATTCTTCCCAGTCCTATTGCCATATCTGAATATCCTGAAAAATCAAAGTAAATCTGAAAAGTATAGGCTATTATTCCAATCCATGCAATAGTAGATGTCAATTCAGATTCCTGAATAGAAAATGCATAATCAGCTTCAACTGCAAGTACATTTGCTATTAATACTTTCTTCGAAAGACCAATAACAAATCGAAAAAAGCCTAGCACTTTATTATCTAATGTTTCATAGATCTTCCTGTCTTCTATCTGATCTGCAATCTCATTATACCTTACAATCGGGCCAGCTATTAATTGAGGGAATAATAATATATATAGAAGATAATCAAAAGCGGATTCTAATGGTTTATGTACACCTCGGTATATATCAACTGAATATGTGATAGCCTGAAATGTAAAAAAAGATATCCCTAGTGGCAAAGCAACGTCAATTAGTCCAATATCGGAATATCCCAGCTTACGTAGTAAATAGTCTACATTTTGTATAAAAAAATTTACATATTTAAAATAAGCTAACAATCCTAACTTAAGGGTTATTGAAACTGCCAATAATAAACGTCTATGTTTTAAGATACGTGAAGAATATATTTTCTTTACAATAAAGAAGTCTGATAAAATTACTCCACAAACAACAAATACAAAAACTGGAGCCCCCCAGGAAAAAAATATTAAACTAGCTATAAGAGTCCAGATATTCCTGAGCTTATGTGGTAATACCTGATATGTGAAAAAAAAGAATGGCAGAAAAATGAAGATAAACAAAATACTACTAAAAACCATAATGATTGAGTTTTTTAAAGTTTAGGTTAATACATGAAATTTATCTTTTCCTTCTGAATAGCAATGAATCTTTTAGTTAACCTGCTAACAATACTAAAACATGTTATCTCAATCATACTAATTGATAGTGATGTTTCCAATATAGAAGGATTCCTTATTGAATTTATAATTCTTATACGGTTTACCTGGAATAATGCTCTGGCATTCATTAAATAATTTATATTAAAATAGCGTCAAAAATACCTAATTTTGTCATTTGGAATAAAAAAAGAATAATGAACACATTATATCCATTAAAATTCAAACCAATTTTTAAAGAAAAGATCTGGGGAGGACAAAAAATACGAACCGAGTTGGGTATGGATTTCGGCAATCTGCAAAACTGTGGTGAAGTTTGGGTAGTATCAGGAGTAAAAGATAATGAGTCGGTTGTAAATAATGGTTTTTTAAAAGACAATGAGCTTAATGAACTGGTTGAAGTTTATATGGGCGACCTTGTTGGAGAAAAAGTGTTTGATAAATTTGGAAATGAATTTCCATTGCTAATCAAATTTATTGATGCCAACGACTGGCTTTCAATTCAGGTACACCCGGATGATGCTCTTGCTGCGAAAAGAAAAATTGGCAGAGGTAAAACAGAAATGTGGTATACTCTTGGAGCTGATAAAGACACTCAGTTAATAAGCGGATTTAACCGCGAAATGGATAAAGAATCTTACGAAGAACATCTGAAAAATGGTACTCTCAAAGATGTCCTGAATTATGAACAGGTAAAAAAAGATGATGTGTTTTTCATCCCAGCCGGTAGAATTCATGCACTTGGACCCGGAATGCTTCTCGCTGAAATTCAGCAAACATCTGATACAACCTACCGCATTTACGATTGGGACAGAATTGGAGTGGATGGTCAACCCCGCGAATTACATACCGATGAGGCACTGGATGCCATAGATTATAGTAAGCCCGACTCTTTTAAAACGAATTACAGGACAGAATTAAATTCAACAAACGAAATTATATCATGTGACAAGTTCACTACTAATATCGTAAGGTTTAACAAACCATTGTATAAAGATATTGAGGCTCTTGATTCATTTATTATCTACCTGGCAATTGATGGTGATACAATTTTAGTCTGGGATGAAGGTGAAGTATCGCTGCAAAAAGGAGAGGCATTAATAGTACCGGCATATTTAAGCCAGATAAACCTTGTTCCAAAAACTGAATCAGGGTTACTTGAAATTCATCTTTAACAGCATCATTAGAATTTTTTTCGAACCTGGTCAGATCGGCACATAGTTTGCAATAAGTTAATTTGTAGTTTATCCTGAAAAAGAATCAGGGTACTATAAGCTTCATGGGCAAGCATCCTTTTTGAGTGCATTTAAATGAGTATATTTGCCGGTTACAGGATGCAACTCATTAAAAAATGAGGTTGTCAACTTGGTTAGCGAAATCATAAAAACTATACATATGCGAAAAGTAGTAATTCTATCATTAGTTCTGTTGATCGGAGGTTTTCTCTCAGCACAGGAAGCAAAAAGCGGAAAAAAATTACCTTCTGTTAATATAAAAACACTTGAAGGTGAAACCTATAATACCAGGAATATTTCAAATGACGGTAAACCTATAATCATTAGTTTTTGGGCATTGTGGTGTAAACCTTGTAAAAAGGAACTTGATGCATACAATGAGAACCTTGAAGACTGGCAGGATGAAACAGGAGTTAAAGTTATAGCCGTATCTATTGATGATGCTCGTTCAACAGCGAAAGTACTTCCATTTGTGAATGGTAAAGGTTGGGACTTTGATGTACTGCTTGATCCAAATGGTGATTTTAAAAGAGCTTTGAGTGTTAACATGGTTCCACATACATTTATTCTTGATGGTGATGGAAATATTGTTTATCAACACACTTCATATTACGAAGGTCTTGAAGATGAAATATTCGACCTTGTTGTGAAAGTAGCTAAGGGAGAAGATATTTCAGGAAAACATTAAGAGTGTAACGATTGAATAAATAATTATGAAAAAGATTATTTCAATTTTAGCCATCGTCTTAGCATTTGGTACTACTATTAATGCGCAGGACTTTATAAAAAGATCACAGGTACATGGTAGTTTTGAAGTTGACGGGATGTATTATCATGCTGATGATGAACTTGGAATTACAGACTCTATCATAAACGGTAATGTATTTGGCATGAATGCCTTTGCTGATATCATTTACACATTAGGTGATTTTTCAGCAGGATTTAGATATGAAGCTTATTTACCACCAATTGCCGGTTTCGACAGGAGTCTGGAAGGACAGGGATTTCCATATATTTGGGCGTCATACTCAACAGGTAAATTTAGCTTTACTGCCGGTAATTTTTATGAACAATTTGGTAACGGGTTTACTCTAAGAACATACCAGGAATGGACCTTGGGTTATGATAACTCTATAAATGGTGCAAGGGTTGTATATGAACCAACTCAGGGTATTATTCTTAAGGGAGTTTATGGAACACAACGATTTTTTTGGTCGAAGTATGAGAAAAATGGAAGAGGTATTGTTAAAGGATTTGATGGTGAAATAAACCTCAACGATGTATTCAGTTCCATGTCTGATTCCAAACTTAAGCTTATACTTGGTGGTAGTGCTGTTAGCAAGTACCAGGCAGATTCTGATCCTTATTATAAACTTCCTGAAAACGTTGCTGCTTTCGCCGGAAGATTTAATCTTGGTTACGGTAAATTTAACTTTTCATCAGAGTATGCGTATAAAATAAATGATCCATCTGCTGTAAATGGGTATATTTATAAGCCGGGAGATGCTTTTATTTTCTCTGGTTCTTACTCAAGAAGAGGACTTGGAGTATTTGCTCAATTTAAACGTATTGATAATATGAGTTTCAAATCAGATGAAGCAGTTACATCAAACGCTTTGGACATTAACTTCCTGCCTCCACTTGTTGAAGCTCATACTTACATGCTTGCTGCTATGTATCCTTATGCAACACAGCCAAATGGTGAAATCGGATACCAGATTGAAATAAACTACAAAGTTCCAAAGAAAAGTAAACTTGGCGGAAAATACGGTATGGGTATTAGTATAAACTACTCTCAGATGAATGATATTGCCAGGGAAAAAGCGAACGACACAGCCTATATTGGACAGAGTGGTACAATGGGATGGAAATCAGACTTTTTCAAATTCGGCGATCAAATCTTCAATAGAGACCTTACTGTAGAAATCGATAAAAAATTCAGCAGGAAATTTAAAAGTATATTCAAATATATTTACCAGGACTATGATATTGCAACATTGCTTGGGCATGAAGGAGAACCTAATGTTAAGGCAAATATTGCTATTATCGATATGACATGGAAATTTACTTCTAAAAAGTCAATACGTTGGGAAGTTCAGGGACTTTGGACAAAAGAGGATAAAGGCGACTGGGCTGCTGCTCTAATTGAATATACAATATCACCACATTGGTTTTTCACAATTGCAGACCAATATAATTATGGTAATAAACACTCGAATGAACAAATCCACTACTATACCGGATCATTCGGTTATACTCTAAAAACTACTCGTTTTGCACTAACATACGGGCGTCAGCGTGAAGGAGTTGTATGTGTTGGTGGTGTATGTCGCCAGGTACCTGCATCCAGCGGTTTTTATGTAACTATTTCAAGTAGCTTCTAAAACAAAACAAAGAAATGAAAATGATTAAAAGAAAATATATAATTCCGGTTATCGTACTTTTTGCTTTTGTATTTAACTCATGTGACAAAGTTGATCCTCCGTATGTTGAATTAAGGGATTATTGTAATGGAAATAGAAATGTACTTATTGAGGATTATACAGGACATGGATGTAATAATTGTCCCGAGGCTGCAGTTCTTGCGAATCAATTAAAAGATGAATTTTGTAAAAGGATTGTAATTATAGCTGTTCATGCGGGATACTTTGCTGAACCATACTTTGAAAATGATCCGTTGTTTTCAGCTGATTTTAGAACTGAAGCTGGAAATGAATGGGATTCTTTTTTTGGCAATAGTGCTATGGGAAACCCAAATGGATTAATTAGCAGAGTTAAAGGCCCTACTGGTTATGTTTTCTATAAAGATAGCTGGAGGAAAGTAGCCGACACCTTGTTACAAAAGAATGCTGAAGCTTTTATATCTATTGAAAATGAGTTTAATTCTGATAGCAGAACTCTTTCTACTACAGTAGAAACAGTTTTCGAAGAAAGTATTAACAGGAACTATAAAGTTATCGTCTGCATAACACAGGATGGTATAATTGCTCCTCAAAAAAATAAGAATGAGGAAATTGGTGAAACTCCAATTGATGTAGATTATGTTCATAATCATGTATTGCGCGGATCAATTAATGGTTCCTGGGGTGAAAACCTTTCTAATTCAGGAGCTGTTGTTAAAGATGAAACATATACTAAAACATATTCCAAGGTATTTCCTGAAGAATGGATTCCTGCTGATTGCCACGTAGTAGCTTTTGTTTACGACGAAGAAACAAAAGAAGTATTACAGGTGGAAGAACTGGCTGTAATGGAATAGTAGAATAAATAGCATATAATGAAAGCGGCTACGGTAAAGAATTTGAAAGATGAATTACGTAGCCGCTCTCATTCCAACCTTGTAGATATTTGTCTTCGCCTTTCCAAATTTAAAAAAGAAAACAAAGAACTATTAACCTACCTGCTTTACGAAAGCTCAAATGAAGCTTTATTCATAATTCATGTAAAGGAAGAAATTGAAGAAGAATTCTCAAAACTGAACAGAAGCAATAATTATTTAATAAAAAAAAGTGTACGGAAAATATTGCGTACTACAAATAAGTACATCCGTTATTCAGGTATACCGGAGACTAAGGTGGAACTAATGATGTTTTTCTGCTATATGCTTCACACTTTACTGGACGATTCAATAAATTCATATATCCTCGAGAAGTTGCTTACCCGACAAATTGAATTACTAAATAAGTCCATTTCAAAACTACATGAAGATTTGCAATATGACTACAAAGCAGAGTTTGAAGAGTTGCTAAAGCAATGAAACATTGATAATAACCATATTATGCTTCCATTTTTTTCTTAATTTAGTAAAATTAAAACCTGAAAACACTTTATCAAGTATGTGGCTTTCTGATTTTGTAAATCTGTTTTTTCCAAATGTTTGCAATGCATGTGGTAATGTGCTTTCAAAGGATGAACAGGTTATTTGTTTATTATGCAATTATAAGTTGCCAAAAACAAATTTTCATAAATATGAAGAAAATCCTGTTTCAAGAATATTTTGGGGAAGAGTTAATATACATGCAGCTACATCTTTTCTGTTTTTTAATAAAGGAGGAAATGTGCAAAAACTAATTCATCAGTTAAAATACAAAGGCAATAAGGCTGTTGGCGAACATCTTGGGGAGTTGTTTGGTAATAGCCTGATGAACTCAGAATTATTTGGTGATATTGATGCAATAGTCCCTGTTCCTCTTCATAAAAAGAAACTTAAAACCAGGGGATTTAATCAGAGCGACATTATAGCAACCGGTATTGGTAGGTCAATGAAAATTCCTGTATTATTTAACGTATTAACAAGGACTAAACACACCGGCACACAAACCAATAAAGCAAGGTACAATAGATGGAAAAATGTTGATGGTAAATTTATGCTGATAAATACTGAAAAACTTAACGGGAAACATTTATTACTTATAGATGATGTATTAACAACAGGAGCAACTCTGGAGGCCTGTGCCCAGACACTGATGCTGATCAAAAGAGTAAAAATCAGTATGGCAACTGTCGCATATGCTCAGGGATAGCCGGAATTGTATCGTTATACCTTCCCATTTTATTCATTATCTTATTGTATTCTTTACGATTATTAATAAGCTTGCGCTGAAGTCGGGCACTTCTGTTGAACGCATCATAAAGAGCTTGAATGGGGCCTTTGAAAGAAACCGGATGAGGTTCTTTATATAGTAATTCTGTACCGGTCCAGTCCGGGTAAAACTGTGTAAGATCAACAGGTTGCATATCTACAACTATCTGTTTCATTGTTGCATAATCCCAATATCCCCTTATAACTACTTCATTTATAGAAAGTGTATCCTTTGCGATAGTTATGGTTAGAATGCTGTCTTCTTTCTTAAAAAAAGAAGATTCCATCCGCAATATTAAGGGGCTAAATCCTACAGAAGTTATAAGCACAGAATCAGCCTCATGAACATACAATTTAAACCTGCCCTCTTTATTACTTATGGTTCCCCATCTGTTAAACTTACTTATAATGTGAGCATTATGAACCGGTAGCAGGCTGTCACTTGTTAATATTCTGGCATTAAGTATGTATAAACTATCGCTAATATTCTGAGCTTTTACACTACTAATCGTCACGGCAAGAAATAAACAAAACAAAATCAGACTGTTACAAAGTTGATTAAAATGTAACAAAAACGATATTCCCGGTTTTAATTTCACGAAACGAATATAAAGTTTAAATTAGCATCAAAAAATAATTTGTGGCTAAAGGGGCCTAATAAAAAGTTAAAAAAATGAAAAACCTAGTCATTGCCATTGTTTTAATATTAAGTAGTATCACGTGCCGGTCTCAATATCTTCCAAATAATGAATTCAACTCATGGATAGATTACGGGGCATATGAGGAACCTGAATTTTGGAAAACAATAAACTCAGCTATTCCAATTCCTGGTGAATATACCGTATTTAAATCCACTGATGCTTATTCAGGAGATTATTCAGTAAAACTTGAAACAAGGTTCTTACTAAACTTTATTGATGTTCCCGGAGTATTGACCCTGGCTGACATTTATATATCTGTCGATCCTTTAGAGTATAGTATTAGTGGTGGTCTTCCTCTGAATGAAAATGTTTCAAGACTAACAGGAATGTATAAATACAGTGGTGCCGACAATGATTCGGCTACAGTTTTAATTTATAATTATAAACGCACAGACAATAATGAAATAGATACTATTGGTTATGGCATTAGCTATTTACACGATGAATCGGAATGGACTCCCTTCACGGTAAATATGGTAAATTTTAATAACCATGTCCCTGATACGTTTAATGTTGTAATAATATCCTCGGGAATGAAATTTAACAATGGTTCTGTACTCCTTGTTGACAGTCTGGAAATTGAAACAAACACAGGAATTTTCAGTTTGAACCAAAACAGAATTGCATCAAAAGTATTCCCCAACCCTGCAAGTGACATTATCACGATTGAAACTCCGAAAAAAGACAACGACAGAAGTGTTGCCATATTCAACCTGAATGGAGATAAACTCCTCGAAACAGACCTCTCCGAAAAAACTGCAGAAATCAATGTGGATGATTTCCCGGCAGCTTATTATACTTACCAGGTGAGGAAAAAAAATAGAATTATTTCTTCCGGATCATTTATTAAAAAGTAAACTCTAAATCATCAAAACCATAATATGAAATATTTAAAAAGATCATTTCTGATTCTCGCAGGTTTAATTATCATTACTTCCTTTGGCTTTGCCCAAAAAACTGAGAAGAAAACAAAAACTGATAAGATTAAAAAGGGCTGGAACCTTGGGGCTTTACCCGTAATATCATATAATTCCGATCTGGGATTTCAATATGGTGCGCTTGTAAACCTATATAATTATGGTGATGGTTCGAAATATCCGAAATACAACCATTCTCTTTATTTTGAAGCCTCATGGTACACAAAAGGAAGTGGCATATTCAGGTTTTATTATGATTCCGAAGAGTTAATAAAAGGAATAAGAGTTAGTGCAGATGTCAGTTATATACCTGACCAAACATATAGTTTTTATGGTTTTAACGGTTATGATGCAGTTTATAATCATAGCTGGGAAGAAACTGATAATATTGACTATAAGTCAAGGGTATTTTATCGCCAGAAAAGGGAATTCTTTAGGATAAAACTTGATTTTCAGGGAAATATGACTGGTAATTTCAGGTGGCTGGCAGGTTTCAACCTGTTTAGTATTTACACAAATTCAGTTGATGTAGAACATCTTAACAAAAACAAAAAAGAAGAAGACAAATTGCCGGATATACCTGGATTGTACGATAAATATGTTGACTGGGGCATAATTGATCCTGAAGAAGCAACAGGAGGATTACTGACAAATTTCAAGCTCGGAGTTGTTTACGATTCAAGGGACAATGAACCAAATCCAATGAAAGGTATCTGGTCAGAAATTATTTTGATCGGAGCTCCAAAGCCATTATCAAACATGGAAAACGGATTCTCTAAACTGGTGGTAACTCATCGTCAGTACTTCACATTGGTAAAAGACAGGCTTTCATTTGTTTATCGTCTTGGATTACAATCAACAATAGCCGGTTCTGCACCTTACTATGTTGAACCCATTATGTATATGTCGAAAATGAATGGTGCATATAGCGAAGGTCTTGGCGGACAGAAAACATTGCGTGGTATACTGCGAAACAGGGTAGTTGGTGATGGAATTGTTTATGGAAATTTTGAATTTCGCTGGAAGTTTATCAAAATGCACTGGTTAAATCAAAACTTCTATTTTGCATTAAGCACATTTTTTGATACAGGAAGGGTTATAAAAGATTTTGAAGTGAAGGATAAAGCTGACGAGATACCTTCCTTTGAACCGGATCAAAAATCAGATTATTTTGATTTTGGTGCTGAAGCATTCCATAATAGCGTTGGAGCAGGGTTACACATTGCTATGAACCAAAACTTTATCCTTGCAATAGATTATGGAAAAGCTCTGAACGAACAGGATGGAAATTCCGGTTTTTACATTGGGTTGAACTTTTTATTTTAATCAGTATAGTTATATTAACCTTTAAACCGCTTTAATAATGATACTGATCACTATTAAAAACCATGTAGTTACGATTGCATTTCTATGTCTCTCCCTATTTTCGTTAGCTCAGTCTGGCTGGAGACCTGATGAAATGGAAGTAAAAGTTGTAATTGAAAATAAATCGGATGCAGTTCTTTTAGGTAATTTAAAATTTGATACTGACTTTTACCCTGGTTATGCTATTGTTTACGCAATTCCCACCGAATTAAAACAGTTAAAAGAATCAGGATTGAAAGTTGACGTAATAGTTGATGATCTGAATAGTAAATCTGATAATTTCTGGAAAGGACGCGATGAATACTCTTCATACTTTGCTGAAAATTATGAACATGAATGGCAAAACTGTCAGAACCTTACAGAATTCAAAACTAAACAAAGGTAGATTAACTGTGGTAAGGGATGGAAAAAACGAACAGGGCAATTTACTGAAACACGGGTATTATTTGTACAGCCTGCAAATTAACGGGGAAAAATACACAAAAAAGGTTCTGTTGAAACCGTAGGAATTACAAAACTTACATGACATGATCCAAGCTGAAAAGCTTATAGTGAATGTAGTAATTCAGCAATTATCACCCCAAGATAATTACCAATAGCATATCCAATAATTCCTACAGTAAGTCCGGAAACAATAATTTCCTTGTTTTTAATTGCTCCGGCAACAGCAGGAACGAAGGGAGGGCTGCAAATAAGAGCTGTTGAGGTAATTATTACTGTATCAGTATCAATTCGGAAAACAGACGAAAGTAGTACCTGGAGTATCAGTGAACCGAATATTACTAAAAATACATAGTAAAAGATAGTTGACGAAGCACTAATTATCTCAGAAATGTCAACCATTGAAGCAACAACAATACTAAATACAAGTATAAGATACATACCTGCCTCGAATGTATTGTCCAGTTTATTCACTCCCGGTATTAATGACAATATTATTCCAAGTGATGTGATCAACAGTATTACCACAATCATCTGGCTATTCTCCGAAATAAAAAAAGTGGTTGATCCTGCAATGCCAAATATAGATATTGATAACAATAAACTGATAAGCATTGGTTTGCGGTTTTTTCTTTCAAACAATCCCCACATATGATTTTGAGACATATCGGCCAGTACATTTTTGTCAATATTTTTTATTCCTGTTTTAAATGCAGGAAGTATAAACCCAAATACTTTTTGCCCGATTGTAATCAGAAAAAAGAAATATCCTGCAGAAATGATCATATCGTATGCGTGCGTTATAAGATATGTATCATTATCAACGTCCAACATAATCTTTAGTGCTGCAAGGTTTGGTGTTCCTCCGGTATAAACACCAATCAACAACCCTCCTACTTTCCACAGCTCCTGTATATCATCACCCCTAAACATAAAAAACCCAACAACAACTGAGATCACAACTGCAAACAATGCAATGATAAGCGAAATCGTTGTACTCCCCGCCAGCCTTGTCCATGATTTTATATCCGAAGAAAACAAAAGTAGTGGTAATGCCAGTGGAATAGTTATGGTAGTAATTATTTCCTGAATTTCTTTGCTGTTCTCTGGCAATAATCCCGAAACACCTGCTGCAAGCCCAACAGCATATGCAACAAGTACTGCACCCAGTCGTCTTAAAAATGATTGTTTCTGACAGGAATAAATAATTATTAATGGTGTAAACAGATAAAATGCAATCAATAATATTGTTGAGATCATAATTTACTTAAAGATTAATACGAAAAGAATTTTCCTGTAGCAGGTTTACCATTGGAAATAACAACAACAATGTATAGTCCGGTTGGATTAGTAGCCATATTATATCTGACAATTTCATTGGCTTTATCGAACTGTTTTATAACTTTCCCTGAAATATCAGCAATTAACACGCTATTTGATGTGTTATCTTTTAATTTAATATGAACTTCTTTGGAAACATTATCAAAAACTATAACAGGTGATGCATTTTCACCGTCATTTTCCTCAACTGAGACATACAGGTAACATGTCTCATAATCAGGATTTAAATAAACAAGCTCATCGGATTCTTTTAAACAAAGCAAAGTATATAATCCACATAAGCCACCGAAAACACCAGTACTGCTGTTCAAAACTCCCGTTTCACTACCGATCCCTCTTATCCAGTATTCGGAATTTGGATATGAATTATTCTTTAACTGCCATCGCTCATGGTATCCAGTCTCAGTAAATACGCTATCCACTTCCTCAAGAACAAGGGTTATTTCACCAGCTGCCCTTGGGTTATTAATTGTAACAGAATCCCCGATATTGAGATTGAAATCATATATAAGACCTTCCTCACCAAACATATGTTTGTAGTAAACCTTATTATCTTCTTCACGGATAAAGGCACTATAAAAATTCCAGTTCTGATAAGTTTCGTCCTCCGATATCCACACTTTTTTATAAACAAAACCATCGATAATGGTATCTTCTTCAAACTGAAAATAATCAGTAGAGTATGTACTTCCCCAGGGCTGGCAATGTTCTTCCATACAAGACCATAGTTTACTTTCATCAACAATCTCCTGTGATGTACCTTGTAAAGAGATCAACAGAAAAATCAAAATACTTAAAAATACGCTTATAACTCTCATAACATGAAGGCAAATATAAACATTCTGGAATATAGGTATATTTGCTATACTCTTTGGTTTTTATTATCCGGGAATGAATTGGGATTTTAGTTTGTCTAATTAGAAAACAATATTGGAAAAAGAAGTTTTGAAATTTGCAAATGATCTTAATTTGGTAGAAACTGCTATTGCAGGAGATGCCGGAGCATTCCGTGAAATTGTTGATAAGTTTGAACCCATGATAGCTAAGATTACAATATCCATGATTGGAAATAAAGATGATGCTGACGATATTGGTCAGGAAACTTTTCTTAGGTTTTATAAATCAATGAAGAAATATAAGGGAGAATCTCAGCTTGGAACATACATCGCTAAAATTGCAATTAATTTGACACTTAACTTTTTAAAGAAAAGATCAAAAAAATGGTTGCTTACGACTAATAACTACGGCAATTTTGAAACTTCAGATTGTGAGAATGAAGAATCGAATGATATAGTAAATACAGTAAACACATCACTTAATAAAATCGAACCAAAATACAGAAGCGTGATCGTATTAAGACATATCCAGGGATTTTCGACAAAAGAAACTGCCAATATTCTCCAATTACCGGAAGGCACAGTATTATCAAGGTTATCCAGAGGACAAAGTAAACTGAAAGAAATAATAACCAAACTCGATAGAATATGAATGATTCAGAAAACAGAGATGAACTAACAGAACTACTATCGGATTACAATCCGTCGTTTAAAACCGGATTTTCGAATAGGGTTATTGAGAAAATAGAATCTGAGAAACTTAAGGTTAAAGAGGACTCTGATTTATATACAACATTCAGATGGTTTGTAATTTCAGGTGTTGCAGCAATTATATTGCTGTTATTTACAGTATATTTAGCTGATGGCTACATAAATGCAGATGCAGTATTCGGACTCTACAATTATTCACCCGATGAACCGCTTCTTTCGTATATGGACATTTAATCATAATTAATTGAAAATGAAACGTCCATGAGTAAATAATTATTAACTCACACCTGTCTAGCCGACAGCTACGGTGTACCCACAACTATTGATAACTTTGTAAGATGAATAAATATATACATCCTGTTTCGTTTACTGCTGATTATATTGGATACTTTGGTGAT
>JANQGJ010000097.1 GCA_028277395.1 Bacteroidales bacterium | reverse complement strand
ATTACCAAACGTTTAATTATCAGCAGATAGTTAAGAGGTTAGGTAGTTAATTACCGATACAATAAATTTAGGGGAGTTTCGTCCAATGGCGAAGCTCCCCTTTTTTTGATCAATTTTAAATATGTTTTGTTATATGTTTTTACTATGAGAAATTGATATTTTAACATTATTTTTGGCTTCATTTAGGAAAATATGATATCAGTAAGCAATATCAAAAAGGAATTTGGAGGAATACCATTGTTCCAGGAAGTAACATTTAACATTAATCCCAGAGACAGGATTGGACTGGCCGGGGTAAATGGTGCCGGGAAGTCAACATTATTGAAGATAATATCCGGAGAACTTGAAGCAGATACAGGAAAAATAGTGTTTCCGTCAGATGTTAGTATTGGATACCTTCCACAGGAAAAAAAAATATCTTCCGGGTTGACGATCTTCAATGAGGCAATGCAGGTATTCAATTTTCTTGATGAATATAAAATTGAAATAGAAAATATTCATAAACGGTTTGAGAATAACACCGACTTAACCGATGCAAAATATTCCGATTTAGTTGAAAGACTGGAATTTCTTGAAGCCAGGTTAAGTCTTTTTTCACCAGAACAACTAAAGGGTAATGCCGAAAAATACCTAAAAGGGTTAGGATTTAAAAGGGAAGACCTGGTACGTCCAATGACTGAATTTAGCATGGGTTGGCAGATGAGAGTTGAAATTGCAAAACTCTTATTGGTTAAGCCTTCATTGTTGTTGCTGGATGAGCCGACAAATCATCTTGATATCGAATCAATTCAATGGGTTGAAGAGTTTCTGAAATCATATCCCGGCTCAGTCATGGTAGTTTCACATGATCGATCATTGCTTGATAATATTACTAACAGAACCATTGAGATTAGTAATAGTAAAGTATATGATTATAAGGCAGCATATTCGGAATATATCCAATTACGTGAAGAAAGGGAATCACATCTAAAGGCAACCTACAATAATCAACAACGGGAAATAAATGAGGTTGAAAGATTTATAGAAAGATTCAGATATAAAGCATCAAAAGCTAAACAGGTCCAATCCAGAGTAAAACAACTGGAAAGAATGGAGGTTGTTGAGCTGGATAATATTGATAAAAGTGCTATTCATTTCATGTTTCCACCTGCTCCTCATAGTGGTAAAGTAACCGTAGATGGAAAAACTGTGTCAAAATCGTATGACAAAAACCTGGTTTTGAACAACATTGACTTTGAGATATTAAAAGGTGAAAAAATTGCATTCATTGGGAGAAACGGAGAAGGGAAATCAACTCTGGCAAAGATAATAGCCGGGACTATTGATTATACAGGAGACTTAAAACTTGGCCACCAGGTGGTTACAGGTTATTTTGCTCAGGATCAGGGCGATATGCTTGATCCTGAATTGACTGTTTTTGAAACTGTAGATAATGTTGCAATAGGAGAAATTAGAAAAAGAATAAATTCATTACTTGGGGCGTTTTTATTTCAGGGTGATGATATCAATAAAAAGGTAAAAGTACTTTCGGGTGGAGAAAAATCAAGACTTTCATTGGTGTTGTTGTTATTGAATCCCACTAACCTGCTTATAATGGATGAGCCAACAAATCATTTGGATTTAAGATCTAAGGATATATTAAAAAATGCTCTACTGCAATATGATGGAACACTAATAATTGTATCGCATGACAGAGACTTTTTGCAGGGATTAACCGAAAGGTTATATGAGTTCCGGGATAACAGGATCAAAGAGTACCGTGGAGATATTGAACATTACCTTGAAAAGAGAAAAATTGAAACTCTTTCAGATCTTGAAACAGAAAAAGTTGATTCTGATAAACGAAGGTCAGAAGTATCAGAGAACAAGCTAAAATGGGAAAGTAAGAAGGTACTTGATAAAAAAGTACGTAAACTGAACAATAATATATCGCGAATTGAATCTCAAATTAACAATTATGAATCCAAATTGGAATTGTTGAACAACAAGCTATCAAGACCTGATGAATTCGAAGAGGAAATTAAGTCTGGAGAACTTTATAAGGAGCATGACGAGATCAGCAACATTATTTCAGAAGCCTATGACTTATGGAATGCTGAGCAGGAGAAACTGGAAGATCTTACCAGGCAAGAGTAAGTGTCTTATTTGTTCCTGTCGATCATTTTTACAGCTACATCCAGCAGATATTTCTTCTTATCTTTAGGAATATTGATTTTATCTAAACACAGGATCCCTACATCAAAATATTTGTCAATTTCAGCATTTGCAGCTTTATCAACATTATATTTTAAAAATAACTCTTTGGTTTGTTTTATTTTATCATCAGGTTCAATATTTTCGGAATTGTATAGCGAAAACAGCTTTTCCTTACCATCGTTATCGGCTAATTCCATTGCTTTAACATAGAGGAAGGTTTTTTTATTTGAAACAATGTCTCCACCGGTTTTCTTACCAAAAATACCTTCGTTTCCAAAAGTATCAAGTAAATCATCTTTCAACTGAAATCCTAAACCGATATTAACACCAAAGTTGTAAATCAGGTTGGCATCTTCGGTCAATGCACCTCCAATAAGGGCTCCTATTTTCATGCTGGCACCAAATAGTACACCTGTCTTAAGTTTGATCATGTTAATGTATTCATCTACACTGACATTGTTATTGGTTTCATAATTCAAATCAAACTGTTGCCCCTCACAAACTTCTATAGCAGTTTTATTGAAAACACTTAATGTCTCATGAAGTATCTCCTTATCAGCTTGTTGTGCGTATTGGTATGCAAGGGCAAAAAGGGTGTCTCCTGACAATATTGCAATGTTTGAATCCCATTTTTTAAAAACAGTTTCTTTACCCCTTCTGATTGGGGCGTTATCCATAATATCATCGTGTATAAGAGTGAAATTATGGAATAATTCGATAGCAATAGCCTGTGGAAGAGCTCTTTTAAAATCATCACAAAACAGCTCACAACTCATCAGGGTTGTAACCGGTCTTATTCGCTTGCCACCAAAGCTAAGGGTATATTTAATAGGGCTATACAGCTCAACAGGTTGATTATTATATTCAATTTTTGCAAGCTGAACTTCAAAATAATTAATCAGCTGTTCATAATTCTTCATAAATAAAATTCAGTTGTCCTAATTAATAAGATCTAATAAATATTGGCCATATCCGCTTTTTACCAGAGGTTCGGCCACTTTTCGTAACTGCTCCTCATCAATAAAACCTTTTTTGTAGGCAATTTCCTCAATGCAGCTGATTTTAAGCCCCTGTCGATCCTGAACAACCTCTACAAACTGCGATGCCTGCGTTAGTGATGCAAATGTCCCGGTATCCAACCATGCAGTTCCTCTGCTAAGTACGCTTACCTTTAGTTTGCCTTCATTCAAATAATACTTGTTTACATCAGTAATCTCATATTCACCTCTGGCACTTGGTTTCAGGTTCTTTGCTACCTCCACTACAGTATTATCATAAAAGTATAATCCGGGAACTGCAAAATTTGACCGTGGATTTACCGGTTTTTCTTCGATAGTCAGAGCTTTGAAATTATCATCAAATTCAACAACTCCATATCTTTCAGGGTCATGAACATGATAGGCAAAAACAATTCCACCGTCAGGATCATTGCATGAAGCAAGAGTGTTTTGTAAACCACTGCCATAAAATATATTGTCACCCAGTACCAATGAAACTTTATCATTTCCAATGAAATCTGCACCAATAACAAAAGCCTGAGCCAATCCATTGGGAATTTCCTGCACTGCATATTCAATTCTGCATCCAATCTGAGATCCATCACCTAATAATATCTCGAAATTTGGTAAATCATGTGGTGTTGATATTATTAAAATCTCTTTTATTCCAGCCATCATCAATACGGATAATGGATAATATATCATAGGTTTATCATAAATAGGCATTAATTGTTTACTAACTGCCAATGTAAGTGGGTGTAGTCTTGTTCCGGCACCTCCTGCTAAAATTATTCCTTTCATATTTCAGTTTTTTTATAGATTATTTGATCCTTTGGCTTTAATTCTTTAATAATCAGTTTATCCAGTTCAATATCCTCTTCTTCATCAAATACTTCAAGATAAGGTTCCTTAAATGATTTCGTAATGATTCTTTTATCAAGTGTTAAAAGCAATGATGGTAGTACAAAAAGATTAGACAACAGAGCTATTATCAGAGTGAATGAAACTAAATATCCCAGGGCTTCAGTACCTCCAAATGACGATAGTGTGAAAATATAAAATCCAAAGAAAAGTACAATTGCTGAATATACCATACTATAACCAGTTTCAACTAATGCAGCCAATACTGATGGTCTTATCTTCCATTCATTATGTCGTAATTGTAATCTGTATCTGCTTAAAAAATGAATTGTGTTATCTACACTTATACCAAGTGCAATACTAAATATAAGTATCGTAGATGGTTTTATGGGAATACCAAAGTACCCCATCATTCCAGCAGTTAACACCTGTGGTATTATGTTGGGAATTAGCGAAATCAGTATCATTCTAAGAGAAGAGAATATTAATGCCATTAAAATGGTAATAATTAAAACTGCCAGCATTAAACTCATAAATAAATTCTCAACAAGATAATTTGTACCCTTTAAGAAAACCACACTTGTTCCTGTTAAACTTACTTCGTATTTGTCAGGGGGAAATATTGAATCAACTTTTGGTTGTATATCGTTTAGTATCCTGTCAATATCATTAGTCCCGATATTTGCCATTTGAACTGAAACCCGTGTTGTTTGGAGTAATGAATCAACAAAAGCATTCAGGATACCTTTATTACTGCCTCCCATATCAGGTACGTAAGAAAGAATAAAATTTTTCTCCTGGTTGTTTGGAAGTGAATACATCTTTTCTTTTCCCCTGTAAAAAGCCTGCTTAGCAGATTTCACAACTTCAACAACAGATAATGGTTTAGCAAATTCGTCGTATCTTGCGAGGGTATCTTGTAAACGGTCAATTTTTCTTAAAGTTGAAAGACTTAAAATACCGTTTTTTCTTCCTGTATTAATTGTAATCTCAAGAGGCATAACACCTTTGAAATTTTCCTCAAGAAAGATCATGTCCTTATACAACTTTTCCTTCTTCGAAATATCATCAACAATATTTCCCGTTGTTTTCAACCTGGTAATACCATACACTGCTGCAACAAATACAATTGAAGTTACTATATAAATAACTGTTCTTCTTGATAATATAATATCGGTTACAGTTGTAACAATTCTGTTTATAAATCCCTTGTCAAGGTGCTGAAGATGTTTTGTTTTAGGTACAGGAAAGAAACTAAATAAAATTGGAAGTATAAACAGAGAAAGTAAGTAAGTAATCAGAATATTAATTGATGCAATTACTCCAAACTCAACAAGTAATTCATTACTGGTTATTATAAAAGCAGCAAACCCTGCAGCTGTTGTTGCATTCGTTAACAGGTTGGCGTTACCAATTCGTGAGATCATTCTTGATAACGCTTTTACCTTGTTACCATGAAGCCGATATTCACTAAGATACTTGTTAAGCAGGAATATGGAATTCTCTACACCTATAACAATTAAAAGTGGGGGTAGGATTCCTGTAAGAATCGTTATTTGATAACCAAAGAGAACAATGGTACCCAACACCCATATTACAGCTATAATTACGACCAACATAGCAAATAGTACTGCTCTTCCTGATCTAAACAGCAGGAAAAGTAATATCGATGTAATTATTAATGACAGGAAAACAAATAGTAACAGTTCATCCTGTATCTTCTTTGAGGTGACTGTTCTGATATAAGGCAATCCTGAATACTTTACATCAATATTGTATTTAGCACCAAATCTGTCAATAGTTTCCTTTATCTCACTTACAAGCCCGACACGTGCCTTCGAATTTAGAATCTCCTTATCAAGGGTAATCATCATAAGGCTTACATCTGTTTCCTTATTAAATAACCGTCCGTCATAGAAAGGGAGTCCGTAAATTATGTTTTTAATCGAATCAACCTCTTGTTGAGTTTTAACTTCTTGTGATACAATCGGTAAGAACCGGAACTTCTTCAAACTATCATTACGCTCCAGATTGTATAATCGTGCTACGCTTACAACTTCTTGTATACCATTTATTTCCAGAACTTCATTGCTTAGATTATACCAGCTGTTGAAATGTTCTTTAGTGTATAATTCAGGATCCTGAATGGCAACAAAAATAACGCTTCCATCAAGTCCAAATTGTTTTTTAAACTTCTCGTATTCAATATTAATCGGGTCAGAAGAAGGTAACATTCGTGCCATTTCATACGACATCTTAATATTCGATCCCAAATATCCCATCAATATTGTCAGTAGTCCAATGGTAATAAGAATAAATAACCTGTTTCTAAGTATAAGTCTAACGAGAAATTGCCACATGAATTTTAATTCTCAATAATTAGTACTAAAATATAACAAATAATTGAAATCACTTTTTCACTCTTAATCCGGTTTGAAATAAGCTTTGTATTTTTGTGATTCAATTAAACTGCAATCGAAATTTTTCGCAAATGTAAGTTTTGTTTTTATTTTGAACATGTACTATTGTATAAATATTAGGTTGTTTCCGGATTGGTTCAATTGAATAGCAGGTAGCATCAATATTCTGACCGGTGTTTTTGAGAATTAAAGAAATCATCATAGGTGAGGGCAGTATTTGCATTTATTATCAAATCGAATAAATTATGACCAGGGGTAAAATATTATTTATTGACACAGCACACGAGGAGTTAAAAATCAGGTTGGAAAAACAGGGATTTCAGTGCGAATCATTTGATAATTACGACCGAAACGATTACAGGAAAATTGCAAATGAATATATTGGTATAATTATAAGAAGTAAAGTAAAACTAGATGCAGACTTTTTAAAATATTGCACCAGCTTAAAATTTATTGGAAGAGTTGGTGCAGGTATGGAGAATATTGATATTGATTTTGCGAAAAAACAAGACATACAATGTATAAACGCTCCTGAAGGAAACCGGGATGCTGTTGGTGAGCACGCTCTCGGTATGTTATTAAGTTTATTCAATAATTTACTTGTTGCTGACAGTGAAGTGCGAAACAGATTATGGATACGTGAAGGCAACAGAGGTTATGAAGTCGGAGGAAAAACAATTGGTATAATTGGATATGGAAATACCGGACAGGCATTTGCCCGAAAATTATCGGGATTTGGAGCTAAAATCCTGTGTTATGATAAATATAGAAAATCCTATGGGGATGCTTTAGTCTCTGAATGCTCTATGGAGGATCTTTATAATAACTGTGATATAGTTAGTCTTCATGTACCCTTGTCAGATGAAACCAGGTTTTTGGTTGACGATGAGTTTATAAATCGTTTTCAAAAAAATATCTACATTATAAACACTTCCAGGGGAAAAGTCCTGGATACCAAAGATCTGGTCAGGAATCTGGAATCAGGTAAAGTATTAGGTGCATGTATTGATGTATTGGAGTATGAAGGGTTATCTTTTGAAAATGTAAATTTACCTGGTGAGTTTAATACACTTATTGAAATGAAAAATGTAATATTATCACCACATATAGCAGGCTGGACTCATGAATCAAATTATAAAATGGCTGTTACAATTGCAGAAAAAGTTAACAGTCTGAATCTGTAAATTTTACTTTTCTTTATTTTTTTCTGGTCAGGATTTAATAGACACAGGTGTCAATCATTTAACAGGCAGGTATCCAAAGCTTTATAAATTTATAAAAATTTCTGTAACAATCATACTATGTCCACCGTCATAGAAGAAAACAATGGAAATTATTAAATTTAAACAGATGAAAAAAATAGGATTATCATTATTAACAATAATACTCACCATCGTAATTGCCAACCCTATAGCGGCTCAAATAAAAGGAAACGGAGAGATTACAAAGCAATTATATGAAGTAGATGAATTTAATGCAATATCTGTTAATGGTGCACGAACAGTTATATTAACACAAGGTGATGAACATAAGGTAGAAGTAGAAACGGATTCAAACCTTCACGAGTTCATAAAACTAAGAGTATCAGATGGAACCTTGTCTTTTGGTTTCACCACTGACAAAATCAAAAAGTACAGGGAACTTACTTTTTATGTTACAGCACCACAATATGTAAAAATCAAGGCTTCTGGTGCATCAGATGTTAGTTCAACGGAAACAATAGAAGGAGATGAGCTGAAAATATATTGTAGCGGTGCATCTGATGTTGAATTAATGGTTGATTA
Organism: Bacteroidales bacterium; assembly: GCA_028277395.1. Classification (GTDB taxonomy): domain Bacteria; phylum Bacteroidota; class Bacteroidia; order Bacteroidales; family F082. The sequence goes on along the minus strand of JANQGJ010000097.1, from coordinate 50,963 downwards.
TGAAGATATTTTTGCTGACATATCCGGTGCATCTGATGTGTCATTATCAGGAACTGTAAACTCAAGTGTTATCAAAACCAGTGGTGCTTCAGAGTTTCATGGAAAAAATCTTATATCTGATAGTTCAGTGGTAAATGCAAGTGGGGCAAGCTTTTGCTTTGTAAACACAACGGCAAATTTAACTTATGAAGTATCAGGTGCCTCAAGTGTAAAATATGTTTCAAATCCGGAAACAGTTGTTGTAAAAAAATCGAAAAGCTCAAAGCATGTTGTAGCCAAATCAGTAAAAACAGGGAATACATCAAATTACTATTACCCAGATACAACATCTGTTAATCTGGGAAAACTAAATGTAGAAGTGATTGATGGTGATACAACATACATAACAGTTGGACGTCATAGTTTAGTAGTTACTGATGATGGAAATGTCAGGTGGGAGAGATGTAAACGAAATAGATTTAATGGTCACTGGGGGGGTGTTGAAATCGGATTAAACGGATATCTGACACCTGATTTTAATATGAACTTTGATCCTGCTGACGATTATCTTTCTTTGAGAATGGAAAAATCCATAAATCTGAATTTGAATATTTATGAACAGAATATTGCTCTAAACAAGGACAAAAACATGGGACTCATTACCGGTATAGGCTTGTCATGGAATAATTACAGGTTCAGTAAATCTACATATCTGACTCCTGATAGTTCTGAAATTATGGGATACTATATGGACGGGGTATCAGTTCGTAAAAGCAAACTAACAGCGATGTATATTTCTGTACCATTGTTTTTTGAGATTCAGTCAAAAAGCCGGTATCGTGTAAACCAGTTTCATTTTGCAGTTGGAGCAATAGTGAGTGCCAGGATCAGTACTCATACAAAATTATATTTCAATGAATCAAATAAAGAATACGATCTCCTTGATCCTGTTACCGGAAATATTGTTGCAACCGGTAAAACACCGTCAGGCGGATCACGAAATATTGTAAAGGAATTTAACAGCTTTCACCTTGCTCCCTTCAAATTTGATGCTTCTGTACGTTTTGGCTATGGAATTATAAATTTATATGCGACATATTCGCTGAATACTATGTTTATTAAAGATCGTGGACCTGAGTTATATCCATTCTCTGTTGGTATAACCCTGGTTGGCTGGTAATTTCTTCAATTGGTTAATTATTTATGTGTTGTATCCTTGTTACTACTTAGCGAGGGTACAATTTTTATGTTTAGGCATTTATGTAAAACTTGGTTTTTTTTAAATTTGCAATGATATTGTAATAATCCTTTGGATATTAAATGGTGAAATAAATACAGAAGTAAGATGTCCGGACATAGTAAATGGTCAACAATAAAAAGAAAAAAAGGAGCTTTAGATGCAAAAAGATCTAAAATATTCTCGAAGATAATTAAAGAAATTACTGTTGCAGTTAAAGAAGGTGGGCCTGATCCGGATGCAAACCCACGCCTTCGACTGGCTATCTCCAATGCCAAAGGGCAGAGTATGCCAAAAGATAATATTGACAGAGCAATAAATAAAGGAAAAGATAAGGATAGTGCATCATTTACAGAACCTACCTTTGAAGGTTATTTACCTAATGGTATCGCTGTGTTTATAGAATGTACAACCGATAACAATCAGAGAACCGTTTCAAATATCCGGGCTATTTTTAATAAGAATGGTGGTAATCTTGGTACGAACGGGTCATTGAGCTTTATGTTTGACAGAAAAGGAGTATTTGTTGTGCCTGTTGGCGATATCGACCGTGATGAATTTGAAATGGAATTAATAGATGCCGGTGCTGAAGAACTTGAACTGGAAGACGATGGGTTTTTCCATATTACAACTTCACTTGAGGACTTTGGATCAATGGCAAAAAAACTTGAAGAACTTGGAATTGAGCCGGAATCGGCCGAGTTGCAGCGTAATCCTACCGACACAAAAACCCTGGATACTGAGGATGCATTAAAAATAATGAAAGTAATTGATTTGTTTGAAGATGACGATGATGTACAAAAAGTCTTTCATAATCTTGAAATTACTGAAGAATTGATGGAAGCAATGTAAATTGCCCGAACAGATTCCGGTTTAGTGTTCCGTTAACTGAATTGTACAAATTTTCCTGTAATTTAATTGTGATATTTGGGTATTGCAATGCCGAAATATACATCCTGGAAACGCTATTTCTGTATATTACCGTTTGCATTTCGTTGACATTTATCCACGACATTATTTGTAATCCTTCTAAATTTTATTTGTGGAAAACTTTATTTAAATCTTTCCGTAAGATTTACTATTTGATTAAGTAATTGATCTAGTAGAAGATATAGTTAATTAAACTTTTTTACTGTTAAATGGTGAACGGCAAACATGTTTATATTCTGGTAATTTGCCAAAATTGCTCTGGAAATTGGCCGGGAAAGTTGTACTTTTACTGGTGAATTATAAAAAAGTACAGTTCTGAGTATTTTTTTGAAAAGTGCTGTTAATAAATTAACATCAAAATACATTATTATTAATCTTTTAATAGAAAAGTTATGACCAATAAGATTTCCAATTTGGCAGAATATCTGCAGAAGTACAAAGAAAGTGTAGCAAATCCTGAAGAATTTTGGGCAAATATTGCAGAAGCTAACTTTTGGCGTAAGAAATGGGATAACGTTCTTGACTGGCGTTTTGACGGTCCGGATGCACCTTCTGTAAAATGGTTTGAAGGTGGACAATTAAACATTACCGAGAACATATTTGAAAGAAATATGTTCCAGAGAAAAGATCAGGTTGCTCTGATTTGGGAGCCAAATGATCCTAAAGAAAAAGAAGTAAGGTTAACTTATGGTGAGTTATTTGACAAAGTGAAGCAATTTGCCAATGCTTTGTTGAAAATAGGTGTTGAAAAAGGCGACAGGGTTGCTATTTATCTACCCATGATACCTGAGTTGACAATTGCTATGCTTGCATGTGCAAGGATTGGTGCTATTCACTCAATTGTATTTGCCGGTTTTTCTGCAACAGCACTTGCTGACAGAATTAATGATTCGTCATGTAAAGTTGTAATCACATCTGATGGTGCATATCGTGGCACAAAATCCATTCCTCTTAAAGCTATCGTTGATGATTCTCTCCAAAATTGCCCATCAGTAAAAAATACAATTGTATTTAAACGCACGGGTGAAGATATTAACTTTAATGAAGGCCGTGATATTTGGTGGCATGATTTAATTGAAGGTGTAGGTTTTGACAATGATGCTGAGATAATGGAATCTGAAGATACTCTGTTTATTCTTTATACATCAGGATCAACCGGAAAACCAAAAGGTGTATTACATACAACTGCAGGATATATGATTTATGCTGAGTATACATTTAAAAACGTATTTCAGTATAATGATGGTGATATTTACTGGTGTACTGCTGATATTGGTTGGGTAACCGGACATTCATATATAGTTTATGGACCATTATTAACTGGTGCTACTTCGATTATGTTTGAAGGTGTTCCAACATGGCCTGATGCCGGCAGATTCTGGGAAATTGTTGATAAATACAAAGTAAATCAATTCTATACTGCACCTACAGCAATCAGGGCTCTTGTTGCACAAGGTGACGAATGGGTTACAAAGCATGACCTTAGCTCACTTACAGTTCTTGGTACTGTTGGAGAACCAATTAATGAAGAAGCATGGAGATGGTATCATGATCTTGTTGGTCAGGGCAGATGTCCGATTGTTGATACATGGTGGCAAACAGAAACAGGTGGAATTATGATATCTCCTCTGGCAGGAATTACTCCTACAAAACCATCTCTGGCTACTTTACCACTTCCAGGTATCCAGCCTATACTGGTAGATCCTGAAGGAAAAGAGTTGAAAGGAAATGGAGTTGAAGGTATCCTGTGTATTAAACATCCATGGCCGGGAATGTTACGTACAACATATGGTGACCATAAACGTTGCTACGAAACATATTTCTCCGCTTTTAAAGGTCTTTACCTGACAGGTGATGGTGCAAAACGTGACGAAGAAGGATATTACAGGATCATTGGACGTATAGATGATGTAATAAATGTATCAGGTCACCGTATTGGTACTGCAGAAGTTGAAGATGCTATAAATCAACATCCAAAAGTTAATGAATCTGCAGTTGTTGGTTATCCGCATGATATAAAAGGTTCCGGTATTTATGCATATGTAATTTGTGATGAATTATCAGAGGCAGAACTGGGAACTATTGAAGCTGAGATCAGGGCTACTGTTACTAAATATATTGGACCTATAGCTAAGCCGGATCAAATCCAGATAGTTAGTGGATTACCAAAAACAAGATCAGGTAAGATTATGAGACGTATACTTCGCAAAATTGGTGAAGGTGATGCCACTAATCTTGGTGATACTTCCACATTGCTTGACCCGGGAGTAGTTGAAGAGATTATCCAGGGAGCTAAAGTTGAAGTTAAACGATAATTATCTTGTTAAAATAATGATAAGTGATGAGTTAGGGGAGTATTCCCCTGGCTCATTATGCATTTATAAGTATTTAAATCAAAAATTAATTAATAATGGAAAATCAAAAAGTAATGAACCGTAGCCTGGTTGTAGTAGGTGCAATATTAATTCAACTGGCGCTTGGTGCAATTTATGCATGGTCAGTATTTACACCTTCACTTACTGCCGAAGGTTGGACAAAAGCTGAAACACAGGGAGTGTTTTCTATAGGCCTGGCATCATTCGCAGTTTTTATGGTATTCTCAGGTAAACAGTTAAAAACATTGGGGCCACAAAAACTTACGATTATAGGTGGTGTGATACTCGGACTTGGTTATTTATTGGCAGGACTGTTTGGAGGAACCAGTTTTATGTCATTGCTGTTGCTTTTAGGACTTGTTGGAGGAGCAGGTATCGGTATAGCTTATGTAGTACCTATTGCAGTTGGTATGAGATGGTTTCCTGATAAAAAAGGGATGATAACAGGACTTGCTGTTGCCGGATTCGGTTTTGGAGCAATGCTATGGGTTAAACTTGCCGGATCCTGGGGACATTTAATTGAAAATATAGGTTTGTCATCAACATTTATTACCTATGGTATTGCGTTTGCGATTATGGTTATAATAGGAGGTATGTGGATGAAATTCCCACCGGCAGGATGGAAGCCTAAAGGCTATGAGGAAGCTGAAAGTGCAACTACAGAAGTTAATGATGATAAAGAATTTACAAGCAATCAAATGTTAGGTAAGATTCAGTTCTACCTGATATTTTTCACCTTTGTTGTAAGTGCAGGTGCAGGATTAATGTCAATCGGACTTATGAAATTATATCCAATGGAGGCTTTGCAGGCTAATGGTTTCACAGAACTGGAAGCCAGTGCAATTGCAGGTACCGCAATGGCTGTTTGTTTTAGTCTTGCAAATGGAATTGGTCGGATTGTGTGGGGTATTTTAAGCGATAAACTTGGAAGAAAAACTTCAATTATCATAATGACAGCTACACAGGGAATATTAGTGATTATGTTTACATATATGGCCGGAAGTGAATTTCTTCTCTATCTTGGAGCCACATTAATTGGATTTAATTTTGGTGGAAACTTTGCCCTTTTCCCAACAATTACAGCAGATACATTTGGTGCAAAAAATGTTGGACAAAATTATCCTTTCGTATTTCTGGCATATGGAGTTGGAGGTATATTAGGACCAATACTTGGAGGTATTATGGGAGATATGGGTAACTTCCCAATGGCATTTACCATATCAGGTATTGCAGTATTGGCAGGAACCGTTCTCACACTTATGGTAAAACCAGCGAAGAAATAATAAGATTATTACCTACATACAGTTTTCGGAACTGAAAATATAAAAGAACTCTGGTTGTTAAATATATCCGGAGTTTTTTTGTAATAGATTTTTATTTAAAATTAATTTAAGTTTAATATAATTTCTGGTAAGTTAATTAACATTAATTACTTTTGTGAATTAAATAACAGTGGTTGTAGGTTACATCTGCTATTCAATGTGATTAATTTTAAGGATATGCCAATTAAAAAACTTGACAGTATCTTTCGTCCAAACAGAATTGCACTCATTGGAGTGTCAAATGATCCATCAAGTGTTGGGGGAATGACGCTTAAGAATCTTGTTAGCGGGGGATTTCACGGAGTAGTTTACCCTGTAAACCCGAAAAGGGAAGCAGTAATGGGAATACCATGCTACCCAAATGTTGAGAGCTTGCCAAAAGTTCCTGATCTTGCTGTGATTATGACACCGGCAGAACAGGTTCCGGGTATTATTGATGAATGTGGAAATTGTGGAGTTAATGGTGTAATTATCATGTCCGCAGGTTTTAAGGAATCAGGAGAACAGGGGAAAGCTTTGGAACTGGAGGTAAAAAACAGGATTGACAAATATCCTGATATGCGTGCAATTGGACCAAATTGCCTGGGTATTATAGTTCCAAGAGCTAAACTAAATGTAAGTTTTGCAAATGGTATGCCAAGAAAAGGTAAGGTCGCTTTTATATCTCAATCGGGAGCTTTGGGAGCTTCTGTACTGGACTGGGCAAATGAGGCAAAAATTGGTTTTTCATATTTCATCTCCATAGGTAATGCTGTTGATGTTACTTTTGGTGATTTGATAGATTACCTGGGACAGGATACAAACACAAAATCAATAATCCTGTATGTTGAATCACTGGCAGATGCCAGAGCATTTATGTCGGCTGCAAGAGCTTTTGCACGTAAGAAACCAATAATTGTATATAAGTCCGGTAGATTTCCTGAATCAGCTGCAGCTGCCGAGTCTCATACAGGAGCGCTTGCTTCTGAAGACTCAATTTATGATGCTGTGTTCAGAAGAGCTGGGTTGGCAAGAGTTTACGATATTGGAAATATCTTTGATTTTACAGATTTGGTTGGCAGGAAAAGAATGCCAAAAGGTACCGGATTGGCCATTGTTACCAACGCAGGTGGACCAGGTGTAATGGCAACAGATACTCTTATTTCCATGGGAGGAAAGCTTGAAAAACTTTCAGATCGTACTATGGAGAAGTTAAATGAACTTCTGCCACCATTTTGGTCGCATGGAAACCCTGTTGATGTTGTTGGTGATGCTTCTCCAACCAGAATATCGAAGGCTACAAGCATTGTACTTGATGATGAAAACGTTGATGCTGTTTTAGTTATCCTTACACCGCAGGCAATGACAAACCCTACGGCAACAGCCCAGGCTATTGTTGATATATCTGCAAAAACAACAAAATTTATTATGGCTGCCTGGTTGGGTGGAACAAGTATGCGGCAGGGATTGGAAATTCTGACAAATGCAGAGATTGCAACTTATGCAACACCGGGGCAGGCAATGAGGTCATTTATGACTATGACCAGATATATAAATAATCTGGAAATGCTCTACGAAACACCAAGGGATGTTCCTGTGTCATTTAATTATGATCGTGCCAAATTACGTGAAAAATATTCCGGAAGTATTTTCAAAAAATCTAAAGTGCTTTCCGAAGATGATTCCAAACGCCTCATAAATGATTATGGAATTTCAACAACGCATCCTGAGTTAGCTTTGACAGAAGATCAGGCAGTTAAGATTGCTGAAAAGAAAGGATACCCGGTTGTTCTTAAAATCAGTTCTCCTGATATTACCCATAAAGTTGATGTTGGTGGCATATCATTAAACCTTGAAAATGAAGAAATACTTCGGGCAAGTTATAAGAATATGCTCGAAACTGTTTCAAATAAAGTACCTGACGCACAGATTGACGGTATAACAGTTCAAAAAATGATTGATACCACAGATGATGTTGAAATGATCCTCGGTATTAAGAAGGATAAATTGTTTGGAACTGTATTACTGGCAGGAATGGGAGGAACAAGCGCTGAACTGATCGATGATAAAAGATTGGAATTCCCACCCCTGAATGAACAGCTGGCAAGACAAATGATACAATCCCTTAAAATGTACCCGTTACTTGAAGGGTATAGAGGAAGTAAACCAAAAAATATTGATAAACTTATAGAAGTACTCATAAGATTGTCATACCTGGCCGCCGATTATCCGGAAATAGAGGAGCTGGATATAAACCCGCTCATTGTAACCCATGATGATGTGATTGCTCTGGATGCCAGAATTGTAATTGATCAGGAACTAATTGGCAAAGAAAATGCTGATTATTCACACCTGATATTACGCCCATATCCTGAAAGATTAAGGAAAAAGGCCAAACTAAGAGATGGAACCGATGTGCTTTTACGTCCTATAAAACCTGAAGACGAGGCACTTTGGCTGGAAATGTTAGGTAGTTGTTCCAAAGAATCTATTTACCACAGGTTCAGGTATGATTTCCATTTTAATTCTCATGAAGTTGCAACACAATTTTGCTATATCGATTATGACCGTGAAATGGGTATTGTAGCAGAAATTGATTATGAAGGCAGAAAAAGATTAATTGGTGTTGGACGACTTATCGCAGATCCTGATGTCGTTACTGCAGAATATGCTGTTCTTGTACCCGACGACTGGCAACATAATGAATTGGGTTATATACTTACACAATATTGTGTTGAAATAGCAACAAATGCTGGAATTAAAGTTGTTTCTGCTGAAACAACTAAAGATAACAAAGCAATGATATCTGTATTTAGAAAGCTGGACTTTAAAGTGCATTTTAATGAGGATACAACTGTTACTGTATTTAAGGATTTGGGATAATTCAGATGTTTAACCTCTTTTGGAGGACAATGTTAGAATTGATACTTGTTTGTTCCCGGAATATATGGATAAAAGCATAATAAAAAAAGCCTCGGAGCTGATCAGAACATCCAAATATGGTGTTGCTTTTACCGGTGCCGGAATTTCTGTAGATAGTGGTATTCCTGCATTTAGAGGAGCCGATGGATTATGGACAACTGTTGATCCCATATATTTTGAACTGGAGTATTTTCAAAAAAAACCATACCAGTCGTGGGCAAAAATAAAAGAGATATTTTATGAGAAACTTGTAGATATAGAACCTAATGTATCACATCAGATGCTAGCAGCTATGGAAAAAAGAGGTTTTGTAGAGTCAGTTATTACTCAAAACATCGACCATCTTCACCAGAAAGCAGGAAGCAGGTTTGTTTACGAATTGCATGGAACCTACAAACAAATTGTTTGTACAGAATGTTCATCTGAATACGACATGAGTTTTGTGGACTTCAACTTTTTGCCTCCAACTTGTTACGTATGTAAAGGGATACTAAAACCAGATATTGTATTCTTTAACGAATCCATACCCACATTTGCTCTGACAAGATCGAAAGCTGAAGCAGAAAGATCTGATGTTTTTGTGATAATTGGTACCAAAGGTGAGGTCTATCCGGCAAATTCAATTCCGTTGAAAGCCAAAGAAACAGGTTCGACTATTATTGAAATCAATACTTCAGAGTCGCATTACACGGACACAATAACTGATATTTTTATTAAAGAGAGAGCTTCTGATGTAATGGAAGAATTTGGAAAACTTTTATATTTGTAACAGGGTGAAAAACAGCGACTTTTAAAGTTTATTTAGGATGATTAAAAATCAGTATATTTAATATGAATTGTAAATTTTTAATTCACTAAGAGAACTATATTTGCACCCTCAAATAGTTGTTGGGTAGTTACCCTGAAATTTAGTCATTATTTTGAAATACAAAAAATAAAACATTAATAATGAATCAGTTAATAGAGTTTGGGCTTGGCGACAAGCTAAAGGTAAAAGGAAAAATTCATGCTGTTGGCATCGTAGGTTGTGGTTCGGTAGGACAGGGAATAACCTTATTGGTAGCCCGTTATGGGATGGAGGTTGTTTTTGTTGATACAACAGAAGAACGTATCAGTGAAATTTTTGTTGATCTTGAAGCTCAGCTGGATGATGAAATTAACCACTGGGGAATGACATCATCGGAAAAACGTCTTGTATTGTCCAGAATACATGGTACAACTGACTTTAGTGGCTTAAAGGATTGCGATATTGTAATCGAAGCAATAAGTTCCAGAAAAAAAGGAACTATGATTGAACCACGACAGGAGATATTTAGTAAAGTTGAAGAGGTTGTGGGAAATGATACTATTATTTCATCCAATATAAGTACTCTCATGATCTCTGATCTTGCAAAAGTTCTTAAAAATCCTGGGAGGGCAATTGGAATGCATTTCATTGAACCAATTGATAAAACCAGTATTATCGAAGTAGTAAACGGAGTTCAGTCGACTGATGAAGCACACCAAAAGGTAATGAGATTTTGTCAAATGATTGGCAAAAAAGGTGTATGTGTTCATGAATCACCGGGTAATATCAGTACACGTATGACGATACCTTTGATAAATGAGGCTTGCGAGATATTAATGGAAGGGATTGCATCGGTTAGTGATATTGACCTTACAATGCGTGAAACTTTAGGACATAATATTGGACCATTTGAACTGGCTGATAAAATTGGCTTAGACAAAATCCTGAAATATATGGAGAACCTTTATTCAGAGTTTGGAGAATCAAAATATAAAGCATCACCGGTAATAAAACGATTGGTACGTGCAAATTATCTTGGGCGGAGTGTTGGTCGCGGATTTTACAATTACGAAGACGAAAAGCCTGTTGGCAACACCATTACTTGTACAATAATAAAATAAAAAAGAAAGATGAAAATCATTGTATTAAATTGCGGTAGTTCATCAATTAAGTATCAGCTTTTTGATATGCCTGCTAATAAGGTAATCGCCAAAGGGTTAGTTGATAAGATTGGTTTAAAAGGAAGCTTAATAAAACATAAAAGAGATGGTCATGAGGCTGCTGTACTCGAAGGTGAAATTCTTGATCATCAACAGGGAATAGAGTACCTGTTAGGAATAATGACAAGTGAGAAATATGGTAGTCTGGAAAGTATAGAAGAAATTCAGGCTGTTGGTCACAGAGTGGTTCATGGAGCAGAAGAATTTAGTGGTAGTGTATTAATAAATGACGATGTTGTAAAAGCTCTTGAAAAGTCATCAGATTTAGCACCATTACATAATCCTCCCAATTTAAAAGGGATATATGCAATGCAACAGTTATTACCGGATGTGAAGCAGGTTGGTGTATTTGATACTGCGTTTCATCAAACAATGCCCGAACACGCATATTTATACGCTATTCCATATATTTTGTATGAGAAATATAAAATTCGTCGTTACGGATTTCACGGTACAAGTCATAAATATGTTTCTGCCCGTGCCTGCGAGATGCTCGACGTTGATATTTCAACAAAGAAGATTATTACCTGCCATCTTGGTAATGGATCATCTATAGCTGCTGTTGAAAATGGAAAATCAGTTGATACATCAATGGGTATGACTCCTACTGAAGGATTGATAATGGGTACACGTACCGGAGATATTGACCCCGGAGCATTGTTGTATATGGCGAATAAGGAAGAAACCAGTATTGGTTATACAAGTACCCTGATCAATAAATTCTCTGGTTTATTAGGGATATCAGGGGTTTCTTCAGATATGCGTGACCTTGAAATTGCTGCCGAGCAGGGAAATAAAAGAGCTGCCCTGGCACTTGATATGTTTGCTTACAGAGTGAAAAAATACATCGGTTCATATGCTGCAGCACTTGGTGGTGTTGACATAATTGTATTTACAGGTGGTATTGGTGAAAGAGATCCTGAAACCCGTAAAAAAGTATTGGCAAATATGGAGTTTATGGGCATTAAAACAAATCCTGAAAATGCAGATATAAAAGGAGAAGAATTGATTTTATCATCAGAAGACTCTAAAGTAAAAGTACTTGTTGTTCCAACTGATGAAGAGTTTATGATAGCAAAAGATACATTTGATATTGTATCTTAATAAATTAACCCTGTAATTCTGAATATCTGTATTATTAAAAACACAGATATTCAGAATTTTATGTGTCCCAAATTACTATTTCAGGCAGTTATAGTGTGGTTGTCTATTATCTTACTGATCTGTCCAAAAATGTCGTCGATTGAGCAGTCGCCTTCAATTTCAACATATTTTCCCTGCTCTTTGTAAAAATCAATTAACGGACATGTTTGCTCCTTATAGATTTTAAGTCTGTTTTTGATAACTTCTTCAGTATCATCTTTACGACCTTCAATTTTAGCTCTGTTTAATAGCCTTTCAATTACTTTACTATCGTGAATACATAGTGATATAACCATTGAAACAGACTGATTGTCTTTTGCCAGTATGTCATCAAGATCTTTAGCCTGTGCAATTGTTCTCGGAAATCCGTCAAAAATAAAGCCGCTTGCATCGTTATGTTTTGCAAGTGATGTCTCAAGAATTTTAATGATCAGTTCATATGGGACTAATTCTCCTTTTTCAACAATGGACTTAAGTTGGTTTCCAAAATCAGAACCCGATTTAATTTCTTTACGAATAACGTCACCTGTTGACAGATGGACCAGATTATATTTTTCAGTAAGCATAGCCGATTGGGTGCCTTTTCCACATCCTGGTGGGCCAAATATTACAATGTTAAGCATAAAATTTTGGTTTTAAATAAATAAGATATTATATTGGTCATTTTCTATACATTGATAATATTGCAATTATTGTGAATAAGAGATGTTGTAGTATAATTAGCGTTGAGAGTTTTAATATCCGGCAATTGTTACTCAAATACACTAAATATGTACATGAATCAGAATAATAATTGCACCAAAATATTACCCTTCAAATATAACGAAAAAGGAGTTAGCTGTGAAGAGATTAACAGAAAAAATATTATGTGCTATATATTTCCAAAAACCTCAGTGAATAACAGTCTAATTTATATTTTTGCATTAGTAGCATAGGTTTCTGAAATAGTTATGAATGACAGTATCCCATATTATTTTAATGTAGTTGGTTTTTCAGAAATATCTGCTGATACTACTTTAAATACTGCTAAACCGGTATCGTCAAATACACTTGTCGAATTTCTGGATCTTACATCAGTAAAAGTATCTCCGGAGATAATTACTAATTATAGTGGTGATGATTTCATCACTTATGTTTTATTGTTTTTTTTGGGTATAATAGCAGTTATATGGCATTTTCTTCCTGACAGATTATTGATGATATTCTCTCTGAAAACTGACTATCAGTATTCCAGAACCGGAGAAAGTAATGTAAGTGTACCGGGTAATTTAATAACAGGATTTTTCTGGTTAAACTTTATCGTTGTAGTTAGCTTCTTTATTTTAATTATTGTAGAAAAATACTATTCCGGTTTGATAGTTGCTATGACAAAAATCGAAACATTATCAATTATTGTAATAACATTGTTATGCTTAATAATGTATCGTACAATAATAATTTTTGTTGCTTCAGTTGTATTTCGAACGAAAAAAATGATGAAAAGTCAATTGATTGTTGGAAGAAATATTCAGTTTATAACTGGCCTTGTATTAGTACCATCCATATTATTTCTTATTTACTCCAATGGTAGCTATTTGCTTTATATTATGATGGTTACAGTTGCCGTTTTGCAATTGGTAAGGCTGTTGAAGATCCTTATTATTGGAAAATCAAGTACAATGTTTTCGACGTTTCATATTATTTTGTACCTTTGCACGCTCGAATTAGTACCTATTTTAGTGCTAACAGGATTGATAGTAAACGACTCCGTAATGTAATTTATTAGGTTTTTAATTCCTTTTTTAAGTTATACCCGGAACTAAACTAAAGGAACATTGAAGGTAAAAAATATATTAGTATCCCAACCGCAACCTGCTGATATGGAGAAATCACCATATGGTGAGTTATGCAGGAAATTCAACGTGAATATAGACTTTCACAAGTTTATTACCATAGAAGGTATAAGTGCGCAGGAGTTTAGAAAAGCGAAAGGTACTTTCAATGGACATACTGCAGTAATTTTAACAAGCAGACATGCTGTTGATCATTTCTTTAGAATGGCAAAAGAAATGAGATTTGAAATTCCCGATTCTTTAAAATATTTCTGTATTTCTGAATCTACTGCATATTATTTACAGAAATATGTTCAATACAGAAAGCGCAAGATTTTTTATGGTAAACAAAATTTTGCCGACCTGATGGATGTTATTAAAAAACATAGTGAAGAAAAATTTCTGGTACCATCATCAGATATACATAAGCAAACCATGTTTAAATTACTGGATGCAAATAATATAAATTACTCAAATGCAGTTATTTACCGTACAGTGGCCAGTGATTTGTCTGATGTTGAAATTACCAAATATGATATGGTTATTTTCTTTAGTCCGGCTGGTATAAAATCACTTCAGAATAATTTCCCCGATTTTGAACAAAATAACAGACTGATTGCTGCATTTGGTCCAACTACTGCAAAAGCTGTTAAAGAGGCCGGCTTGAAATTGAATATACCTGCACCAACACAGTCTGCACCATCTATGACCATGGCAATTGATGAGTTTTTAACAAAACTGGTTAAAGACAGAAGAAGAAACGGCAGAAAGTAACATCAGATTTGTTTATTACACAAATCTCCTTAACAATATCCTGATTATTGCTTGTTTTTTGTATCAACAATTATTGTTACCGGACCTGAGTTCATTAAAGAAATATTCATATAAGCTCCAAATTCGCCTGTTTTAACAGGTTTTTTCAACAAAGCTTCAAGTTCATCAACGAATTTTTCATATAGTGGAATCGCAATATCAGGACCTGCTGCTGAAATATATGAAGGACGATTTCCTTTCCTGGTTTTGGCATGAAGTGTAAACTGGCTTATAACCAATGCTTCACCATCAATGTCCTGAATTGATAAATTCATAACACCATTACTATCATTAAATATTCTAAGGTTTGCTATCTTTTTGCATAACCAGTTAACGTCTGTAAGATCATCATTATTCTCAATTCCAATAAGAATTAGTAATCCGCTGCTTATTTCTGATTTTATTTTACCCGATATTTCAACGGAGGCCTGAGTTACTCTTTGAATTACTGCTCTCATATTATTGATGTTTATGAAACGCAATTTATTAATTTTGCACGAAAAATTTTTGAAATGATCAGGTTAAGTGTAAATATTAATAAAATTGCAACTTTAAGAAATGCCAGAGGAGGTAATCAGCCTGATCTGATGAAAGTTGCCGTTGATTGTGAAGAGTTTGGAGCACAGGGAATAACAGTTCACCCGCGTCCTGATGAACGTCATATCAGATACAAAGATGTTGAAAAACTGGCCACAATAGTAAACACGGAATTCAATATTGAAGGTAATCCAACTCCTGATTTTGTTCAACTTGTTTTAAAAAACAAGCCGACACAGGTAACACTAGTTCCGGATAATCCTGATCAGTTAACTTCTGATCATGGATGGGATACTATAAAACATAAGGAGTTTCTGATAGATATCATCAAAGAATTTAAAAATCACGGAATAAGGACTTCAATTTTTGTTGATCCTGTAAAACAGATGGTTGAAGGTGCTGTTGCTACCGGTACTGACAGGATAGAACTTTATACGGAAAGTTATGCAGTTAATTATCCGGTTAATCCTGAAATTGCAGTTACTCCTTTTGTTGAAGCTGCGAAATTAGCTGTTGATATCGGTTTAGGCTTAAATGCAGGCCATGACCTGAGTCTGGTAAACCTGAATTATTTTGCAAGAAGTATTCCGTTTCTTGACGAAGTATCAATAGGTCATGCATTAATATGTGATTCACTGTATTATGGACTGGAAAACACAATACAAATGTATCTGCGAAAACTAAAGATAAAGTAATAGGGTACTTTTTATCGTAAATATATTCAATAAAATATAATCAGTAGTGTAAGTACCCCTTAGACTGAAAAGCCATGAGGCGTAAATTATTATTTACTTAATCTTTGCTTTAAAAAAGATTGAAGTAATAAGTTCTATGAGAAATCCATAAATCATCCCCATAACAACTGTTGATATGGCAATCATCTGTGGGTCAAAGCCAGGTACTTCAGGCCCCATCATGGTTCCAAAAGCTGCCGGCAGACTAAAGATAAAACCCATTACAATGCCATGGATTGCCCAGTTTTTCATTGGAAAACGGCTGATACCAATGCCAAAACCCATTAATGTTCGACCTGCAATTATTGTTAAAGCAAGCCAGAATCCCACTTCATTTTCACCGCTGGAGGCAAAACTGTAACAAACGAATCCAAATAGTAAACCACTAAGTGTTGCAATAATTAAACGTTTCATAATGCAGTTATTTGTTAGTTTCTGTAAAATTAATAATTTTAATTAATCCGGTAATTTAAGTATACATTAAATTGTTAAAGTATTAAAGTAAATATTCTGAAAGAAATATATTTTATTTTAGTAGAAAAAATGGCTAATGAGCAAACATAAACTAAAACAAGCTGAAACTATATATCTGATACTGGCAGGATTATTCATTACATCGCTGGTTACGAGCAATCTGATTTTTCAAAAATTTTTCACATGGACCCCTTTTGGGTTATATGAATTTGAGTTGTCAGTTGGAATTATTGCTTACCCCATCACATTTTTAATTACTGATGTTATTTCTGAGATATATGGAAGGAAACATGCAAACAAAGTAGTGGTTGCAGGTGTGTTTGCAAGTTTTTTTGCTCTGCTTATTGTTATTGTTTCCACAGAAGTGCCTGCCACAGGCTGGTCTCCGATTAGTGATGCAGTTTTCAAGAAGGTTTTTGGATTCACATTTATTGCAGTGGGAGCATCACTGGCTGCATATCTGTTAGCTCAGTTTCTGGATGTGCAGATATTTCACTTTTGGAAAAGGTTAACTTCCGGAAAACATTTATGGTTGAGAAATAATTTCTCAACTTTTAGCTCACAGTTAATCGATACTGCATCAGTTTTACTACTCCTTTGTAGTTTTGGAGTAATAGAGTGGAAACTATTTGGGATATTATTATTAAACGGATACCTGTTCAAGGTTTCATTTGCATTATTTGATACTCCAATTATCTATGTTCTCGTTAGCATAATGAGAAATTATTTTAACCTGGATAAGCAGGGTGGTGAAATCAAACTTGACAGATATTGATCACATTATTAAAACAGAGTATTAATCACAGGGTACCATAAAACAACAATTAACAGGGCTGTTAAAAAGGGGCGGTTCAAATTTGCCCAATGATAGTTTTTATGGGCGATAGCTTGATATCCATGATTTATGGCAGAGAAAGACATGAAAAACATAAACGTTAGCATTATTGTAAGTTCAGCATTTGTTCCCCAGTTCATAAAATAAACCAATAGACCGATCAATGCATATGATAATAAAGCAATTCTTGATTGAAAGGCATAACTGCCCTCATTTTTAAACCCTTTTTCAGCAGCAGCCTGTTTTCCAAAAAATAAACCCTCAATGGCAGAAGTCCCTGCAATTGATACGAGTATCCAGGGGGTTATTATATGTAATACTGATTCGGCTGGTGTACCTGTAGCCATTCCAATATTATAAGCCCAGTAGATACCAAAGCTGGCACCTGCAATACGAATGATCTCTATAATCTTGATTATCATAATTAATTTTGTTTGATTTATCTGTCAAATTTAGCTAAAATATTCAGTTTTTAAGTAGTTAATGAATGTGGGTTAGAAAGTATCAATAAAGTAGTTTCGTTTCTCTTTCGGCATTTTTCTAATTTTGTAGTATGAAACTTTTCTACCGAAAATATGGTGAACATGGAGATCAACCAATTATTATCCTTCATGGTTTATTTGGTATTTCTGACAATTGGGTAAGCTATTCCAGAAGAATAGCTATGGAAGGATTTGAAGTTTTTGTTGTAGATCAAAGAAATCATGGACAATCTCCACATAGCAATAACTTTAATTACCTGGCACTTACAGATGACCTGTTTGATTTTATTGATGAACATGAGATTGATGACCCAATAATTATTGGTCACTCTATGGGAGGAAAGGTTGCCATGCGATTTGCACTTGAAAATCCTCATATGGTCAAGAAACTTGTGGTAGTCGATATCACATTAAAAGCATATGGCCCCCGTGATCATCACAAAGAGATTGTTAATGCTATGAAAGCTGTGGATTTTAACTCTGTCAGGTCAAGGGGAGAGGTAGAGCTGGTGTTACAAAAACATATACATGATAATCGGATACGTCAGTTTATAATGAAAAACCTTCACCGGAAAAGTAGAAATGAGTTTGAGTGGAGAATTTATCTTGACGGACTGGAAAACAATCTGGATCAAATGTTTGATGCCATAGATACTATTATTAAATTTGAAAAGCCAACATTATTTATAAAAGGCGGAGCGTCGGATTATATTTTGCTTGAAGACTTTCCTCAAATCAGGTATAATTTCCCAAATGCTGAGATAATTACAATTGAAGGAGCTACGCACTGGGTTCATGTTGAAGCAATGGAAAGATTCTATCAGTTAACTATGGGATTTGCTACTGGTAAACCATCATGGTATATGGAATAACTCTGTATAACCCTGTTATTACTTATATATTTAACAGAATAGGCTTTTTCAAAAGCATTAATTTACAGGACAAAATCCATTTATAACTTTCAATACACGATCTTTTATTTCAGTAGGTGTTGGGTTAAGCTCTTCGGTTGTAAATGTTCCGTTTTCAACATCTATTCGGTCAAAAACCATTAAATACAGATCATAGATTATTTCAAGACTCAGCTGACTTTTATGATCAAGAAATGGTTTGATTTCCTGTTTCATTTCAATTGTTTCTTGCCTGTAATAGTCTGCTACCTGATAGAGTTCTTTGATCAAATTTCGGAATCCCATACTTAATGGGTTGCCTTTGGCCATATGCAAAAGTTTATTCCTGTCAAGGCCGTTGTTCTTAATAATATCGTCAGGAAAGTAATTCAGGTTGTTTAAATGATCTTTCTGGAAATCACGGATTATATGAACCAGGTAACTAAAAATAGCACATGGAGTAGCGGCTTTCTTTACGTCAAATGCCGGCGGTGAATATTGTCCGTTTTCTTTTGAAATTCCACAAAGATGAACAAATATTGATGCAGGAGCAATAGATGCACCGGATGCATAATCCAGGAAAGAATCCAGTGTAGGAAATCCATCATGATGAATATCGTAGATCATTGATCTGGCAAATGCTTCCAAGGGCCAGTAAGGGATATGAAATTTTTTTATTTCATCAATAAGTTCCTGTTGATCGGCAGATAATGAAGTGGTGGACAGAATATTTGTTAACCACTTTTTTACAGAATCTTCAAATGCATCCTTCTGATCAACACTTATGGTACTGTAAAGAGATTTGTGGTCATCAATCAGATCATCAATTGATCGCATTAACCTGTAACAAATTTTTGCTGCGTTATACCTTTCGGTTTCCCAGAATTTTGCAGCAATAAGTATATTTGGATGATCTACAATTTTCTCAAAATTAATAGAGTTAAAAGTATCCAGGTAATCCTCTGTCTGAACAGATATATGATTTGTCATCTTAATTATTATTCACGTTCATTGTTTCTTTTAATATGCGATCCGTTGTTAGTTTAGCTGATAAGAGTACAAGTGGTACCCCATTGCCAGGATGCGTACTTCCGCCTGCAAAATACAAATTTTTAATCCTTCGATGACGGTTGTGGGGCCTGAAATATCCCATTTGAAATATCGTATGTCCAAGACTGCCAAAAACTGATCCATTTGCAACATTGTAGTTTTTCTCCCATATTTTAGGCATGTAACAAACCTCAAATTTTATGTGATCTTCAATATTATTTATACCTGTTTTTTCCAGTCGTTTAATTACAGCATTACGGGCAGTCTGCTTTAATTTTGTCCAGTTCTGTTTGTAATTTTCATCCAGATGTGCAACAGGAACAATAACAGAAAGTGTATCGTGGTTTTGAGGAGCTGCACTAAGATCGCTCCTGACTGGTGCGTGTATGTAGAAACTGGGGTTTTCTGACAACGATTTATCTTTAAAAATACTGCTTAATCCTTTTTTATACGGATCATTAAGGAATACACTATGATGTTCCAGTTGCGGGTAAACTTTGTCGAGTCCCCAGTGAAATACAATAGCTGAACATGAATAATTCTTGTTTTTCAGTCTATTAGTAACCTTTTTGTCATTCAACAGATCTTTGTAAATATGTGGGAGATCAGCATTTGCTACTACAATATCAGACTCAATTTTACTTCCATCTTTCAGTATTATGCCCTGAGTTTTATTTCCGTTGGTGATAATTTTAGTAACGGTTTTCGAATAGTGAAACTGAACTCCATTATCAGTTGCAAGTTCAATTAGCTTTTCAACCAACCTGTGCATACCACCTTTTGGGAAAAGCGCTCCTTCAGTTATCTCTGCACCTGGTAACATTGAAAAAAATGCAGGAGAATTATAAGGATTTTGACCAACATAAATATTTTGAAAAGTAAAGGCCATTTGAAGATGATCATCCTTAAAAAATCGTCGAATGTACGACATATGAGTTATCCAGGTTTTTAGTTTAATAAGTAGTTTTAAGCTTTTTAGGTTTATAAACTGGAACAAATTATAATAATTCCTGTTTAAAAACTGATTCATCGAAAGATTGAAAAACTCATAACCCTCGTTGATGTATTTCTTGTATTTTTGAAAACTACCCGGTTCAACAGACTCTAGTTGAGCCTTCATCTTTTTTTCATTTCGGGTAAAATCGAAATCCGGACCGGAACTAAAAAATAAACGATAAATAGGATCAAGTGATTTAGCTTCCAATTCCTTGTCAAGGTCTACACCGAGTTCAGAGAAAACCTTTCTGTAAATCGATGGCATTAACAAGATCGTGGCTCCCAGATCAAATCTATGTCCATCTTTGATTAGTTGGCTACATCTTCCGCCAGGGGTTTTGTTCTTTTCAAATATTTCAACTTTATAGCCTTTTTTCGCAAGAAAAACAGCAGTTGCTATCCCTCCAATACCTGATCCAATAATTACTGCTTTTTTTTGTGTGATCATATGTTAATTTTCTAGATTGTTTAACGGTAAAAATGATTTGTTAGTGCATCTGTAATTGAATGAAAAACTATCCTAATTCTTCCAGATTCTTTTTGTAGATCCTGTTCGAAACGCCAATGCTAAACTCATAAAGAGCAATTAACGGGAATACCACAAGAATCTGGCTAAACATGTCGGGAGGAGTAATTATTGCCGAAAGTATCAGCATAATCACATACATGTACTTTCTGTTACGTTTCATAAAACCGGGAGTAAGAACTCCTATTTTTGTCAGAAAGTAAACAAGGATCGGTAATTCAAATACTATACCAACGGCAAATGTTACAGAAACAACAGTACTGATATATGAAGACAGGGATATTTGGTTAAAGACACTTTCACTAACGTGGTATGTTCCAAGAAAGTTTACTGTAAGTGGTACAATTAGGAAATAACTGAAGAGTATACCTGTTATAAACAGTAAAGAACTGATAAATACACCTCCGCTGGAATATTTTTTCTCTGTTTCTTTCATAGCAGGTTTAACAAATTTCCAAATCTCCCATAGCACATATGGAAATGCAAGAATAAATCCTGTAACAATTGAAATATACATGTGTGTCAGGAATTGTCCTGACATTTTTATATTTATTATCTGCAGATGCATGTCTTTTATGCATAAGGCATTAAGGTTAAGCAATTCTCCTAATCTGCATAGTATCCGGTTTGTAAAAAAGTCGGATGTGCTTGGTGCCAGAATTATATAATCAAAAATGATCTCTCTGTTAATAAAAGCTACAATAGCAACAATAACAATTGCTATTAACGACCTGATAATGTGCCATCTCAATTCATCAAGATGATCCCAAAAGGTCATTACTTTTTCATTTTGCTGCTTACTGCTTTTATTGCTGACTTCTTCCATTCAATTTTCGAAAGTTCAAAAATAAAAAAACCTCTCCAACAACGAAGAGGTTTTAGTTTCATATTTAATATTGGTCATTTATACCATTACATTTTCATGAAAATGTTAGGTGAAAACAATTTGAGTTCCCGGTCCGTCACACATTTCATACAGATCACCCACTGTTATAACATCGCTTACTTCTTCATGCAGATCATCTTTTGTTAGCTTAAACATGTCCATAGCCAGTTTACAGGCATATATTTCTCCTCCACCGGCAGTAATAAGTTCCAGAAATTCGTCAACAGGTGGTATGTCAAGTGCATCCATTTGTTTTTTCATCATTGCTGAAACACCGGCTTCAACACCAGGCAATGCTCCTAACAATGTTGGGAACGCAAGGCCGCCAGGCATACGCATACCGGGGTTACCAACTGTGGCAGTGTGGAGTTTGTTCATCTGCTTTTTGGTAATGGCGTCTAAACCGAAGAATGTGAAAAATATTTTGGTTTCAATACCTTCCATAACTGCTCCGTTACCCATGACCAATGCTGCATAAACATCTTCAATATTTGCTTTCGAACAAATAATAAGAATCTTCTGCAAAGGAATTTTTTCTGATTTTTCCATGATATTTGGTTTTAATTATATACAAGATGTTGGTTTGGGAACTCCTGATATCTTTGTTGCCTTTTTTAAAGGTGCACCTGGAAATAACTGATAAAACTCTTTAGCATTAACAACTCCTGATTTTCCAATCCCTCTGATCGTTAAAGTATCACCTGCTGCTACTTTATTTCTAATGAAATCAATTACTTCAAAATGTTTGTCGTTAAGCTCGATACCTTCTTCTTTTGCAATCTCAGCTGCAATTTCTTTTGTCCATTGTGAAGCATCTTCCATATAACCTTCTTCATTTACACTAACTTCTACTCCGGCAATTGTTTTTGTTGACATAACTAACTATTTTTATTAATTATTAATGTGTTTTAATTCAAATCCTGTTGTTCTGTTGTTGCTTTTGAAATATTTTTCAGGAATGTGATCATAAATCCAATTCCCTTTTTCATTTCTTTTGAATTCATAGCTCTCATTGCTTTGAATAATGAATATTCCTCAACGTTATCAACATCTATACTTTTATAAACAATGAGAGCACTGTTAATGGCCTTTAGCATATCCGGCTGGGTAAGACTTTTAATGGTTTCCAAAATCGTTACAATGTTATCTGCCAGCAGTTTAATATCCTCAGCAGAAAAATGTGTTACAATGTTGTCAAGTATTTTAATCGATTCTCTGAAAAAATCGAAGTACCCTTTTTGTTCGATATTATACATAAGATGCATTCCGTCAAGTCCGATTTGCCGGACAATTGGTGACAGATCAGCAATAAGGTCTTTACCGCTTTCCATCATTTCGAATAATTCCGTAATGGTATCAACATTTCTGATTAATTTCAGTATTAGCATCTTAACAGCTTCTCCGTCAACTTCAACACCGGCATTGTCAAGCTCAGTAACCGTTGATGTAAATACATCTTTACCAATTAGTGATAAATCGGCAGTCAAATCTTCAATTGATTGACGCGCTTCTTTCTGTGCAGTTATCTCTTCAAGTACAATATCTAGTTTACGGTTTATGTCGTTTATCTGCTCCTGAATATTATTATTATCCATGTTTTTAATCTTTAGAATATTAATAGAATGAGCATTAAAGTTTTTTGCCGGCCATTTGCATTTCGGATTCAATTGGCATTTCTTTTCCTTTTAGAAGGATATGCCAGTAAATCCACCTGAAGAGAAGTTTACCATAGTGATTTGTTCTTGTAACTTTAAGCAAGCCAAATGGTCCAAGACCGGGGAACGGAAAGGAACCAGGTAAAGGTTCGGTATCATAATTAAAATCGATCAGAGTACCTTTGCCATAACCGGTTTCGATATAACAGTTTGCATGACCATCGAATTTACCTGTAAATTCTCTTCCTTCAATGGCACACATGAGATTTTCTTCAACTATATCAGCAGCAAAATGAGCCACTGAGCCTGCTTTGGAAGTAGGTATGTTTGCAGCATCTCCAATCACAAATATATTTTCAAAATCAACCTGGCGGAGGGTAAATTTGTCAGTTTTTACAAAATTCATATCATCGCCAAGTCCACTTGCTTCAATGAAATCTGCACCTAAATTTGTAGGTACCGAAACAAGGCAGTCAAAGGGTACTTCAGTACCGCCATAATCAATTATTTTTTTATTATCATTATCAACCTCCATTATATTGAAATCAGGAACAATATTGATGTTTTTTTGTTCCAGTAATTCACCAAGCATTTTTGTAGCTCTGGGTTTTGTAAAAGCTCCGGGTAATGGGGTTACATAGGTAATGTCAACTTTGTCACGCATTCCTCTTTCAGTAAAAAATGCATCTGCAAAGAAAACAAACTCAAGTGGTGCAACCGGACATTTGTATGGTAATTCAGTAATATTTACAACTAATTTTCCCCCCTTCCATGTTTTAAAGTAATCTGCCAAAGCAACAGCACCTTCTATCGTATAAAAATCAAATATTTCTTTATACCATAACTTACCGGTAAGGCCATCGGTTTCTTCAGGTGCAGTTCTTGTTCCTGTTGCAATTAACAGGTAATCATACTTTAAAGCAACACCATCATTAAGAATGACTTTATTATGGTCAGGATCTATCTTGCTGATCTCTGAATAAATAACATTTACACCAACAGGAAAGAAGTCGTTTTTGGGTTTAATTACATCATTTTTATTATATATCCCAAACGGAATAAATAAGAATCCGGGTTGGTAATAATGAGTTTTAAACTGATCAACTATTGTTATATCCCATTCACTTCGCGACAGAGCTTTACGCATTTTATTCGCCATCATTGTACCGGCTGTACCAGCTCCCAGAATTAATAATTTTTTCATTTAATTTGGTATTATTATTTTATTTCATGTTAAAAATGAATATTTTTGAACAGACAAAGTTATATCTATAAAACTAGATATAAAGATGTAATGGTATGACATATGTCATGAAATAGGCGCAAAACCATAATTTAGAATGAAAATAAGTAACGAGATTGATTCCTGCAATTATTGTATATACAGGAAGCTTTTGTTTGATCCGTTAAACGATAGCGAGTACCGGGAAATAAATAATTCAAGGACCGAATATGTTTATAAAAGGGGCGAAATTATAAGAAAGGAAGGAGAGTCAATTAATTCTTTCTTATACCTTCGAAGTGGATTAATTAAACTATACAAGACCGACAAAAGCGGCAAAGATCACATATTAAGTATAAATAAGCCAGGAGATTTTATAAGTCTGTTGAGCATATTTTCTAATTCTGTTTATAAATATTCTATTTCTGCGATTGAAGAAACTAAAGTTTGTGAAGTAGGACTTGGAGCCCTGCAAAAAGTTATTACATCAAACAGTACATTTGCGTTACGCATATTGAATCGAATCAGCCATATTTCAGATGATATAATTGAAAGCCAGTTTGAAATCAGGCAGCGTCAGGTAAAAGGCAGGATTGCATACTTTTTGTTGTTTTTGTCTGATCGAATTTATAAAAGCCAGGAATTTCGTTTGCCAATTACCAGACGTGAAATTGGTGAGTTGATTTCGATGACTACAGAAAACACTATTAGAACTTTATCTGAGTTCAGGAAGGACGGAATTATATCAATGGATGGTAAAGTTCTAACTATTCTGGATTATAGTCGAATGGAAGGGATTTCAAAAACAGGATAGGATTTCAATTAAATGAATAACAAAAAAAGGGACTTTATAGCCCCTTTTTTATTCGCATAAAATGTTGATCAACATCCTCCCTCTACAACTGTTGTCTTTTTTCTTCGGGTGATGTTAAGTGGTTTTTTATTATCACCATCATCTTCATCAAAGATTCCTGCATTTGCAGCAACATCAGCATAATCGTGTCTTGGCATACCTAATAGATACCCATCCTCTGCATATGTGTCAGCAAGGTTGTCTTTCCATTGTGCGTAGTAATCATAACCGCCAAGAAGAAGTTTTACATTGTTAAAGCCCAATTGACGATAAATCATCCATGGGCCATTTGCATGAAGCTGTGAATCACCATATATCATAACACACATTCCTTCTTTCTTTAACTTCTTTAGTCTGCTGATATTTTCTTCATTGAGCAATTCAATGGCGCTAATATTTTCTGCTCCCGGAATATGACCTCTGCTAAAATCAAAATTATTTCTAATATCGATCAGAATAACTGTATCTACAACTCCTCCGAGTATATCTTCCAGTTCATAGGGATAAACATATCCTTCTTCCCATGTAATAAGCTCAATAGTTTCGGCAGGTGAAAGTTTGTACTCAAGTCGTGGGCCGGATATGGATGATAATCCTATGACTATCACTACAATAAATACTGAAAGAGCGATTATTGTTTTCTTTGGATTTAATTCGTGTATATGCATAATTGAGTATTTAATAAATGACTAACAACCGCCTTCAACTACAGTTTCTTTCTTTCTTCTTGTTACGTTTAATTTCTTTTTTTCGCCAGATTCTTCAGGGATTTCAGCTCCAGTAAAGTAAGCACTGGCCCCCAGACGGAATTTATACAGTTCAAATTCGGTTATTGGCGATGTTTCTGCTGGTTCAACTGGTTGAATAATAGTTGTTATCCAGCAGTTTAAACCACCTTTCATAACATAAATATTTTTGTATCCAAGCCGTTTGGCAATCACCCAGGCCTGATCTGCCCTGATATCATCATTTGAGATTAAGACAGTATTTACATCTTCTATACTTAGAATCTCATCAGCATAATCAGTCAATATACTATCAAATGGTACATTAACGGCTCCGGGTAATGTAAACTCTTCAAATTCGTAATCTTCCCTAACATCAATTAATAAAAGCAACGGATCTTTCTCAATGATCATCTTTGCTACTTTATCAGTTGACAGGTACCTGGTAGGTTGTACAATATCCCACATGAGATCTTCAGGATTTTCCCGATTTATATCTGATTTTTCAGGAAGAAATAATAATCCACCCGAAAGTATGATCAATAGCGCTGTTAATAACAAGTAGTTCCTATTCATAATTAAAATTTATATTCAGTTATTCTATTACGAACTCTTTTTTCGATTAACCATGTTACATAAAATGCAATTAAAGCTACAATAACGAAAAGAAAAGTGATTAATCCGTTTGAAACCCCAAGTATCTCACTAATCGTAACATTACCTAAACTTTCGCCATAATACAAGTTTTCCAGCAATGGAAATAGCTCTGAAAACATGAAAATACCTAAAAACAATCCTGCAGTAAACACAATGGCATCAAGTTTTCCGATAGCAATAGCTGTATAACTGGTTCCGGGACAGAACCCTCCTAATACAAATCCGAGTCCCATTAAAACGGATCCAATTATCATCGAATTAACGTATGTTGGAAGAATATAAATAAGGTTTAAATCAATCCAACCCATATAATCAAAGTACTGTAATCCTATCATTGCTACTATTACTGCAGTAAAAAATACTCGCAGAACAACAAAGTTGTAACCATAAAAAACACCTGCAATATTTCTTGATGAAGAAAATCCCGTTGATTCAAGAATAAAGCCAAATGCAATACCTATTAATAAGGCTATTACGAAATCCCAGCCAGTTGCTATTTGTCCTAAAGGAATTAAAGGTCCCATAACTCAATAATTTTTAAATCCATAATTTTCTAAAAAAATAAGCAAGTACATATCCGGTACCAAATAAGAATATCATAACGAGTAATCCTCCAAAAGACATTGAAGCAGTACCACTTAGTGCAGCACCACTTGAACATCCACGTCCAAGCTGGCTGCCAAATCCAAACAGGATTCCGCCTATTCCTGCTGCAATAAGTCTTGTTTTACCGGTGATTTTTGGAGAATGCTCAATACGTAGTTTTTTAATTCTGCCAAACAGTACCCCTGAAAGTATCCCACCTATGAATATTCCGATTGACTCAAAAACAAGCCAGTTAAACATTGGTGAATGATCTGCTGAAATAAATTTGCTGTAGAAATCATGTGTTTCAGCATGTTGAGGGGCTACTTTCTCAACTGTTGTTACAACAGCACTTTTAACTGCTCCGCTGGCGCCCAATCCCCTTCCTGTTATATAAAAGGTAACCAGTAGCAGAATGCCTAACAGTACTCCTCCAAAATATGGATTTATGTACTTAGGAATTTTTTTATCTATTGATTTTGTATCCATTTCATTGATGTATTTTAGGTTTATCAATATAAGAACCTGGTAATTTGACCGGCTTCAACCATAATAAAACGGAAAACCAGGCCACCGAACAGGATCAGTAACGACGGAATCCATATGGGAACTTTGTGACCTCTAAGCTCAAGTATTTCAAGAATAACCGGAATTATTAGTCCAAGAATCACAACAATACCCCAGAATGTGGTTGTAAATGGTCCTCCAAGAAATAATTCAGCAGCTTCTATCTTTACAGCAGAACCTGCCAGGAATCCCATGAATAAATGAATGATCAGAAACAATTCCACACCTATTAAAATTATATCTATTTTAGTAAGTACGGTACGTTCCATATGGCTTTTCGACATCCAAATTATTGCAGCTAAACCTGTTGACAACCCGGAAACAAGGAACAGCGGTCCAAGAATACTTGTGTTCCAGAGAGGCCGGGCATTGAACGCAGATAATAATATACCTGTATAAACACCAAGTATGATTGCCAGTATCATCATAGCCCATGCAAGAAGTTTTCTGTTTTTTATTACAAGTGTTTCAAACTGGTCGAGTATGTTGATTTTCCATTTCCACCCTGGAATCAATTCTTTCAGATAGGCTGCTGCCCAAATCATCGAAATAGGGGTTACAAACATCAGTGTCCACGCTCCCCACGACATTGGCGATTCAATTCTGATAGTTGTATACAGTCTCCAGAAAAATAACTGGTGTTTGAGGTCAAGGAACAAAGCAAATAGTCCAAGTACAAGAGCAACTGGAACTAAAAACGGGCTCCATTTTACAGTGGTAGGCATTTCTTTTTCTTTGCCAAGTATAGTAAACAGACCTGCAAAAAACATAATTCCTGCAGAAATACCTCCAAGGTACAGATAAACCGGTATTTCCCAGTGCCAGATATTTAAATATGGATCAATATTTGGTATATTTCGTCCGCTGATAAATAGTTCTTCTTTCATCTCTTTATCCCTGTTTAAGTAAGAAAAAATAATTGAGGTTTGGTTCCAGCTTCCGGGGCAAGCACTTTCCATTTTCTGTTCTTAAGCGCGATTGATACGTCGCTGTAAGGATCATCAAGATCACCAAAATGTAAACATTTTGTAGGACAAACTTCAACGCATGCTGTGTTTTGTCCTTTTTCAAGGCGGTGCTGGCAAAATGTACATTTGTCAACATAACCTTCCGGGTGGGAATATCTTGCATCGTAAGGGCAAGATTCGATACAGGCTCCGCAACCAATACACTCGTTGTGAGTTACCATAATGATCCCCCCTTCAACGATATGACTTGCGCCTGTAGGGCAACATCTTACGCAAGGTGAATTTTCGCAATGATTGCAGCGTTCGGATCTCAGTTCTATTTCAACATTAGGGTAACTACCAGCCACATTCTCGACTATCCAGTCCCTGCAATAACCATGTGGTACATTGTTTTCAGTTTGACAGGCGACTACACAGTCGCTACATCCTACACATTTTGTTGTGTCAATTGCCATTCCGTATCTCATATGTTATCCTCCTTTCCCGGGTCGGTTGTTAAAAAAGTAACAAAGTTTCCTCTCATACCTGAACCTCCCATCATTGGGTCGGTCATAATATTTGTAATTAATTTGGCATCGCTGGCACCTCGTCCATAGGTACGGGTAAGTTTTTTATTCGCATGACCAAAGCCATGTACCATATAAACAGAGTCCCATCGTATTCTTTCAGTAATTCTTACTTTAATCGGGAATGTTGATATTACACCATCCTGATTTTGTAACCACACCATCTGTCCGGTTTTTAAATCCCAGAGTTCAGCAACTTTTGGGTTAACCCAGACAGCATTTTCGTTCATCAGGTCATACAAATTCGGATTGTTTGAAGTTCTCGAAAAAGTATGCATTGGAGCTCTTCCATAAATTAAACGGTAAAAACCTTCTTCAGGTTCCGGATGTTGTGTGAATTTTGGCATTGGATCAAATCCATGATCCTCAAATTCAGTAGAATAAAGCTCAATTTTACCTGAGTTAGTATTAAAGGTGTAATCTTCATCATCGGCAAGATAAAGTGGGCCGGATTGTCTGTCGAACTTTTTAATACCAATTTTCTGCATTTCTTCAAGTGAAGTTCCGAGTTTTTTTAATTGCCAGTCAAGGACTTCGGTATAATCATCATAATCAAAATATGCACCAAGCCC
This sequence comes from Bacteroidales bacterium, assembly GCA_028277395.1. GTDB lineage: Bacteria > Bacteroidota > Bacteroidia > Bacteroidales > F082. The sequence continues at coordinate 20,665 of JANQGJ010000097.1, read as the reverse complement.
AAGTCTTTCACCAAGTTGTTTCGCAATCCACCATGATGGTTTTGTTTCATATTTTGGTTCAACTGCCGGCATTCTAAGGGCTATATTTGGTTCACGATGTGGAGCAGAACGTATTGTATCATATCTTTCCAGATAAGTACATTCAGGCAGAATCACATCTGCGTAAGATGTAATATCCATTGGCATAGTGTCGACAACAGCAAGGAATTCAACAGACTGAACTGCTGTTTGAAATAATTCTTTGTCAGGAATGGTTAATGGCAGATTTGTACCAGCTACCAACCATGCTTTTATGGGATGTTTATACTCAAATTCCGGAATAGATGCTTTTAACAGCTCCGTTGTAATACCCATTGCTGATAAAGGATACTTACCGTCCAGATTATCTTTCCATGTCCAGTGGGCATGCGGGTATTCCGGATGTGGGTACTTTGGAACGGTTATGCTTTCTTTGAAATAAAAACCACCTCTTTTTCCCCATGATCCCAATAGTGCATTCAAAATGGCAATAGCTCTTTCACGTTGACTATCATCGCCATACCAAACAACATGTCTTCCCGGATGAACAATTGCAGCTGGTGAAGCATTGGCCATTTCGCGTGCGGTTTTTCTGATAACATCAGGTTGAATTGTTGTTATGCCATAGGCCCATTCAGGTGTCATATTTTTTACATGATCTTTGAGTTGTTCAAATCCCATGGCATATTTTTCTACATATTTTTTATCGTATATATCTTCATAAATAAGAACATGTATCCACGATAGCAGTAATGCCATATCGGTAGCCGGTTTAATTGGTAACCAGTATTTTGACTTACTCGCAATAGTGCTTAACCTGGGATCAACTGTAATAATTGTTGCGTTTCGGTCGATTGCAGTTGATACTTCCTGTACCTGGCCGTTATGCATATTTTCTCCAAGGTGTGAACCAATTAGAACAAGGCAGTCTGTATCTCTTATGTCAGTCGGTTCAGGAGATCCAATCCAGCTTCCAAATGTTGCAGAAAAACCTACTTCCCTGGGACCTCTGCACTGTGCCCAGGCAGGTTCTCCTTCATTTTCTGATCCATATGCATGTAACAGATGTTTAAAATGTGCTCCCGGGGCTCCATGGTTGAATAATGCAAATGATTCAGGACCATAGTCTTCAGCAACCTCTTTCATTTTTGAGGCAACTAAGTCCAGGGCCTCACTCCACGAAGCTTTCCTGAATCCCTGTTTACCATTTACTGTTTCCCTTATGAGTGGTGTTTTTAAACGGTCGTTATCAGTGTACATACCAACACCGCCGGTACCTCTGGGACACAATCGTCCGCTGCAATGAGGATCCTCTTTATTACCGATTATCTTGCGGATATTGTTGTTTCTGTCAACGTAGGTCCAACCTGCGCATTTCCAGAAGCATACTTCACAGTATGTGGGAAATGAAGTCATCTCTTCTTCACTAACAGGATGCTGAGAACCTGATGCCTGTGCTTTACCTATACCATTCCAGTTAATAGCGCTTAACCCTATAGCTGCAGCACCTGCACCAGCGGCTGAAATTTTAATAAAATCCCTTCTTGTTTTCATCAGATCTTATTTATTTGTGCTTATGTAGCGATTAAATCTATATATATGATTATATACATATAATAGCTTGCAAATGTATATCCAAAATAGTTAATAAACTATAAATGACAACTTAATAAGCTTGATATGTAAGTGTCACAAAAACAGAGGTATAGATAATTTTCAAAAAGTGTGATATATGTCATAAAAATTATAAGAGACAGATAATCAGAGGTGTACAATTCTAATTTATATTGAAAATAAATTACTATGCTGACGGTTTGTGATTTTGTAAGGTGCAGAAATACAAGGGTATAGCGTTATTAAGAATGAGTATAAATAAAGTCATGAATTAGCACATAAATACAAGGCAACAAGAAAGTGTAATTTGACAATTAATTATACCTAATTATAAATAATTTATCATTTAATATTTTGGATTTTATATTACTTTAATTCCTGATATCACCTGATTACCGTCATTGTTTATGACAGTTTTTTATAGTACATGCAATGATAGTTATTATTGAAACTGCTCCGATAACTAAAACAATTTTGCTGTAGATTGTTTCTGAGAATCCTGCACAGCAACTAAAAAAACCAGCTGAAATTATTAGAATATACGCTACAAATGAAATGAACGCAAAAGTAACTGATGACTGCAAAAATATTCTTAATCCTGTTCTCATAACCTTATGTATTTAGTTAATAATAGAAACTTTAAAATCACCCTTTCATCATATTCAAATATACTAACAGTCTGATTTGTAAACTTCATGATGTATGTGATAGTTAATCATTGTTACTTAGACATTTGATTGGTTTATAATTGAGTTATGCTAATTACCATTTATACACGAAGCACAAAAAAAAGTGATTAAAGTCACATTTAATCATTTGAAATTCAATTGTAAATCACTAACTTTGTTGGATGGAGAATTGTGAATTTTGCAAAATCAGATCAAAGGCTGTTGAAACACTGACACAGGATGAAGTACAACTTTTGCAGGAAAATTGTGCAGAAGTTGATCTGGTTGCCGATGAGAATATCATTAAGGAAGGATCTTTGTCTTCACATATAGCTTATTTAAAAGAAGGACTTGCAAAAATTCATAAGAAAGGAGTAAAGGGTACTGATCAGATATTAAAAATAGTGCAACCCGGAAGTTATATTGGTATACAAACTGTTCTAACGAGTAAAGTTCATCAGTATTCGGCATCGGCTGTTGAGAACTCAAAAGTATGTTATATTGATATAACATCGTTTAAGCAATTGCTTTCAACTAATGCTGCATTTGCTAAAGAGCTGGTTATTTATTTATGCCAGGATGAACTCTCCTATTTCAACAGGTTTGTTAATGTACATCAAAAACAGCTTGACGGACGTATGGCCGATACCCTGCTGTTTTTTGCTGATGAGATCAATAAAAGCAGAATATTTACAATCCCACTGAAAAGATATGATCTGGCCGCTCTCATTTGTTCAACCCGTGAAAGTGTTACAAGAGCGCTTAAGGATTTATCAGATATTGGAACCATAAAAGTTAATGGTAATTCGTTTGAGATACTGAATTATGAGCTATTAAAGAAGATAAGTGAAAAAGGGTAGGTTTAATTCTTACAAATATTCAATTTACATCCATACATTTATACAATAAAAGCTGCTAAAAGGTAACCTAATAGCAGCTTTCGGTATTTATCCAATGAGAAAAAATTCCTTTTAACTAAATGGTATGTAAAATTCATCACCGTTTATTTCATAATTCTTGATTATACTGTGATTTGAGGGAGTATTAATCTCTATTATGATCTTTTTCGTGCGTTCATATAATAATTCAACAAACAAGTCAGATAACTGATACAATTGTATGAAATGTTTCTTACTATTCCTGGTTTGTAGTTTCTTACCAGAATTTATTACCAGAACTACTTGTTCGGTCTTTGTTAAACCATTGAATGTTTCCTTGGTTATATTATTCATGGTAATATTGGTTATGAGGTGCGGGTAAGATGTGGTTAAAACTGAAAGAAAAAGAGAATCACCTTATGTTGTCAGGTGACTCTCTTTAAGTTTAATTAGCAACCACCACCAGATGGGCTGCTTTTCGCCTTTTTTGAGGTTACAACACCTGCTTTATTGGCAAACTTATTGCCTTTTCCTTCCCATTCTTTGTACGCACCATCATAGATTTTAACATTATTCCAGCCCATGATGTTTTTCAATGATGCATATATTACAGTAGCAATTATGCCTGTATTACAATATACAACAATTGGTTTGTCGGCAGAAAGCTGATATTTTGCAACAAATTTTTCCATTTCAGCTTTATTCTTAAATGAATCTTTGTCGGTAAGTACCTCCTTGTAGTTAATATTTACAGCACCCGGAATATGACCAACACTTTTGTCAGATGTTCCGTTAAACTCTTCCGCTGTGCGTGCATCAATAAGAATAGCTTTACCACTTTTAACAAAATCAATATCAGCAATAATATTACTGTTTACTTTTGGTGTAAATGTTGCTTTTACAACTTTAGTAGGCATTTTTGTTATTGGAACCCTGGCTTTTCTCCATGAGTCCATATCTTTATGAAGTAATTTAACATCAGGAGCACCCAAATACTTAAGAATCCAGTAAACTCTTGATGAATATTTCTGCGATCCACCATCATATACAACGATTGTTTTGGTTTCACTTACACCTTTTGCACCAAATTGAGCAGCTAATTTGGCCGGATCATTTATTAAACCTTCTATTTCGCTGTCTTTATATAACGATTTATGTGGAATATTTACTGCACCTTTAACATGTGTTTTTTTATAACTATCAGCTTTGCTGGCATCTATAACGATCATGTTTTTATTGGTCTTGAACATTTTCATGAATTCAGCTGCGGTGATTATATCACCCTGTGCCATTAATCCTGAAGAATATAGTACCAGTACCAGACCTGCAATTAATACATTTCTATATTTTTTCATTGTAACTATTATTAATGTTTGTTTTATTAAAATTTAGCCTGAACCTGGATCATTAATGCATCATTATCATATTCATTAACAACACCATCGGTTTTACCTTCGGAGTTATAGAGATAATTTACCTGAACTCTTGTCCAGTCGTTTAAAAAATAATTCAAACCAATTGTCAGGGTATTCTGGTCGTAGTTCTGAACCTTATCAAGATAACTATAATTAGAACCATCAGGGTTGTATGTTTCGTATTTAACAACCGGTTGCAGGTTCCATGGAGTCATATACATGGCTGCTACCCAAAATCCGTCTTTATCATATGTAGGGAGTTCGCTATTTGTAGCTTTTCCTCCACAACCTCCGTCTGAAGCAATCTCACCAATATCTTCTCCCATTATGTATTCACCCTGTAACATAAAGTTCCACTTCTCGAAAGTTAAATCGAATGCGGTCCTGGTGCGTTTCTTTTGTTCCCATTCATTATTTATCTGGACTTGTTGTTCGACTAACCCAGTACGGTAACTACCACCAACTTTAAGCCATTCCCAGGGTGCAATTACCAGTCTTGCTGCTATGTCTTTATTGCTGTTATCATCTTTAACATTGATTCCTGTTCCGTTCAAAACAGCTATTTTATAGGAAATCAGATCATGAATTCCGAACAATGAGTCGGAACTACCAAGGAACATAATTCCTATATCACGAAATGGCGATGCAAGATTGTTAACAACTGTGGATCTGTTTATCGTATGCAGTGCATAACATGGTGTGCTTAACTCAAGGCTGAAAGGAGATTTGAATTGCCCAACAGAAAATTTTAAATATTTTCCAAATGGAGCATAGCTAACAAATGCATCCAGTAAATATGGATTTCCACCAGATAATCCAGGACTAAACTCAGCCATAACATAGTAACTTACATCGTAAGGTATGGATCCAACTATACCAACTCTTGCTCTTTTAAAGAAGAAAGTACTTGGTTTTACAGCATCACCATTATCTTTCTCTCCAAAAAAATATGAATTAAACTGAGGTTGTATATATCCAACAATCTGAGGGCCGTCATCGGAAGTAGTTTCCACACAGCCTTGTCCGGATACCGGACCTGAGGTAATAGCGAACAGGATAATTAATCCTATGTATAATAAAGCATTTTTCATTTTTACCGGTGTTTTTTGTTTATTATTTAAGAAGGTTGCCCATAGAATAACCTACAAACAACCTCCTATAATTAATCTTTTATTATTCAGTTACTTCGTATGTATATTCATGGTATGGGAAATGCCAGTGTGGTGAACCACCAGCTACGAGAGCATCATAGCGTAAGCTGTTTACCCCATTGTAAATGCTTTTTGCATTATAACCCAATACATTTAACCAGGCAACAATAAATGATGATGTTTGACCAGTATAGCAATAAATCAGGTTGTCGTTTTCAGGATTCATTGCAGTTACAATATCATCAGCCAATGAAATAGGTTTGTATTCATAAGCACCTGTATAATGTCCGTATCCAATGTAATCAGCATTTGACCAGAAATTATAAATTGAATAGTCAGCAGGAGCATCCAATACTAAATCTGATTTTATTCCCCAGCCTTCACCAGCCAGCATTTGAGTAACTCTTTCAGCTAATATTTCTGCACCATCAGTTGTTGTTGTAGTCCATGTTGGGAATCCGTTTACAGGTAGAGCAGGTGATTCGGTAGTAACCCAATTTGCATTTCCATCTGCAATATTAGCAGTTTTATCAGACCATTTGTCGAATACCGAATTGTTTGACCATGCAGAGAATCCAAACTTCATAACTTTTGCATTTGGAAATCCAGAAAGACGTAATGCCATCACTGCACGACCAGCTGTTTGTCCTGAGTAGCATACAACAAGTATTTTGTCAATGTCATTAATTGCCTGAGCTTCTGTAACAATGTTTTGAAGGGAAACATTGATTGAACCTTTTATGTGTCCACTATTAAAATCATCTGCATTTCTGATGTCAAATACAGTCCATCCCGGAATTGTACATTCGTTTTCAACATCAACAATGCCACCGTCAGCAATTGGTTTTGGGTCAATTACCCAACCTTCAAGTAATGCAGGCAGATCGTAACCAGTATTCACCATATAATCAGATAATGTGGTGAAATCACCAACTTGTGGATCAGTGTCGTTGTCGTCCTTACAGCTTGTTAATAATAATGCCGGTACCAGCATCATAACTAAAAAATAATTCAATAATTTTTTCATTTTTAAAGATTTAAGTGTTAGAATTTAATTTCAGTTTCCTCTAATGTTAATTTTTTAACAAAAGTAACCGATCATATGTATGTATTTAGATAGAAACATTGTAATTGGATGTGTCAAAAATTGTAATTTGACATAAAAATCCATGGAGTGAGACGGTTTTTTACATTATTTGTACATTTGCCACAAAATTTTGGGGGCATGAAGAAGGTAAATCCATCAGGAAGTTGTATCGTAGAGAATATTCAATCGGAGTGTTTTACAGTGTTAACGGACGAAGAGAAAGACTTGTTGAACAAGAATACAATAGATATTGAGTACAAAAAAGGAGAGGTAATAGCAAAACAGGGATCTTTTGCATCACATATTATTTTTCTGCAAAAGGGGCTGGTTAAAGTTTATATAGGAGGGCAGTCGAAAGATTTAATATTGAAAATGATTCCGGAAAATCACTTTATTGGATTGTCATCTATCTACGAAGGAAATAATGCTTTTATTTATTCAGCATCAACATATGTAGATTCTATTGCCAGCTTGATAGATGTTAATGTGTTCAAGAGCCTTATGCGGAGAAACGGGCAGTTTGCTTATAAAATTGCAAATATACAGAATGAGAATGCTGCTCAGGTATATGGACGTTTTTATTGTCTGACAAGAAAGCAGTCAGGAGGCCTTGTTGCTGATTTAATGTTATGCCTGGCAAACAGGGTGTTTAAATCCAATAAGTTTAATCTGCCAATTTCAAGAGCAGACCTTGCAGACTTAACCGGACTATCAATTGAAAGTGTACTTCGTATTATGAAAGAATTCAAGGAAGATGGTCTTATCGAAACAAAAGGCAAAACCATTGAAGTTCTTAAACCTGATCAATTAGACAAAATCTCAAAGTTTGGCTGATTGATATTCGCAATTTAATGAATCAAAATTACCTGCTATTATATAAAATAGGTATCTTAATCTTATTTAAACATAGTTTACTGTGAGGTATTATTTGTATCTTTAAAAGAGATATCAACACTATTTTATTAACTATTTGGCTATTTTCGTGAATTTATTGTGAATTTGTGAAAAAGAATAAACAATCGCGCCGTTACTTTATAAAGTCAGCCATTGTAGGTTTAATGCTTGGTATAACGGTAGTTTGGGATAAGATGGTATCAAGAGACAGAACGATAAATAGTAAACAAAATGTTGATTTTCCTTTTAATTCAAATAAATTGATTACCTTTGATGGTGACTTTATTATAGTGAACAGGAGAAATGAGACGAAAGTCTTTTCTGCCAGATGTACGCATTTGGGTTGCAAAATCGATCAATTTGAAGGTGATAAACTACTTTGTCCCTGCCATGGATCGGTATTTAATTTGGATGGAAAGGTAACAAAAGGCCCTGCTGTACTGCCACTGAAAGAAATTGACTTTGAGATAGACAATAAGTTAAAGAGAATCAAAATATTGGTTTGAAATAAGAGAAACGATACTCTGCTTTTAATACCAGCAGTATAGAATCAAATTGCTAATTGCAGTTAATATCCGGTTGAAAACTGTTATAATTAAATTATAGGGTTATGAGATATTTATTATCATTTATCATAATAGGATTGTTGTCTACCCAGTTATTATCTCAGGATATTTATTCAAAAGTAAGGATATCATTATTTGAAACCAACCTTGAAGAAATCACAAAACTTGGTATTGATGTTACCGAAGGTCATTATGTTGAAGGCAGATTTTTAGAAACAGACATTAGATGTTCTAAAATTGACCGATTAACAGAATCAGATATAGCTTACACAATTATTCACGAAGATGTTTCCCTATTTTACGAATCGCGGGCTTCGTCGGATGAACAAAACTACATAGTACGTGATAAGATGAACGGATGGACTGTACCTGTAAATTTTGAATACGGATCAATGGGAGGGTTTTATACGTTGGAAGAAGTGTTGGAAGAGATTGATGATATGTACCAACTTTATCCTCATCTCATATCACAACGGGCAACTCTTTCTGATGATAACCTTACACATGAAGGACGGTTTCAATACTGGGTAAGAATATCTGATAATGCTCATATCAATGAAAATGAGCCGGAAGTTCTGTATACCGGAGGCCACCACTCAAATGAACCTATAAGTGTTCAGCAGACAATCTTTTTTATGTGGTATTTGCTCGAAAATTATAGTACTGATAATGAGATAAAACATTTGGTTAACAATTCAGAGTTGTATTTTATTCCTGTTGTTAATCCTGACGGTTATAAGTATAATCACCAGAATAATCCAAATGGTGGTGGTATGTGGAGGAAAAACCGAAGAGATAACGGTAGTGGTATCTTTGGAGTTGACCCTAACAGGAATTATGGTTACAAATGGGGATTTGATAACCAGGGATCATCGCCATATCCTGATGAAGATACATACCGTGGCCCATCGGCTTTTTCTGAACCTGAAATTCAAAATATACGGGATTTTTGTGAATCAAACGATTTTAAAATTGCATTGAATTATCATTCATATGGTAATATGTTATTGTATTCATGGGGCTGGAGCGAAGATCCTTGTATTGACGATGAACGATTTACAGATATGTCAATCTTAATGACAGAAAATAATGATTACACCTTTGGACCCGGAAGTACAACTATTTACCCTACAAACGGTGCATCTGATGACTGGATGTATGGAGAGCAACTATCCAAGAATAAAATTTATTCTTTTACTCCTGAGGTTGGATCACAGTCTGATGGTCATTGGCCTACCATAAGCAGGATAATACCTTTGTGTAAAGAACAAATGTCGCAAAATATATCTGCTGCCAAACTCGCCGGAAAATACGCAAGGCTTACTGATGAGTCGCCATATTTTATGGGAACTGCTGACGGATATCTGAAATTTGAAATAAAAAGGATCGGGCTTAAGTTTGCCGAGGAATTTACAGTAAGTATACAACCATTGGGTGATGAACTTGATTTTGTAGGTGATCATGTGATATTTGAGAATCTTGGATTGTCCGAGTTAAGAGTTGATTCGATAGAATTTATGTTGAGCGAAAACGTGGAAGTTGGTGATAAGTTCAGGTACCTGCTTGAAGTTGATAATGGAGATTATATTGTTGCTGATACGATTGAAAAGGTTTATGGTAACCTGATTTCGGTTTTTGAAGATAGTGGTGATAATATGGGTAACTGGTCTTCTTCAAAATGGGATAACACAACGGGATATTATTATAGTGATCCTGCATCAATTACTGATTCACCGGATGGTAAATATGAAAATGAAGATAGTAATATTGTTGTTCTTGATAGTGTTATTGACCTTTCCCTGGCTGAGATTGCATTTGCAAAATTCTGGGCGATGTGGGAGGTAGAGGCAGATTATGATTATGTCCAGTTTATGATAAAAGAAATCGGTAATGGTGATTGGGTAGCTCTTGAGGGACTATATACTCATCCTGGTTCTCAAAACCAGCCTGAAGGTGAACCTGTTTATGATGGAGAAAGTGAATGGGTTCTTGAAGAGGTAGATCTTACCGATTTTATTGGTAAAAAGGTTCAGTTTCGATTTGTACTTGTTAGTGACCAGCACATTAAAAAAGATGGATTCTATTTCGATGATTTTACAGTATGTATAGGATCTGAGATAACAGATATCAGAGAAACAACATCTTCAAAGCAAAATGGAATGAAGTTGTTCGATGCATATCCGAACCCTGCACATGATAAGATCAGTTTTAAGTATTATGCCGTAATCGGTCAGGAACCTATGCTAGAGATAGTTAATTTACTTGGAGAGATTGTTTCAACCAGGTTTTTGGATATTTCGAAAAGTGTTGCTGAAGTTGAAATTGATGATCTTCCTTCAGGGATATATTTTTACCGGCTTTCATCTGAATCTGAATATACAAACGCAAAAAGGTTTATAAAATATTAGCCTGTTTCCCTTCTTCCTGTTCCTTATTTGTTTTTGCTACCAGCTGAATGTTAAATTGTATATTTGTTACTCAAAATTTGATGTAATATTATCAATTATGGGATCTTCTATTCCGTAGAATGAGAAAAATAAATCAGGATCATTGAATATGTTTATAAGGAGTTTCTTTAAGGCATCATACGGACAAATATCTCTGGCATCGCTTGTTATATGCTTAATATCGGGAATAATATTAGTTATACCTTATGATGTAGATAATCCTATGCTGTCTATCAGCAATATGATGATATTAAATCCTGCTGCATCTTTTATAAGGAATATACACTTCTGGAGTGCTCATTTTTTCCTGGTTTTTAGTTTGATTCATATATGGGATCATTTTAACAGAGCTAAAGAAATTTCATTAAAAAAAGGAGTATGGTTGCGACTTTCACTGGGTGTGATTGTCATATTTATGGCAATGTTGACCGGATTTCTGTTGAAAGGTGACGCCGACACAAAACAAGCCTGGAGAATACTTAACAGTTTAATTGAAGAAGTACCATTGTTCGGAAGTTTGTTGTCGGCCTCTTTAATGGGGCAGGAAGGGAACCTGCAGCTGATTTATGTTCATCATATTGCCACATTTACAATTTTCATTGTTGTTATATCATACGAACATTCGAAAAAGGTTTGGCCTAGAGAAAATGCTTTTTTGATTGTCTCATTGATTGTTGTGGTAATGTCATTGCTGTTTACAGCACCACTGCACGATGGAGTTAACAAAACTGTAAAAGGTCCCTGGTATTTTGTCGGGTTTCAGGAAATATTGCACTGGCTTAGCAATCCGGGACTTTCGTTGATAATTATATTAATGTTTGTGTTGTTCATTTTCATTATACCATATAGCAATAAAGTTGTCAGATTTTTAAGTAAACGATTATTATTGATATTTACTCTTGTATATCTGATCCTGACATTAACAGGTATGTTTTTCAGAGGTGAGAACTGGAACTGGGTGTGGCCATGGCAGAAGAATTATTCCTATTCTGTGATGAACTCATTTCGTACGTCTTCAGTTAGTTTTTTCAGTGAATTTGATGAGGACCAATTGTCAATGAATGCTGTGATATCAGGAAGAAAAGAGAGTTGTTTGGTTTGTCATAATGGAATGACCGGATTTACTGCATCTCATAACCCTGAAGCTATAGGCTGTTTTGCCTGTCATGGCGGAAATCCGTTTGATGGTAGTAAGGATGGAGCTCACAAACGCATGAGATTGATTCCCGGTAATTTTAGTGATGCAGATATAAGTTGCGGAACAATGGATTGTCATACGGATATAGTTCAAAGAAAATCCAGTAACCTGATGTCAAACCTAAGTGGTATGATAAGTGTTGACAGGTATGTTTTTAATGAACAGGAATCGCCGGATCTTCTTACTGATTTTAGTACGCTGGGTAATACGGCAGCAGATGAGCACCTGAAGAATTTGTGTGTAAGATGCCATCTTGATAATCCAAAAACCAAAACAGGTCCTGTTGATGAGAAAAGCAGGGGAGGAGGATGTCTTGCCTGTCATATTAATTATGATGAATTTGCAGCTACTGCATGGCTTAATCGTCAGGTTGACGAACTAGATACTTCTTATTTGAAATATCACCCTTCTGTTAGTATGAATGTTACAAATCAGCATTGTTTTGGTTGTCATAGCAGATCTGGGCGGATATCTACAAATTATGAAGGTTGGCATGAAACGGTTCTTAAAAAGGAAGAAGTTGTATTTGACAGTAATTACAGGTTAGTTGAAGGCAACAGAGTATTTAGATATGTTCAGGAAGACATTCACCATAAAGCCGGGTTAGGTTGTATTGATTGTCATAATTCATATGAGTTAATGGGAGACGGGGTTTACTATCCCCATCAGGAAAACCAGAATACAATAAGTTGTGAGGATTGTCATTTCAATGGAAAGGCAAATATTGTTACAACAAATGAACTCGATAATGAATCAGCAATTATTGCCTCCATGCGCTATGGTGATATTACTAACAGAAAATTTCTGGTTACCAGGAAAAGAAATATTCCTCTGATTAACACTTCTGTAACTGATGATTCGTTGTTTTTATATTCTAAAAATCTTGGAACAAAATATATCCTCAATCCGCCGGGAGATATTTGTACAAAGGGATCAGCCCATGATAATTTAAGTTGTTCTTCATGTCATTCATCCTGGGCGCCAAGTTGTATTGGGTGTCATAATGAATACGATCCTGATGAACCTGGATACGATATGATAAAAAATATAGAAAAAGATGGATCATGGGTTGAGTTTACAGGAGAATTTAATGCAGGTTTACCCGCCCTGGGTGTAAGAAGAAAAGCTGAAAATAAGGAAATAATACCGGTTGTTCCAGGAATGGTTCTTACAATTGATGTTGGCAGTTTCTCAACAGATTTGCATGATTCATTAATATTCGAACGATTATTTGCACCTTCAGCACCTCATACAACAAGCAGAACCGGTAGAAGTTGCAAGTCATGTCATTCCAATCCCGTTACACTGGGTTATGGCAAAGGTGAGTTAATATTCGACACGATTGATGCTGTCTGGGTATTCGACTCATACTATCAGAATAATCCAAATGACAATCTGCCTGAAGATTCCTGGATTGGTTTTCCAGGTAATTTCTCTGGTATTAACTCATATACAGCAGAAAAGAAAGTTTCAACCAGGTCAGACTTATTTCCGTTTAATATTGAGGAGCAAAAGATAATATTGAGAGTTGGCTCCTGTTTACAATGTCATGATGAAAATGGTGTGATAATGCAGCAAAGCCTCTATAATTTTGACTCTGTTCTTGCAACTAGAAGCAGCAGATGTGTGGTACCTGAATGGTGATTATATTTTATCACTTCAGTCCGATATTAATGTAAACAATAATCTCTGATTGTGTAATGTACTAACTATTATACAAATTCGTTTTATAATAAGTTTGTTCATATGAACTTTAAATTATTTTTGCAAAAAATATTTTCATAACTATGAATGATAGTCTGGTTATTATACCTACATACAACGAAAAAGAAAACATAGAACGGATTATACGTAAAGTATTTAGCCTTGAAAAGGATTTTGATATACTTATAGTTGAGGATAATAGTCCTGATGGAACTGCAAAGATTGTTCACAAATTAATGAAGGAATTTGATAACAGACTTTTCATACTTGAGAGAAAAGGAAAGCTGGGATTGGGTACAGCATATATTAGTGGTTTCAAATGGGGACTTGATCATGAATATGAGTACATCTTTGAAATGGATGCGGATTTCTCACACAATCCTGATGATCTTATTAAACTTTACAATGCTGCAGCCATAGATGGGGCTGATGCTGTAATCGGATCCAGATACATTAAGGGAGTGAATGTTGTAAACTGGCCAATGGGAAGGGTTCTGATGTCTTATTATGCTTCAATGTATGTGCGTATCGTTACCGGATTAAAAATAATGGATACAACTGCCGGATTTATGTGCTGGACCAGGAGAGTACTTGAAACTATTGATCTTGATAGTATTAAATTTGTAGGTTATGCTTTCCAGATAGAAATGAAATATACTGCCAGCAAGCTTGGTTTTAAAGTTGTTGAAGTACCGATAATATTTACAGACCGTACAGAAGGAACATCAAAAATGAACAAAAGTATCTTCAAAGAAGCTATTTTTGGAATACTTGATTTAAGATTTAGAAATATTGTAGGACGGATTAAGCCAATTAAGACGTTTTAAATTTCAAAATACCGGCATATTTGTGCTAAAACAAGAACATGAGTTCAGTTAGGAAAGTTATAACAGGAGCAACAATTGTAAATGAAGGTAGTATCTATTCAGGAGATGTATTTATTACAAATGATAAAATTGAGAGAATAGTACCTGAATCAGCTGAATATAAACCGAATTATTCAGGGTATGAAATAATTAATGCAAGCGGACTATATTTATTACCGGGTGTAATTGATGATCAGGTTCATTTTCGTGATCCTGGTTTAACTTACAAAGGAGATATTTACACGGAAAGCAGAGCAGCTGTTGCTGGAGGTACAACCAGTTTTATGGATATGCCAAACACAATTCCAAATTGTCTAACACAGGAATTACTTGAAGAGAAATACCTGCAAGCATCTGAAAACTCTATTGCCAACTACAGTTTCTATATGGGAGCTTCAAATGATAATCTGTCTGAGATTGTTAAGACAAACCCCAAAACTGTTTGTGGTATCAAAGTTTTTATGGGAGCCTCAACCGGGAATATGCTTGTTGATGACGAAGAAACTCTTAAAGGAATATTTTCTTCGGCACCAACTTTAGTGGCTGTACATTGTGAGGACGAGAGTACAATAGTAAATAACAATGCAAAATATCTGGCAGAGTATGGTGATGAAGCACCAACTAATATTCACCCGTTGATAAGGTCGGCAGAAGCTTGTTATCTGTCATCATCAAAGGCAGTGAAACTGGCTGATAAATACGGGACAAGGCTTCATATACTTCATCTGACTACTGAGAGGGAAATGAGCCTTTTTTCAAACGAATTACCTTTAAGTGAAAAGAAGATAACAGCGGAAGTTTGTGTTCATCACCTTTGGTTCTCATCTGATGATTATAACAGGAAGGGCAATTTTATTAAATGGAACCCCGCTATCAAATCAGAAACTGATAGAAATGCATTAATAGCAGCTGTAAAAGAAGATAAAATAGATGTTATAGCTACAGATCATGCACCACATACTTTAGATGAAAAGCAAAAGAATTATTTTAAAGCACCGTCAGGTGGACCTATGGTACAACATTCATTAGCCGCTGTGCTGGAGTTATATCACAAAGGCATATTTGAGCTTACAACTGTAGTTGAAAAAATGTGTCATAATCCGGCTGTACTTTTTAGTATTAATAAACGAGGTTTCATCCGTGAGGGATATTTTGCTGATTTGGTTTTGGTAGATTTGAACAATGAAAACAAAGTTTCACGAGAAGACCTAATGTATAAGTGTGGATGGTCACCAATGGAAGGTGAAACATTTCATTCAAAGATCATTTCAACTATTGTGAATGGTAATGTTGTGTATGATAATGGAAAGATCAATAATAATTTCAAAGCAAAAAGATTAGAGTTTAACAGGTAACAAAAATACATATGAACAGAATATTTTTATTTCTAGTTATTGCAGTGGTATTTTCAGCATGCAACGAAAATACTCCGAAAAATAAGAACCTTGAAGGAAAAGAAGTTATCAGCAGATATACCAATGGTATAGCCCAGATTGAACGTGATTACAAAATGGTTGATGGCAAACGGTTTGCAACCTATGAATGGGAATATTATGAAGATGGTAATGTGCTGAAAGAAGGCCCGTTAAGTAGCGCAGAGAAACGTGATGGGATTTGGAAATCATTTTATCGTGATGGAAAGCTATGGAGCGAAGGGGAATATAAGAATGGTATTCGGGAAGGAAGAACTGTTACCTACCACGACAATGGTAAAAAATACTATGAAGGGCAGTTTGTAAAAGGTCAGAAATCTGGAATCTGGAAGTTTTACAACAAAGCAGGTGATTTCGATAACGAAATAGATTTCGACAAAAGGAAACAGGCTAAAATAGAAGTTGACCAAAAGAAGATGAAAGAAATGCAGAAAACCGGGAACTAACTATTTCCCTGTCATTTCAATATTTATCATCACAGGCAGGTGATCACTGAATCCTCCGTAATAATTTTTACCAGATGATGTTCTTGATGGTCTTGGTGATCCTTCCCGTGGTTGATATAACATCCAGTCTTGCTTGTAAACAACCTGATCTTTTGAGGTTAGCTTCAATCCATTGGTTCCGTTAATCAGTGAATTTGATACTATGATCTGGTCGAACATGTCCCAGCTTTTGTAGTATAACGATCCTTTTCCATCAAGATACTGTTTCAGCGAGAGGTTTGATAATCGGCTGTTGTCTGTCAGTACTTCTCTGGCATACAGTACATTGTAAATGCTAGTGTCGGTAGGATTATCATTTAAATCACCAGCAATAATAATATTTGCTTCAGGTACTATATCCAGAATTGAATCAGTTATTCCTTTGATGGTTTTGGCAATTTGAATACGATGGGGTTCAGTTTCAGCCTGTCCGCCCCACCTTGAAACCCAGTGATTTATAAAAACATGGATAGTGTCATCATTGTAAATAGTACCTTTGGAGTAAAGTATATCGCGGGTTTTTGACTCAGGACCATCTTTAAGCTCGGGTTTAATAAAAGTATTTTTTACCGGGTAGTAAACTTCAGGCTTGTAGAGCAAAGCAACATCAATTCCACGCTCATCGGGGCTGTCTTTATGAATAATTTTATAACCGGCATGAATCAGATTCTTATGTACGATAAGATTTTCTACAACTCCCCGATTTTCAACTTCACATATACCAAATAATGCAGGGAGACCTGTAGTATCCATACTCATCATTACTTTTGAGATATTGTCAAGCTTATGATTGTACCTTTCGGTATTCCAGGCTACAGTGCTGGTTGGTAAATATTTTTCATCGTTAACATTATCACTATCTATAGTATCAAATAAGTTTTCGACATTGTAAAAAGCGAAGCTAAAGGGTTTTTTTGGAGATTTGCAGCATGATGCAACAGAAATGATAATTGCAATTAACAATAGTATTATGGTGTTATTATTTCTCATAGTTTACGAAGTTAATTATTCTTAAGTTTGTTTATTATTCTACGGTCTTTTTTAGTTGGTCTGCCTGCTCCACGGTCGCGTTTTTCACTTTTAAACTGCCTGATCATTTCAAGTTTTTCGTATTCTTCCGGAGCAGTAAGGTCGAGCATAAGTTCGGGAACCAGTTTGGCTGCAACCCTGTTTTTTGCAGGTTTAAGTATTTTAACTTTCCTGAGTATTCCCGTTAGCTGAACTTCAATTTCATCACCTTCTTTTACCTCTCTTGAAGCTTTTACATTTTGGCCGTTAATTTTAATTTTCCCACCTTTACAAGCTTCAGCGGCTTGCGAACGGGTTTTATACAGCCGTACTGCCCATAGCCATTTATCGATTCTGATTGTGTCCATAATTTGTAAATTTAATATATACCATTATTTCAGAGAACCATTAAAAATTCTTTACTTATCTCTAAAATATATTTTGATTGGGACACCTGTGAAATTATAATTTACCCTGATCTGGTTTTCAAGAAACCTTCTGTAGGAATCCTTTACATCATCAGGGAGATTGCAGAAAAAAGCAAACATAGGCGTTTGAGTTTTTAACTGCATCACATACTTAATTCTGATATACCTGCCTCTGGAACCCATTGGTGGAGGTGTATTCTCAATAATAGGTAACAGGAGGTCATTAAGCTTTGATGTAGGTATCTGCTGACTTCGTCGTTTATAAACATCTGCTGCCAATTCAAGTGTCTTGTAAATGCGTTGCTTTTCTTTCACAGAAGTAAATACAATTGGGACATCAGTGAATGGAGCTATTTTTTCTTTAAGTTCTTTTTCAAACTTCAGATGAGTATTGGTTTCCTTTTCAATCAAATCCCATTTATTAACAACAACCACAATTCCTTTGTTGTTTTTGTGAGCAAGATGGAATATGTTAACATCCTGTTTTTCAATACCGGTCTGAGCATCTATCATAACAACACAAACGTCAGAGTTTTCAATTGACCGTATTGTTCTCAGGGTTGAGTAAAATTCAATGTTTTCATAAACTTTCCCTTTTTTACGAAGACCGGCAGTGTCAACCAGCATGAAATCATGACCAAAAGCATTGTACCTTGTATAAATAGAATCACGTGTTGTGCCTGCTATATCAGTAACTATATTACGTTTATCACCCAGCAGTGTATTTATAATTGATGATTTGCCAACATTTGGTCTGCCAACAAAAGCAATACGAGGCAGGTCAGTTTCATCATCACTGATGGTTTTATTTGGAAAAACTTTAACAATCTCATCAAGCATATCTCCTGTTCCGCTGCCATTTACTGCTGAAATTGGAAATACCTCTCCCAGACCCAGAGAATAGAACTCTGCAATATTCAGTGTTTTGTCAGGCGTATCGACTTTGTTTGCCACAGTAAATATCTTTTTTTTCGATCTTCTGAGGAGTATTGCAACATCTTCGTCCAGGGGGTTTATGCCTTCCTGTGAATCGACAACAAAAATAATTGCATCTGATTCATCAATGGCGAATAGTACCTGTTTTCTTATTTCATCTTCAAAAGTATCATCGGAACCATGAACATAACCTCCGGTATCAATTACCGAAAATTCGTAACCATTCCAGTCGCTTTTTCCATAAATACGATCGCGTGTAACGCCGCTTACCGATTCAACAATAGCTTCCTTGCTTTCAATTAATCTGTTGAATAAAGTTGATTTACCAACATTTGGCCTGCCTACTATGGCTATTGTATTATTCATTGCATTAAAGTTTTAATCTAAACCGGTTCATCAAAATTAGTTAAAGCGTATTAATTTCTGAAGAATATTAATAAATTATTGAGTATATCCAAAATGTTTAAGAGTACTCTCGTTATCCCGCCAGTCTTTACTTACTTTTACCGTGATTTCAAGGAACACTTTTTTACCGATGAACTCTTCAATATCCTTTCTGGCAGCTGAAGCAGTTCTTTTTATGGCTTGTCCCTGATGTCCCAGTATTATAGCTTTTTGGGAGTCGCGTGCAACATAAATAATTGTAGAGATTCTAATAAGGTTATCTTCTTCTTTATATTGATCAACAGCAACTTCCGTTGAATAAGGAATTTCTTTTTTATAATTCACAAGAATTTTCTCCCTTATAATTTCAGAAACAAAAAACCTCATAGATTTATCAGTAAGCTCATCTTTGGGATAATACGCTTCATGTACAGGCAGGAATTCTATTATAAAATCGAATAGTTTCTCAATATTGAAATCATTAATAGCTGAAACAGGAATAATCTCTGCCAGAGGCATTTTCGATTTCCATTCTTCCATTTGTTTTACAATGGTTTGCTGATCGGAAAGATCAATTTTATTAATTACAATGATAACCTTTGTTTGTGATGCATTGAATTTATCTATGATTTCCAGTTCTGCAAACGGATAATCAGGTTCAGTCATGAGTATAAGGATATCAGCATCTTTAAGAGCAATATTTATATACTGGTTCATAAACTGATGCATTTTATACGATGGGTCTTTCACTATTCCGGGAGTATCGGAATATACGATCTGAAAGTTGTCGCCATTAACGATACCCATAATTCTATGTCTTGTAGTTTGTGCTTTGGAGGTAATGATGGATAATTTCTCACCAACCATTGAGTTCATCAGAGTTGATTTTCCGACATTTGGATAACCTATAATATTTACGAAACCTGCTTTATGCATAAAATCTTGAAAAAAATTTGCACAGCAAAGAAACAAAATATATCTTTGCACACCCGTTTTCAGCGGTAGTTAATACGTTCACAACATATAAAAATATATTGCGGGGTGGAGCAGAGGTAGCTCGTTGGGCTCATAACCCAAAGGTCGTCAGTTCGAATCTGGCCCCCGCTACTAGTAATCAGGCAGTTACAAAAAATAGTGGCTGCTTTTTTATTTCCCCTAAAACATACCTAAAACAAATTGAGTCATTTGGCAGAACCCATTTATGGCTTAAGATGTCTGAATTTATCTTCAATACCAATCCCATCAAATGAAAATAAGTAATCAATATCTCCAATCAAGCATAAATTGTCCTGTTGATATTTTTTTCAAAGAAGCGAGATCATTTGTTTGGAGGCACACCGTAAAAAAACAGTTGCCCTTATTCCAAACTCTGTTTCTTCTGCTTGGTTGTTTTGAGGACTTTTACGCGGTATTTCATGAAAAAATGGGGTTAAAAAAAGCCCGACAACAAGACAACTTTGATAAACTACAAGTGCTTTATTGACG
>JANQGJ010000011.1 GCA_028277395.1 Bacteroidales bacterium | reverse complement strand
CATTAGCATAGTATTCTCTATGCACTTCTATCTCGCTACATGCTACTAACGCATATATTATTGAAATAACACCTAATATTTTACAAATTGATTTCATATCATTTATCTGTTTGGATGATTGGGATCATAAAGCATACCTGGAATCCAGTCACTATAAAACCTCACTCTAACATTTGCAGCATCACTCATGTTTGTACCAACTTCAAATTGCCATATCATTGGTACATAACCATAACAATAAAAATCAAAAGTTCTTGATTGCCCAGGAAATAGAACCATTGAATAGCTATCTCCAGTGTAAACTTTTCTTTCAAAACCTAGCCAGTTTTTTTCATAAGTATAACGTGATTTATCCTGTAAATCTAACTGAACTCCTAAAAAATTCATATTTTTCACTTCAACCCTTACATGTTGTCCTGCCTGCAGTTGATGAATTAACGGAGCGGTTTTAAACTGGCCATCATATATATATGAAGCTGAGGAGTTTAATTGTAAATTTCCAGCCTTCTCTGAATTACCTTTAATCACAACCTCCCCAAGCGTTACAAGAGCAACACTTGTATTCGCAGCGTTTGCGTTTTTTCCTCCTCCCATGCTTGATTCAGTACCTGCCATTGCGTTTTGCACAATAGTCTTTGAAAAATCAAAACTAATCTGACCATTTGATGATACTTTCATCCCAGCTGTAGCCATACGTGATCCGTCTCCATATCCCTTAAATGCGTCTTGCTTCATATCTACTCCTGGTTGCCCTGATATTTTACCTTTGGAATAACTATTCAATGTTTCCATCATTTTCCCAAATGTTTTTTGAGCACCTACCATTGGGTTTTCTGAGGATTTACTAAACGGACTTTCCGCAAATGCCGCTGTTGCTGCCGCAAGTGCTGTGTTTGCAGCTGCTTCCGATGATGCTCCATTAGCTACTGCAGCATCAAAGACACCAGCAAAGACACCAGCAAAATAGCTGGTTGCATCATCCATTGCACCACTTTCGGCCAGTTCAACAATTGCCTTAAACATATCAGCATATGCAGGCCCTGCACCAATATCCAGTATTTCCGATGTCATGAAACCTGTTGGATCAGTGAAACGCAAAGGATTATTATAAACATATGAATACAGGTTAAACCCATGTGAAATTCCGGGTATTCCGATTACCGGGTCAGGTGTTGAGAAATAACCTATTACCGGGTCATATATCCTGCCGTTCATGTTTACCATGGCAAACATATCCAGGTGTTCATGACCGGTAAATCCCCTGTCGGTTGCGGTGGTTTGTTTCCCTGAGTATGGTATCCATGTTTCAGGATCACGTCGTAATCCCCATGCATCATAACTAAGCCTTTCAACAACCTCGCCGTCTTCGTTGGTTAATACCTCAATGGAGCCCAGGTAGTCTTTGTGAACATAGTTGAACTCTTTCTGGTTATTTTCATCCACAGAATAGATGGCAAATAAACCATCAGGCGAGGACAGATAATGTACCTTTTTCGTAACATCATTGGTTGTTATTTCTTCGTAAATACCGCCAATATACACCTTGGTTTCGGTTGTATTATTATCATAATCTTCAATCACCTGTATTTTACGTTGGTGTCCCAGCCCGTAATGAATATTCAGTTCGTTTGCTTTGTTGGCATTTGTATTGAACTGTGTTATGTTTGATATTTTATCAAACAAGGTATATTCCAGGTTTTGTTCCACCGGATTATAAAAGGCAGGTTTATTGTCAATTTGTTCCAGCTTATACGGATTTGGTCCGTATTCATCATAGTAATAATTGTCAGCTACATGGAAGTCTTCATTATCGCTTCTTTTGTAAAGTATTCTGCCTAAGACATCATATTCAAGATCAACTATAGTTTCCATATGTTTCAGATTTACACTTATTAACCGGTTGAGTTTGTCGTAACTAAAAGCTTCAGTCAGCTCACTTGTTGCTCCATCATACAAATGTGTAGTTCTTTCGGTTAAGTTCCCGACCTTGTCCCAATGATAAAAATTATGTTGTACAGATACTAGTTCAAAATCTTCACCAGAAGCAAATATGGCTGGTAATCCTGTTTCGGGATAATATAATCTCACAACATGAATATCGTTACCGTAAACCATCTTTGTAAACTGGTGTTTTGGAGTCATATTAAACCCTTCCCACAATACTTTACTATCCGAATCGCGCACGATTTTATGCATAAACCCATATTGATTATATTTACGGGTTATACTAAATCCTGATGGATAAGTTAGTTTTTCAGGCCTGCTGTATTCATCATAACTAACATGTGTGGTAAATTCCTGAATGGTTCCATCATGTTTTATTGATTCTTTTATTTCAGTGTTCCTGGCCAGGTTATCGTAAATTAGCTTGTTCAGAAATACATTTCCGTTCTGATAATCATAGAAACCTGCTTCATCGGGTAAACCAATATAGGCTTCATCATAACTAAATGCAGTAATTCCGGTACCCGGTTCATTGTGTTTTAGTATTCTGCCCAGTTTATCGTATTCTATGTCATTTGATTCAATCACACCGTTATGTGCTACTTCCAACAATTCACCAAAACAATTATACTTATATTCCTTTTTGCCAATTGCAGGGTCATTTATTTCTGTTAGTTGTCCAAATATATCATATTTACAGCTAATCTTTGTGTTTTCCTTATCATTTATTGTTGTTTCAATTATTTTCCCGTCAGCATTGTGAAGTTTCGTGGTTACTATACCATTTTCAACTATCTCTACAATGTTGTCGTTTACATCAAACCGTTTTTCAACAGTTGGATTTTCAGGGTTTGTTTCGAAAATGCTGTATTCTGAATAACGAGTTGTATAAATCCTGCTCCCGGGTAGTATTTTCATTGATGGTCTGTTTAATTCATCATAACAGAATACCGTATAAAACCTTTGTGCCGTTAAGAAATAAGGTTTTGAAACAGATTCAACCAACCCATTTTTAGAGTTGTAATACCAGTCCTGGTAAATAAACCGGCCGGAGACATCATTTCTTACATTTCTTAACTTTCTTCCCAACTTGTCAAAATACGTAGTAACCGGAGCATGTCCGTCTTTTGTTTCACGTACATAATAAACTGAATTCGTAGCCTTATGTTCATCTCCGGTTTCAACACCTGATACTTCTGTATGTACTGAAGTACCATCGGGAAAACTGGCTTTTATTTGCCTTCCAAAACTATTGTACTGGTAATCAACAGAAAAACCATTAGGGTCAGTTGATTTTGTTTTCCAGCCCCATGTATTGTTATACTGAAAATAGTTAACATGTTCCAGCGGATTGATGGTCATGGTTACAAACCTGCCTCCATTTAAATCACTGTACTTATTTACTGTAACACGGTTTGTGCTCTCTGAAGGGTTTTGATATGAGTCAATAATTGTTGTCTCAATATTCCCATCACTGTTATAGGTATATGTTTTAATGTAGGAATTCTCGTTTTCCGGCTCCAGTGTTTCTGATTTCAGTTTGCCAAATTCCTTTAGGTTTTCGTTTTCATAATACGTAAAAACAGAGTGCTTCACACTAACAGGAATTGTATTATTGTTCAAATAACGCTTGGTTACTTTAATATCATACAGTCGTCCGAGAACCCAGTTATCCCCTTCTGTATTGTTCCAGTATTTGAATTCCGAAACACTTTTATGAGTTGACAGATCAGTATTTTTATTATCCTTTTTTATCATAGTTATCTTACCGGGATTACCATATTTGTCAAATCCTTCTTTGGTAATTGTAATTTCCTTCATCTTTACACCTGGAGATTCCAGGTCAAAATTGTACTGTTCTGTAAAACTATTGTACACATAATAAAAGAATATTTTGCTATCATCAGGATTTTCAATATGTGTAATATCGTTCGTTGTTCGGGAAATAATTTGCCTGCCATATTCACCAGTTTCTAGAGAATATTCTTCTGAGATGTGTTTGTATGGGTGGTAGTAGCTTTTTCCATCGGTTCCGGTATATATTTCATAAACGTTTCTGAGGTACCTGTTTGCAATTCTGTTTATGGTATTAAACTCTTTAAAACCTAAAAATCCCTTGCCAAGACGGTGCGCAATAGCATTTTTGTACTCATACTCAACAGGTCGCATTGTACCTCCCATCCCGTTATCGTTTTCTACTTTTGTAATAACATAAAATGAAGGTGTGATTTTTCGCATTGGTTTTTCCAGCTCCAATTCAGTACTGGTATAATTATCGGTTAAGGGCAGGGCCTGGTAATGTAGCAAAGTAGTTTTGTCCATACCATCAGTAATCTCTGTTATTTTATTAAAGTACTTACCACCATAATAGCATGTTCTGATATCAAAACAAATCCCATAATACGGATCGCTATCCTGCATGAATGATGCAAATGCCATATCCGTTTTCCCGGTTCCTGTATAGTTTCCAAAACTAACCTGGTTAATTGTAGTTGACTCATGATCGTAATCCTGAACCATTCTAAACGTTGCTCCTTCAACCAGGTCCAGACCATTCTTGTTTGTGTAATAATATGTGGCATCCATCGCTCTGTCATCATCATCATATTCCAGGGTAATGATATCAGTTAACCCGTCACCATTAACATCGCTGGCATAAATACCATCATTGGGCATTGATATTGGTTCTTCATTTTGTTTTAAAAAATTATACCCGTATGAGAAATAGTAATTTATTCCGTTTTGATCATTGTGATAGGTTATAATATCAGTTTTGCCATCTTTATTAAAGTCGCCGGTTAGCAGGTTTGGCCTGCCACTCCGGAAAAACTCTTTTAATAACTTTCTGTTTTTTCTGTCACTATATTTTGAGTCCACATCTGAAATTGCTATGCCATGTTTATGAAATGCTGTGTTTTCATAGTTTAATTCGATCATACTGAAATCAGTAATGTCTTTTACCACAACTATTTCATATTTACCTTCTCCATCATAATCCCCGGGATATAAAGAACAATCTTTTCCAATATAATAGTTGATACCACTTTCAACCAGGAAATTGTCAATATTACCTGTGTAATACTTGATTATCCCGTCTTTCTCTTTATCGTAATGAACAAAATCGGTTATACCATCACCATTAATGTCTGCAGCAAAACCGCTATCGCCTTCCTTTGTAAATAGTTTACTGCTTGTCACTGACTCATATTTCTCAGTGTCAGGGTTATATACAAAGTAAATAATCCTGTATTCGTCATAATAGTTTTTATATAATAATTCGTCGGAACCATCACCATTGAAATCACCTGCAGCAACAGGTTTCATCCTGTATGAATAATTCAGAACTAAGGTTTGTCCTTTAAGCTTAACTGTAACTTTTGTTTCACCATTGTCATCAAAATATATGGCTTTGTCCGTAATTCCGTCATTATCAAAATCACCATTCTCAAAATACAGGGGCTTAAAAGCTGATATTGGTATTACTTCAGTATAGTTGTTAACTATTTTATTTTCGGATGGTAGTGTAGATTTCCATTCAAATTTTGTGCTGTTATACGAATCTGTCCCGGAATACAGCTTTACACCGGAGAGTACTTCTTCTTTAAGCTGCCCGGATTGGGTGTACTCCAGATCATAATACCTGATTTCATTTGAATTTTTCCGGATGGATATTTTAGTTAGTCTCTTACTACTTGTGTATTTATAGTAATCGTTTGAATATGCTCCATAAGTAAAATACAC
This sequence comes from Bacteroidales bacterium, assembly GCA_028277395.1. Classification (GTDB taxonomy): domain Bacteria; phylum Bacteroidota; class Bacteroidia; order Bacteroidales; family F082. The sequence goes on along the minus strand of JANQGJ010000011.1, from coordinate 11,930 downwards.
TGTTTTAACATGTTCAGGTAACATTTCTTCATATTCAAATATAATTCTAAAATCATCACCATAGTTTATTGATTTCAGGTAAACAGATCCATCGAGGTCATATTGATGGTAGTTATATTCAATGAAATTGCCAAACTGGTCCTCAATACGACTTATGTAATACATTAGTGCCTCATTTGCTCCCGAACCATAAATCAGATGAGATTCATCAGTGCCACCATAAGTTTTTTTCAACCCTGATTTGGTGTGAGCAACAAATTTAATACCTTCATTTAGTTTCGACCTTCGCCATGACTTTATAATTTTTGTCATGTCATCGGTTTCAAGCCTGAATTCATTGGCATTTGGGTCGGTTTTGATCAATTTCTTACCATCAAGTACAAGCTGATCGTTATTAAAATTTACATCTTTTGGAAAACCATTGAAGTAGTACGTTCCTGCAGTTTTTGATATCACCGACATACCACCAATACCCCAGCCTTTACCAATTACTCCGTCTCCGCCATTGCTATTGTAAACCAATCCCAGTTCCGGTGTCATTCCTGCTATACCGGGTGGAACTTCTATTTTCATTGAGTACACCGCTGCTCCACCCGGTGTTACTGATAAACTTCCCGGAATAGTACCAATTTCCGTATAATTATCCGTATTTGCACTTTGTGCTATTATAAGGTTTATAGTTGCTATAATTACTATGATTATTAATACTGCTTTTTTCATTTTAATAAGGGTTTTATAGTTTAATTACTTTCCATGCTTCTTTGGTTCCGTTTATAACCACGGTTAATATGTATGTGCCTTTTTCTGAGCTGCTTATGTCAACAGAATTTGAATCTGACGGGTCATTACATTCATATACAAGTGTTCCCGAAACAGAGTGAAGATAGAATCCTGCATTTCTGACCTCTCTCAGATTGGTTATGGACACAATGAATTTACCTTCGTTTGGATTTGGAGTTACTTTAACTGTTACATCGTCTATAGTAGCTACTTGATTTTTATCAAACGAAACCACATTTTTGTGCTGTGATGAGTTTTGATCATTATCAGCAGTATTTTCATTGTCAATTTTACCGATAACAAGTAGTTTGCGGCCTGTACGATTACCAAATTCATCGTAGATGAATGATATTTCCTGTGAGAATCCACCAATACTAATCGTTACCAGAATTAATGTTATTAAAGATTTAGATTTCATAATAAAAGTTTTTGAATTTGGATTAATTGCATACCTCGCCAACCCGGATTAATTCATCCGTTGAAAATCCATTGACGGATTTTAGAAAGGGATCACTTCGTAGATATCATTTGAAGTTTTCCTTTTGGTTATTTTAGTTAAACAAGGCTTGCGAAATTGTTTTTACACAAGTCCGATAGTTTGATTGTAAAACTATAATAAATTGTTAATGAAATACATGTTTTTTGATTTGGGTAGTTCTTTTTTTAGCGTTACATTTGCGTTACATTTTTCAAAATATACAGAGTGCCAGAATTATACAGAGGACAAATTTCCTATCCGAAAATATGGAATGTAACGAAAATGTAACGCTTTTCGATACCTGAACGATGGAAAACTTACAGTTTTCTTATAGATAATTTCATTTGGTTACCATATAACAATGCCTGTTTTGAACCTAAATAGGGAAAACAGCTATTGTATATTGAAGCTGTTACACCAATCGGGTTGATTTAGATAAGAGCCCGGAGAGTGCATAAAATCAAAACATATTATGCATTTTAATGGTTTTTGTTGGTTTTCTATAATATTTCATTGCTTCAGGCATCCATTTTTCAAGGTTTTCAATTCGTGTTTGGTCGGCAGGATGTGTGCTAAGAAATTCAGGTGGTTTTTGACCTTTTGATGCTTCTGACATCCTTTTCCAAAACTTTGGTGCTTCATTGGGATCATATCCTGACAATGCCATAAATACCAACCCCATTCTGTCCGCTTCACTTTCATGTAACCGACTGTAAGGTAACATTGCACCTATTTCTGTTGTTACTCCATAAACAGCCATCCACAAAGCCTGGGTTTCCTGTGGCTGTTCGTTCAGGGCAACTAATAATCCAACCTGTCCGGCAGATCTGAATAACTCCTGGCTCATACGTTCATTACCATGATCAGCAATAGCATGCGCAATTTCATGTCCCATTACAACTGCCAGTCCGGCTTCATCCTGAGCTACCTTCATTATACCACTATAAACCACAACTTTACCTCCAGGCATACACCATGCATTTATCTGGTCGCTGTCAACATAATTAAATTCCCATTTATAACCGTCCAATAAATGTGACATATCGTTGTCAGCCATGAATTTCTCAACTGAAGTCTTAATCTTGTTGCCAACTTTTTTAACCATTGCAGTATTTTTAGCATCCTTACTTGGAGGGTTTTCCTTAAGGAATTCATCATACTGCTGATAGCTCATGGCCATAAGTTCATTGTCAGGAATAATTGTTAATTGTTTTCGTCCGGTAACAGGAACTGTATTACAAGAATAGAATATCAGAACAACAAGTAAAATCTGAATAATTTTAATTTTCCCCATGATATAGCATATTAGTTACTTCAAAAATAAACAACTATCGCCATAACTCAAAAATCTGAAGTTATGAGATAGTGCATAATTATAAACATCACGCCAGCTTTCCCCTATCATTGCTGAAACCAGTAATAATAATGTACTTCTGGGCTGATGAAAATTAGTTATAAGCCCGGATACGAATTTAAATTCATATCCCGGTGCTATCATCAACCTGGTTTCTCCTTTTATCTCTGTTAAATCATTACTTCTCATATAATTGATAAGCAACAACAATGCATCGGCAGATGTAAATCCCTCACTTTCAATTTCATAGGGATCCCATTGATCAACAACAAAACCTGTATCTCCTGATTTTAGTTTTAGTGCAATCCAATAAAGACTTTCAAGTGTCCTCATACTGGTTGTTCCTACAGGTATAATATTCTCCGATATATTGTCATATAGTTGCTCAAGTGTACTTAATCCAACAACTATTTTTTCTGCATGCATTTCATGATTTGCAATATTCTCGGAAACAACAGGTTTAAAAGTTCCGGCTCCTACATGTAATGTTACCTGATCAGTTTTAATATTCTTCGACTTCAAACGTGAAATAATGTCTTCGGTAAAGTGTAATCCAGCAGTGGGAGCTGCAACGGAACCCTCATTTTCCGCATAAATTGTTTGATAACGTGTTTTATCAACCTCAACGGCTTCTCTTTTAAGGTATGGAGGAATGGGTATCATACCACTATGGCTGATTATTTCGGAAAAAGTAATTTTGTTTTCGCTCCAGCTGAACTTTATCAAATATCCTTCGCTTAGTTTTTTAAGCTTTTCTGCAAAAAGTATAACTTTCCTGTTATCAATCTCAAATTCCTTTTCAAGGATACCCGACTTCCATCTTTTCGCATTACCTACCAGACATTTCCAGGTAACCGGAGATGAACACTGATACGCAAGCTGTATATCAACTTCCGGTTCCACGGGTTCCAGACAAAAGATTTCTACCGAAGCACCTGTACTCTTTTTAAAAACCAGCCTGGCATTAACTACCTTTGTTTCATTAAAAAGTAGTAACGAATTCTCAGGTAATAACTCAGGCAGATCAACAAACCTTCTTTCCTCAATCTTATAACCAGGTTTATATAACAATTTTGACATGTCCCTTTTTTCCAAAGGGAATTTTGCAATTTTGTCGTCCGGTAGTTTGTAATTATAATCTTCTATGTTAATCAATCCAATATTTTTCATACCAGCAAGTAAGATTGTGCAAAAATAATGTTAATACATAAAACCCGGCAAATTGTTTCCATTATCAAACATTAAACATCATTCTATAAATTAAATCTTTTTATACTACAAACCATACCATATAGGATAATTAATGTACATTTGAATTCGACGAAAAGAACCAGTATTATGAAGAATCATATTCCAAACATTATTACTCTACTAAACCTGTTGTCAGGGGTTTTGTCAATTTATGCAATTATGAATGGTAATGCAGACCTTGCTGCATATATGATATTTATAGCAGCAGGTTTCGACTTCTTGGATGGATTTGCTGCCAGATTGCTTAATGCGAAAACAGAGATTGGTGCACAACTTGATTCACTGGCAGATGTTGTTTCATTTGGAGTAGCTCCCGGATTTATTTTATTTCATATGTTAAATATCAGCCACGGACAACCTGGAAATACTTCTGAAAACTTTAACCTGCTTCCTTTTCTGGCATTCGTTGTACCTGCATTTGGTGCTCTGCGACTTGCTATTTTTAATGTTGACAACGAACAGGCTTATACCTTTAAAGGCCTTCCTATTCCTGCCATGGCTATACTTGTAGCATCATTACCTCTTATCAGAACCTTTTTATACGACGACAGGGGACTGTTTTACATGATAATAACAAATACATATTTTCTTTTAACAGTTGCAATAGGAGGTTCATTACTTATGGTTTCAAGATTTCCGATGTTTGCACTGAAATTCAATGGATTTGGATTTAAAAAGAACATGACCAAATATATATTTCTGGGAATATCTCTGATACTTCTTTTATTACTCCAGGTAGTAGCAATACCTTTTATATTACTTCTTTATATGTTTATGTCGCTTATTATCTACCTTGTTGATATCCAGAATTAAACCGAAATCTTAGTTCTTTAATCCTGGAATTTAGAAATCAGCTATTAATTTTAGATTTACAAGCCTTGGTGTAAGGTAATTGGGGACTGCATATTGCCTGTTATTTACATCTTTTATCCAGATATATGAAACTGTATTGTAGATTTGAAGCAAGTTAAATATTTCGAGACTGACAGTCATATTCTTGAAATGTTTGAGAGGGTTTCCATTTTTGAAAGTAGATCCTTCATTAATAAACTGGTATGAAAAACCTATATCAACCCTTCTGTAATCAGGCATTCTTAAAGTATGATTATATCTTTCGGAATCAGGTGCACCAAATGGTAATCCGGTACTGAACAACAACCGTAAATGCATTTTCAGATAGGGATGGTTGGGTATATAATCCTGGAAGAATATCGAAAAGTTTACCCTCTGATCTGTTGGCCTTGGAATATAACCGGGTTCAACTCGAACACTATCTGTTATCTGAGTATCAGTAGTTGTTCCAAAAATTATCATCTCACCGGCAGCATTATAATAATCATAGTAATAATCACCGTGGATATCTTCTTTTGTCTGCATTATTGACAAACTCATCCAGCTATCGATACCTTTTACAAATTCTCCGTACAATTTAAAATCAATTCCTGCTGCATACCCGGAGGCCTGTTGGTCAGTTAAATACCTAATCCTTACATTCTCAATGTAATATGGAATCAAATTATCAAGTAATTTAAAATATGCTTCGGTAGTAAAAATAAATGGCCGGTTCCATGAAGTAAACCTGTAATCACTTCCGGCAATAAAGTGCGTTGATTTTTGAGATTTAACATCCGTACTAAGTTCACCGTCTATCCCTCTGATTTCGCGATAAAAAGGTGTCTGATAATATATACCTGTAGCAAATCTAAATACAAGATTTGGATTTTTTGACGGTTTGAAAGAAAAGTTTAATCTTGGTGCTACCAAAAATTCGTCGTTATAATCCCAATAATTCGAACGGACACCAGCCGTAAAGGTTATCTCATTATTTTTTTTGGTTTTAAAGTTCCACTGTTTTGATAAATAAGCTGCAAATCTGTTTGTTACAAGTGTATTGTTAGCACTTACAAAATCCTTAACTTCAAGATCATGATTAACAGGGTTAGTACTTCCGGGATCCTGTGGTGGATTTGGCAAAGAATATCCTGCTGAATCAACCATTTCCCATTCTCTCATCCTGTCATCAACCTCCTGGTACTGATACTTAACTCCCCACTTTAGTGTACTTTTATCGTTAATAACGGCGCCTTTATGCTCCGCAGACACCACATTAGCCTCGAAATAATTTCTGGCATGTAACAGATAAGTTCCAACACCTTTTGTCTGTAATGCTTCACCCTGACCTTCATCATTTTCTGATTTCTCAACCTGTCCTATCCAATACTGTCCCTGAATATCATATGTTTCCGATTCATTTGTATTAAAAGCAGAAAGTATCAGTTTCAGGTTTGTACTCCTGTTTGGTTTATATCCAAGAGTAAGTCCACCCTGGTACATATCATACTGATCTGTTTCGTTACCATCAAAATAAACTTTAAATCTTATCACCTCCTGAAAAGTTCCAAAGTCCGTTTCACGGTTTGCCGGTACTACTTTATATTTATTATGAGAATAATAACCAAGGAATGACAAATCCCATTTCTTCCCGAGCTTATAGGTGAAAAGAGATTGTATATCCATAAACACCGGTTGATATTCCCCCTCGGTTTCAAGGCTGTTAAGAAGGTAACTATTAGTTTTATAACGGGCACCAACCAGGTAAGTAAGCTTATTCTTTGCTGCAACCCCTCCAAAACTTAAATCTGCTCCAAGCAGACTTGCTGAAAATGAGCCGCCAAACTCGGTTGGAGTTTTGTACTCCACATCCAGAACCGATGACATTTTATCTCCGTACTGAGCTCCAAAACCTCCTGCAGAAAACAGTAATGATGATACCATGGCAGAATTCACGAAACTCAAACCTTCCTGCTGCCCTGAATTTACGAGAAAAGGACGGTATATTTCAATATCATTTACAAAAACAAGGTTTTCATCAAAATTTCCACCACGTACCGAATACTGGGAACTCATTTCATTAGATGACGAAACTCCGGGAAGTGTTTTAATAATATCAGAAACACCTTCATTCAGGGAAGGAGCCAGATTTACATCTTTCGGATTTAACCTAACCATACTTTGGGTCCTAAGCTGCTCATCTTTGACCTCAAACCCAGGCAATACAGTGGTTATTGTTTCAAGATGTATTTTTAATTTCTTTACCTCTCCTTCATTTAGATTCAGTTCTATTTTCTTATCGGCAAAACCAACAAAGGATATTGCAAGAACAATGTCTTTTTCTGCAGGAACAACCAGTTTAAAGTATCCTTTTTTATCTGTTGTAGTACCCCCTGACTCACCTAAAATGGCAATATTAGCAAGCTCAATTGATTTATTTTTATTATCGAGTACCGTTCCCTCAACTACTGCTGTTTGGGAATAAACTGTCGTTGTATTTATTGCAAACAATGAGAATGCAAATAAAAAAACGGATATTACTACTAATTTTTTCTCCTTCATTACAGGGTAAACTTAAAAGGGGCAAATTTATTATAAACTACATGTTTATTGTTATTTTTTCGTATATTTATGCCATAATTCTTAACTCAAAAACTTATTCTGATGACACAACAAAAAATTACTTCTCCCAAAACCAACAGTTTAAATTCGATTATTCTTTTATTATTTCTTTCAATCACGATTAATCTGAATGCCCAACTTGAATACGAAAATATTGATATACCCTCTGGTAACGGAGGAGGTTCGGTGATTGGTGATATTATCGAAGCTAATGGTAAGATCTTTGCCTATGCTGCTGATGGTATATCTATTTATAATGCATCTACAAATGCATTTATTGAGAAAATCTATTTTCCCGAGACTGTAGGCAAGTTTAACCCGGTGTACTCAAACGAAAGACTACATGTACCGGACCAAAGCCTTATGGTATATAACAATGAACCAAACCATAAATATGTTTATGCCTTAACCCCAAAACTAAAACTCTTAGTAATCAATACTGAGCAAAGCCCACTTCCTCCGAATAATCATAATTACTGGATTACATCACTAAGAACGGGCCTGACAGGAGAAAACTACCTTGATACAGAGTTTGATTCACAAGATTCAAGAGTTATTCTCAGGTATGATAACGATGATAACAACCCTATACCTGCAAACAGACACCACAGGTTATATGTGTTGGCTAATTCACGGGATAAAAACGACAATGAAACCGGAAATTTCCATCATAAAAAAACCATATTCGGGATTTATAATATTGATTACACCATATTACCGAATACAGAGGGGCATACAACTTTACATTATGTTGATAAACAAACATCATCTGAATATGGTGATCAAATTAATAATTATGTGTTTAATGAAGAAAATAACTACTTTTATCTGGTAAGACTCGGACTAAAAGATGTAAACGTTACCCCTCAGATCTCTACATCAATAATTGAAATAAAAAACATAACAAGTAGTGGGGTTTCTGATATTAATACAATTCAATTTGAAAACATTGGTGGAACAAACTGGTTTAAAATGGGCAAAGTGTTGTATATCAATGAATCGGGTGTGCATAAAATAATTGTACTTCCTTACAGGTATTTTACTGGTACTGTTCCAAATCCCAGGTTCTGTGTAATTGATGGTGATGATAATACTGTTAAATATTTTAACTCACCCAGCAAGAGAATTACAGATGCTTTGTTTCTTAGTGCTAATAATGACCTGGTATTAACTTACTCTCCCAACAATGACGAAATTGTTCCGGCTCTGTATGAAGATACTCATACATTTATTTTTCGGTATGATGATACAAATGATGATTTTGTTCCATTTCAGTATTTTACAAATGACAATTCAACAGTTACGACAACAAATGACTTGAACACATCTTTTTACCTTACAAGAGTAAATAGTACTACTGCATTAATAAACAGAAAAGATGGTATTGACAGAATTCAATATAATGGCACATCATATACTTATTCAAACCTGTATAATGCCGAGGGTAACTCATTTGGCAAAGGAGTAACTTTTGGCAATAAATCGTTTGTAAATAATACTGTTGTAAACGGATTGGAAGTGCTAAATACGGATGGCAGTATTAACAGTCATATGAAAACCGGATATCCGGTTTATCATTGTGTTGCGAATTATGATGGTACGAAAATGATGTACTACAATAACCTAAACACACATAATACAGGACTATACTCTTATATCCCTCAAAGTGGAGCGCTTAATCATATTAACATATCATCTGCAATCGGGGATGTAATTTACAATCCGTTTCAGGATCATTTTTTAATTTCTAAATTCGAACCAAATGATGCGAAAATTATTGTAGTTAATGCCAGCAACTTTAGTATGGAAGATCCAATAAGTTTACCTTCCGGAGAATTTGCCAAAGAAATGTTTATTTCGCCCCAGGGCAGACTTTATGTTATGTCTGATATGCAATACGATACAGATCCGGATATAAATCCTGTTGTAAACATTCTTGATGCTACAACACCCCAATACAATTCAATATCATCTACAGAATTACAGGATTTTGACATTTACAACAGTATTTCTGAATATTATTCTGCAAATTTCAATTATAACCCACATGATCAAATGGTATATGCTGTTGTAAATGTTCAGGAAAAGAAATTACAACCATACAATACAGTTGCCAGTAGCATCTTTTTTGCAGAAAGCAGCAACCCTAATGTACCTCCGGGGAAAATTCTCGTCCTCTCAGATATTATTGAAAAGCAATTAAATTTAAGTGAATATCCTTCAAAAGTAATTTGCCCGGCAAACTATGGAGGTGATTATGCATCACAATACTATGGTAAGCTATTTGTTTCAGGACATAGCTTCTATACTTATAATTACTTAAACCCTCCAACCAGTTCTTCAGGATTGATAGAGTCAAATCATCACTTCATAGATATTGCCTACAGCCAAAGACATGATCAGCTATTTGGAGTTAAAGAAAATACAATAACATCTGAACATAGAATTTTTGAGATATGGACCATAAATATAAGCGAAGAAGGAGAACCCGAATTTGCACTATTTAATATTAATGGAATGCCCGTTGACGGACAAATAGCAAATATGTTCTCAAACCCATATGATGGAAGGATTTATGTTTACCAAAAGGTAGATGCCGAAAAACTAGGTAATGGACAGGTAAGCTTATATTCATTTGATCCTGACAATCCATCATGGGAATCAACACCACTTGGTTTTGCAACATACTTTCCTGATTACGACCACACAAGAGACTTAGCTATGTTTTTCATGAACAACAGAACAACACCATATATAAATCCTTATACAAACAGTATATATCTTCCAAATGGCGGGCATAGTAGTGTAAGTAAAGTTAATTTTACACCGGCTGACCAGCTTAACCTTGATGCCGGGCTTAACTGGATATCCATACCAAGACATGAAGGTAACGGATCATCTGGAAATTATGACCCGTGGCCAACTAATACTGTTTTCCATAAAGATAATTTTGAGAATTCATATTCCAGATTGCAACTTGATTACTACGATCCTTATGGTTCAACACCTGTTTTAAGGTATGCAACCTATGATATCCCTGCTGGTATGGGCTGGAACTATTCTGGTGACATGGAAGATTCGTACAGCTATCGCGGATATAAAATACAACTTTTTCAAACTACTTATAATACTCTGGAACTTACTGGTGTAGTGGAAAATCCATATACAACCATTGATTTGGTTGATGAAGAGGAAAACTGGGTTGGATATTTCTTATTCCAGGAACAGGATATTTTTGACGCTGTTGCTGATTATGAAAGCCAGCTAATGCAGATCAAACATCAGGATTTTACATGCACACGTCTGCATCAAATAATTGACGGGCAACCAGTTGCGCTTTACCCATGGTATTGCAACAAACTCAATACCAATATAAGCTATGGTGAAATGGTGGTATTAAAGCCGATAGTTACAATTGAGAATTTTAGCTGGAATTATGCAGGTAATCCACCCATCCCGTTAATAGATGAAGAATTACAGTATTATTCATATACTGAAACTGCAGATTATTCAGCTTTGGTGGTTGAACTTGACAGCACAGAAAACCCGGTTGAACTGGCAGCATTTGTTAACGATAGCTGCATTGGAGCCAATACTGTACTTCCCGAAGATTCTGCTGTTGTTATTCAGGCATATCTTGGTGACCAGCCGGGAGACAGTGTTGTTTTTGAGGAACATTTTGGCACAAAGTCAACTGAAAGGAATCGTATTGATGATTATTTTGTTCTAAATCAAAAAACAATGAGGCATGAAAATAGGACTATCAAAACCGGGGAAAATAAAAGTGTCTACTATATCTCACTAAAGAATAAAAAATTATTGAATAACAATAAGCATGATTTTTCATTCAGTCTCTATCCAAATCCGGCTGATGATAATGTAAATATTGAATATTATCTGAATGAAAGATCAGGAGTTAATCTATCTGTGTATGATGGTTACGGAAGACTGGTTACTACTTTATTAAATATTGAACAGCCGGAAGGTAATTATTCATTTACCTGGAATCCGGCATCGGATAATAATAAAAAAATCAAAAAAGGACTTTACATAATAAAACTAAGTATTAATGACAACAAAATTTGCAAAAAACTGGTGATAAACTAAATATTTAAAACAATCAACAGGCAAATTATATGGATTGGACTGAATATTATTTATAATAAAAACTCATTGTATAAATTACAGGATTTTTTGCATTACAAATAATTTATTTATATGGATTCAATACTCAAAATACTGATCACAATTCTTTTATCAACTACAATAACTTCAGCTTTCGCAGATACATTAACTGTAAAACAGGATGGAACAGGTGACCATACAATTATACAGGATGCAATTACTGCCTCATCTGATGGGGATACTATACTAGTCTGGCCCGGTACATATTATGAAAATGTGGATTTCATAGGAAAAAACATCACATTGGCAAGTTTAATGCTCACAACAGGAGATGACTTATATAAACACAATACAATAATTGATGGAAACCAAAGCGGCAGCTGTGTGGTTTTTATGGCCGATGAGACCGATGCTGCATTATTTGGATTTACCCTTCAAAACGGGAGTGGATACAGAGAGATTCCTATTGATGAAACATTTGGCGGAGGT